>DATFRD010000070.1:0-8998 GCA_035263645.1 Candidatus Dormiibacterota bacterium | reverse complement strand
CGTCGCTGTCGGACGGCGACGCCCGCCACATCGCCCGGGCCCTGCTGGAGGTCGCGTCATGAAGGTCGTCGTCACCGGTGGCTGCGGCTTCATCGGCCGCTCCCTCACCGAGCACCTGAGAGCTGCTGGCCACGACGCGGTCGCCGCGGACGTGCGCGTGCCGGAGGAGTCGGGGGAAGGGGTCCGGCGCGTCGACGTCCTCGACCTCGACGAGCTCCGGGCGGCCGTGTCCGGAGCCGGCGTCGTGTACCACCTGGCGGGACCGGTGCTGGGGACCGCCCGCAAGGACCCGTTCCGGTCGTCCACCCTGCAGCTCGCCGGCACCCTCAACGTGCTCGAGGCGTGCCGGGCCACGGGCGTGCGCAAGGTCGTGCTGGCCAGCTCCTTCTACGTCTACGACGGCCTCCCGGCCGACGGCATCGTCAACGAGAGCTCACGCCTCGACCCTTCGAGGATGGAGCTCTTCGGCTCCCTCAAGGTCGCCGCGGAGCAGCTGGTGCTGGGCTACGCGCGCAGGTTCGGCATGCGCTTCGTGCTGCTGCGGTTCGGCTCGGCCTACGGCTGGGGCGAGGGCTCGAACCTCGTGCAGGAGTTCCTGGCAACGGGCCTCGCCGGTCGTCCGCTGGAGGTCTGGGGACCCGGCCTGCGGTCCAACCAGTACACGTACGTGGACGACATCGCGCGCGGTGCGCTCGCCGCGCTGGACGTCGACGACGAGACTTTCAACCTGATCTCGCCCGACGAGACGTCGACGAGCGAGCTGGCGCGGCTCATGTGCCGGCGGTTCGGCTTCGAGATGCGTCTGCTGATGGACAAGCCGGAGGGCCCCGACTTCCCGTACATGTCCGCGCGCAAGGCGGCCCGCCAGCTCGCGTGGACGATCACGCCGCTGGAAGAGGCGCTGGATACGCTCGTGGCCCAGCAGTTCGCCTCGGCACCGCGGGAGCCGGCCAGGGCATGAGCACCGCGCTTGCGGCCCCCCTCCCCCTGCGCAAGGGGGTGGGGGGTCACGAGCCGGGCGCAATCGCCGGCTCGGCCCGCCCCCCCACCGGCCCTGGGCCAAGGATCCTGATCGTCACGCCCGAGTTCCCGCCCCAACCGGGGGGCATCGGCACGCACTGCTGCGAGATGGCCATGCACTGGGGCCGCGTCGCGGACGTCACCGTGCTGTGTCCCGCCGCGGCCGGCGCGCGCCGCGATCTCGGCCCCACGGTCCGGCTCGTCGACCTGCCGACCTCGCGCGGCCGGTCGACACGGCTGTTGCGGACTGCTCGGACGATCAGAAGGCTCGTCGCCGCCGGCCGCTTCGACCTCGTGTACGTCGCCCACTGGCGGACGTCGGGGACGGCGTTCCGGCTCGCCAGCGCCGGCATCCGGCGCCGGCCCCGCTATGCGCAGGCGATCCACGGCGGCGAGGTGCTCTACCTCCTCTCCGGCCGGCACCCCGTCCACCGGAAGCTGTTCGGCTGGACGGTCGCGGGCGCCGATCTGCTCGTCGCCCTGGGCGAGAACCAGGCCAGGCTGCTCGACCGGCTGGGGGTCGGGCGCGAGCGCGTCTTCGTCAGCCCTGAGGGCGTCGATGTCGCGTCCTTCCACTTGAACGAGGCAAGCAGGCTGCCCGCGGAGCTGGCCAGGCGGCACGGGCTGGAGAACGAGCGGGTCCTCCTTACGGTGGCCCGTCTCGTCCCGCACAAGGGACACGACATGGTGATCCGCGCCCTCCCCAGGATCCTGGCGAGGGTGCCGAACGCCACCTACCTGGTGGTCGGCTCCGGGACCGGAGAGCCCGCGCTGCGCGAGCTCGCGGGCCGCGTCGGGGTGGCGGAGCGCGTGCGCTTCGCGGGCTATGTCCCCGACGGGGAGCTGCCCTCCTACTACCACCTCTGCGACGTCTTCGTCATGGCGTCGCGCGAGGCGGACGGAGACACGGAGGGGTTCGGCATCGCATTCGCGGAGGCCGCGGCCTGCGCCAAGCCGGCCGTCGGCGGGCGAACGGGCGGCATCGTCGAGGTGGTCCAGGAGGGCCGGACCGGACTCCTCGTCGACCCGACGTCGCCCGCCGAGATCGCCGAGGCCACGGTGCGGCTGCTGACCGACGAGGACCTGGCCAGGAGGCTGGGCGAGGCCGCTCGCCGGCGCGTCACCCAGGAGCTGCAGTACCGGGACATCGCGGCGCGCATCCTTGGGGCCTGCCTGCCGGCCGGCCGGGACGCGCCATGAGCTCCCTACGCGTCCTGCACGTGACAGGCGCCCTCGCGCCTCGCCTCGGCGGTCCCAGCAAGGCGGCGGCGGAGATGTGCGCGGCGCTCGCCGCCAGAGGGGTCGACGTGACGTTGTTCACCACCGACCTGGACGAGCAGGGTCGCTGGTCGCCGCTGGCCGACCCGCGCGTCCTGGACGTCCCAACCGACCGGTCCGTGCTGGTCGACGGGGTCGAGCGGCGGCACTTCAGAACACGCTGGCCCTCGCGGTTCGCCTTCTCTCCAGAGATGGGCAGGGCGCTGCGCGACCGGGCGTCCGAATTCGACGTCATGCACGTGCACTCGCTGTACCTCTACACCACGCTGGCGGCGTGCCGCGAGGCCGGCCGCCGCGGCGTCCCCTACGTCGTCAGGCCGCACGGCACGCTCGACCCGTACCTCCGCCGGCGCCATCCGCTGCGCAAGGCGCTCCTCGACCGGCTGGCGCAGCGGCGCCACCTGGATCGCGCCGCAGCCATCCACTTCACCAGCGAGGACGAGCGCGAGCTGGTGCGACCGCTGGGGATCCGGGCCCCGGGCGTCGTGGTACCGCTGGGCGTGAACCTGCGCGAGTTCGAGCGGCTGCCGGAGCACGGCTCCTTCCGGGCCCGGCACCCGGAGCTCGCGGGGAAGAGGCTTGTCGTGTTCCTGGGCCGGGTCACCCCGAAGAAGGGCCTCGACCTGCTGGTCACGGCGTTCGCCGCCGTGGTGGCGGCGGTGCCGGACGCCCACCTGGTCATCGCCGGGCCGGACGACGACGGCTACGGCCAGACGGTGGAGCGCCAGCTGCGATCTCTGCGCATCCGGGAGCGGACGACGGTCCTGGGGATGCTGCTCGGGGAGCAGAAGCTGGAGGCGCTCGCGGACACCGACGTCTGGGTGCTGCCCTCCTACACGGAGAACTTCGCGATGGCAGCCGTCGAGGCGATGGCATGCGGCCTGCCGGTCGTGCTCAGCGACCGGGTGAACATCCACCGTGAGGTGCTCGCAGCCGGCGCCGGACTCGTCGTCGGGTGCGAGGCCGGCCTGGTGGCCGCCGCGATCCGTCGCGTGCTCGACGATGCCCAGCTCCGGCGACAGCTGCGGCGCGCCGCGCCGGAGCTGGTGCGCAGGGCGTTCACCTGGGATGCCGCAGCGCGCAGGCTCGTCGTGCTCTACGCAGAGCTCACCACGCGGGCCGGCGCGGTGGAGGCGATGACCGGATGATCGGGCAGAGCCGCCGCCGCGGGGGAGCGAAGTCCCTCTTCGGCCATGCGGGCGACCTCGCTCCGCGAGCGGGTCGCCTGCCCGTGAGCGTGCTGCTTCCCGTCCGAAACGAGAAGCTCAACCTGAGGGCGGCGCTGGAGAGCGTCAGCTGGGCGGACGAGGTCTGGGTCGTCGACTCCCACAGCGCCGACGGCACCGCGGAGGTGGCGCGCGAGTACACCGACAAAGTCGTCCAGTTCAACTACGACGGGCGCGGCCCCAAGAAGAAGAACTGGTCGCTGCAGAACCTGCCGTTCGCCAACGAATGGGTGCTCATCCTGGACGCGGACGAGCGGATCACCGCGGAGCTGGCGGCCGAGATCAGCGTCACGCTCGCATCGGGGACCGCCGACGGCTACTACCTCGACCGCGACTACGTGTTCATGGGCCGGTCGCTGCGGAGCTTCCGGCCCAACTGGAACCTGCGGCTGTTCAAGCACCGGCTGGGCCGCTACGAGCGCCTCGCCACCAACGCGCCCCAGACCGGCGACAACGAGGTCCACGAGCACGTCGTTCTGGACGGAACCGTGGGCTACCTGCGCTCGGCGATGCTCCACGAGGACCGCCGGCCGCTGCGGGCCTGGGTGGAGAACCACAACCGCTACTCCGACTGGGAGGTCCAGGTCTACCGCCGGCTGCGGTCGGATCCGCTGCGCCCGGTCGCCCTCCTCGCGGGCGGCCCGGGCAGGTGGCGACACAACGGCCTCAAGCGGCTCTGGGTCCGGCTGCCGTTCCGGCCGCTGGCCCGCTTCGCCGCCTTCTATCTGCTGCGCCGGGGGTTCCTCGACGGTCGCGAGGGCTTCCGGTACAGCGTGCTGATGGGCTACTACGAGTACCTGATCGGCCTCAAGCTGCGCGAGCTGGAGCTGGCCGAGCGGGAAGGGAGGCACTGAGCGGTGGGTGTGGAACAGACCTGGCACGACGGCTCGACGCCGTCTGCCGGTCCTGGTGAACGGTCGGTCCCGCGGCCGGGCTACGAGGTGCTCAGCAGGCTGCTCAACGTGGCCGTCGCGGTGGCCGTCCTGATCCTGCTGAGCCCGCTCTGGCTGGCCATCGCCGGGCTGATCAGAGCGACCAGCCCGGGGCCGGCGCTGTTCCGCCGCACCGTGGCCGGTCGGTTCGGCCGGCCCTTCACCTACTACAAGTTCCGCACCATGGTGGACGGCGACGACAGCCACCACCGCGCCTGGCTGCGCGAGTTCGTCGTCAACGACGCCGCCTACCAGCACGGGACGTTCAAGGTGGTCGGCGACAGGCGCATCACCGGCGTGGGGAAGGTGCTGCGGCGCCTGAGCCTGGACGAGGTGCCCCAGATGCTGAACGTGCTCAGGGGCGAGATGAGCCTGGTCGGGCCGCGGCCGCCGATCATGGCCGAGTTCGAGCTGTACGACGACCGCGCGCGGTGCCGTCTCGCAGTCAGGCCCGGGATCACCGGGCTGTACCAGGTGACAGCCCGCAGCCAGGTCCCCTTCTCGCGCATGGTGGATATCGACCTGGAGTACATCCGGCGCCGCTCGCTCGCGCTCGACGTCTCGATCATGCTGCGCACGGCCGTCGTCATGCTGGCCGGCCGGGGGGCGGGCTGATGACCGAGCGCGTGCTGATCACGGGTGGCGCCGGCTTCATCGGCAGCCACACCGCAGTCCAGCTCCTGGAGCGTGGGTGCCGGATGCGCGTCCTCGACGCGCTCCTGCCGCCGGTCCACGCCAGCGCGGAGCCTCCTCCCTGGCTGCCGGCCGATGTCGAGCTGGTCGTGGGCGACGTGCGCGACCGGGACGCGCTCAGGAGGGCGCTGCGCGGCGTCGACGCGGTGCTCCATCTGGCCGCGTACCAGGACTACCTCCCCGACTTCTCCACGTTCTTCCACGTGAACACCGTGGGCACGGCGCTGCTCTACGAGCTCTGCGTCGCCGAGCGGCTGCCGGTCCGCAAGGTCGTGGTGGCGAGCTCGCAGGCGGTCTACGGAGAGGGGGCGCACTGGTGTGAGACGCACGGCATCATCCACCCGGGGAGCCGCTCCGACGCCCAGCTGCGCCGGGCCGACTGGGAGGTGCGGTGCCCCGAGTGCCGACGGCCCACCGAGTGGCGGCCGACCGACGAGTCGACCGTGAACCCGCAGAACCAGTACGCCATCTCCAAGCACACGCAGGAACAGGTCGCGTTCAGCCTCGGCCGCCGCCACGGCATCCCCACCACCTGCCTGCGCTACAGCATCACCCAGGGGCCCTGGCAGAGCCCGAGCAACGCCTACTCGGGCGCGTGCCGGATCTTCACGCTCAGAGCGCGGTCCGGGCGGGCGCCCGTCGTCTTCGAGGACGGCCTCCAGAGCCGCGACTACGTGCACGTGGCAGACGTCGCGAGGGCCAACGTGCTCGCGCTCACCGATGGGCGGACGGACGGCCAGGCCTACAACGTCGGCGGCGCCGAGGCGCTCACGACGCTGCGCTACGCCGACATCGTGCGCGAGGTGGTGGGCCTGGCCGTACCGGCCGAGCTGCCGGGCTGCTACCGCTTCGGCGACACCCGCCACGTCGTCTCGGACATCGGCAAGCTCCGTGCCCTCGGCTGGGAGCCGACCAGCTCCGTCCCGGAGATCGTGCGCGAGTACGCGGGCTGGCTGGCCAGTACCGGCATGGTGGACGGGGCGTCCGACGCGGCCCTCCGTCGCATGTTCGAGCTCGGCACGCTGCGGCGGACCGACGTCGCGAGTCGGGAGGCTGCGGGGCGGGAGGCGGGGAGCCCGAGGTGAGGCTGCTGATCGTCGGCGTCAACTACCGGCCCGAGGAGACGGGGATCGGGCCGTACACGGCGGGACTCGCCGAGCACCTGTCCGAGCAGGGACACGAGGTGGTGGTGAGCACGACCTTCCCGCACTACCCCCGCTGGTCGTGGCGGCCGGAGGGGTGCGGTCCGGTCGACCGGCTGAACGGTGTCGAGGTCCGCCGGCGCCGCGTCATCCTGCCCCGGCGGCGCAGCGCGCCCTGGCGGGTGGCCTACGACTCCTCCTTCGCGGTGGCGGCGCTGATGAGCGGCGCGGCCGTCCGCCGGCCAGACCTGGTGCTGTGCGTCTCGCCACCGGTTCAGGCGGCATTCGCGGGGGCCCTGCTGGCGCGGCGCTCGGGAGCGCCGCTCGTCCTGCTCGTGAAGGACCTGCCGCTGGAGGCCGCGCTGTCGGTCGGGATCATGCGGCGCGGCGCCGGATACCGGGCCGGCGAGTGGCTGGAGCGCCGCGCGTACGCCCTGGCGGACCTGGTCGTCGTCATCAACGAGCGGTTCCGGCGCAGTCTGGCGAGGCAGCGGGTGCCCGGCCGAAAGATCGTCGTCATCCCGGACTGGGCCGACCTGGACCGGATCGTGCCGCGCCAGCCCGACCCGGACATGCGGAAGCTGGTCGGCGGCGCGAACGACGAGTTCGTCGTCCTCCACACCGGGAGCATGGGCGAGAAGCAGGCGCTCAGCACGGCGGTGCGCGCGGCCGGTCTGGCGGTGCGCGCAGCACCGATCCGGCTGGCGCTGGTCGGAGAGGGCCCGCAGCGGCCGGGGTTGGAGCGGCTGGCGCGGGAGAACGCCTCGGCCGGTGTACGGCTGCTTCCGCTCCAGCCGGCCGCGGACTTCCCGAGGCTGCTGGCGGCAGCGGACGCGTTCCTGCTGCACCAGCGCGCGGACGTGGTGGACAGTGTGGCGCCGTCCAAGCTGCTGGCCTATATGGCGGCGGGCCGGCCGGTCCTCGCCGCTGTCAGCGCGCAGAGCGTGGCAGCCGACCTGGTACGTCAGGCCGGGTGCGGCCTGATCGTGCCACCAGAGGACCCTGAGGCCCTGGCCGCGGCGATGGCAGACCTCAGGGCGGACGATCGGCGCCACGAGATGGGACCAGCGGGCCGGCGGTTCGTGGAGCTGCACTTCGACAGGTCCACGATCCTGGCTCGCTGGGCGTCGCTGCTGTCGGAGCTGGCCGGGAGACGTTCGTGGTGACGGCAAAGCAGCAGGTGAGACGGCTGCTGCCGCGGACGGTCCGCCAGCACCGCATCTGGACGGGCCCCCTCAGGGGCCGGCGGCTCGTGACGTCGTGGCACGACTACCGGGAGCGATTCTCGGCTACACAGAGCGGCCGCTGCTGCGCTGGCTGGCCGGGTACGTGGAGCCGCGGCAGACCTGGATCGATGTGGGGGCGCACTACGGCTACACGGCGCTGGCCCTGTGCGAACTGGTCGGGCCGAAGGGCCGAGTGTTCGCATTCGAGCCGGTCCTCTCGACCGCCGGGCACCTGAGCAGCACCCGCCGCCTGAACGACCTCGAGCAGCTGACCATCGCCCCATTCGGGCTGGCGGCGTGCGGGGAACTGCAGCCGCTGGATGTTCCCCTGGTCCGCGGCATGGCGGAGCACCGAGGCGGCGCCGGGACGCTGGCCACCGACCGCATGCTCCAGGTCGCCTTCGACGAGGTCTGGCCGAGCTTCGCGCGAGGGGACACGAGGTTCCACGGGGTCAAGATCGACGTCCAGGGCATGGAGATCCAGGTGCTGATGGGCATGCAGCGGTCCCTGATGGCCTGCCGGCCGGCGCTGGTCGTGGAGGTCCACGCCGGCGTCGACCGAACCCTCCTGCGGCGCGTCCTGTCCACGATGGGATACCGCGAGCCACAGCCGATCGACCCCGGTGCGTCACTGGACGACCCGTATCCGGCGGCCGACAGCAGCTACTGCATCCTGCCGCAGTAGCGACCCCCGCTCCCGGCGAACCTCGGGAGCTCTCGACGAACCCGGTTCCCCTCCCCTGCGAGCCGGCGTCCCGGGCCGATCCGGGCCGCCGGCACCCCCTCCCGCGAGGGAGGGGGCCCATTCCTGACCCCTCACGCTTCAACGCCGAGAACCACCAAGGAGACGACATGGACTGGTCGAGCAAGCGCATCCTCGTCACGGGCGGCGCTTCGTTCATCGGAAGGCATCTGGTAGACCGGCTGCTCCAGCGGGGAGCCCGACGCATTCGCATCGTGGACGACCTCAGCAGCGGCGAGCTGACGAACATCGACCAGTTCCTGGAGTCCGGCGCCGTGGAGCTCTTGCGCGCCGACCTGCTGGAGCCCGAGGTGCCGCGGGACGCGGTGTCGGGCGTCGACCTCGTCTTCCACCTGGCTGCGATCCACGGCGGCCGCGGCTACGTCGAGCTGCACCAGGCGGAGTGCGCGCAGAACCTGGCGCTGGACGGTCTGGTCATCCGCGCGGCGCGGCGCGCGGGTGTGGACAGGTTCGTGTTCGCCTCGTCGGGCTGTATTTACCCCAACTACCTCCAGCAGGACCTCGGTCAGGACCTGTACCTGAGCGAGGACATGGCCGGGCCGCCCTACGACGCCGACGGCATGTACGGGTGGTCGAAGCTGATGACCGAGATGACGCTGTCCGCCTGCCACCGCACCCACGGCATGAAGACGGCCTCGTGCCGCCTCTTCACCGTGTACGGCGAGCGCGGTGTCGAGAACCACGCGGTGATGGCGATGATCGCCAGGGCGTTCGTCGG
>DATFRD010000069.1:0-13462 GCA_035263645.1 Candidatus Dormiibacterota bacterium | reverse complement strand
ACACCATCTCGCGGCCCGGCTTCTGCGCTTCTCGCTTACGCACTCTCCGAGTGCGCGCGCTGCGATGCTCGGCGCCGAACCACGATCTGGCGCACCTGGACACCAACTCGCTCGCCGCGAATCGGTGGATCCCGGCTTAGGGCAAGACTATCCAGCGACCGCCCGGCATCGCCTCTGGCGAACGACAGGGGATGCGCCGCGGCCGAGGTCGGTGGCATCGTGTGACGGGTGGGCGAGGAACCCGCCGAAGGTGGTGGAAGTCTGAGCGGGCTGTTCGAGCGGGCGGCGATCGGCGACCGCTGGCGATCGCCCGAGCTCCGGCTGGACGAGCGCGCGCGGGAGGTGACCGCCTGGGCCGGCTACGTCTTCCCGCTCTTCACCGACGAGGGCTTCGCGCGGCGCGCCGGGTTCGACGCCGTCCCGGTCCCGGGCGAGCTCGTGCTGCTGCTGCTGGGCGGCCTGGCCGAGCAGACGGGCGCCTTCGACGAGACGACGATCGCGCTCAGCGGGCTGGACGGCGTCCGCTTCCACCGGCCCTGCCTGGTCGGAGACCGCATCCGCCTGGAGATGACGGTCGCCGCCAGGGAGCGGTCCGCGTCCGGGCGCCGCGGCTTCATGACCTTCCTCTGGACCTGCCTCAACCAGCGGAACGAGACCGTGCTCGAGGCGCGGGCGACCCTGGCCTTCCGGACCGGTCAGGAACCGGCCCGGTCCAGCCAGCCGGGGCCACCTTCGAGGTAGCGGTCGATCTCCGCGAGATCGGCTTCACCTACCTGGAAGATGTCCACCGGCCAGCACCCCGTCTACGCGCGCCAGCGCGGCGGCCGCCGCTCCCGGTAGGCGCGGAAGCCCTCGGAGGCGTCGGGCGACGTTTCCAGATGGCGGAAGAACTCGCCAAGCTCGACCTGCACACCCGCCTCCAGCGGCAGGCCCTCGCCTCCGGCGATCGCTGCCTTGGCGGCCGCCAGGCAGTCGCGCGACTTGTCGCGGACGCCGTCCAGCAACTGCTCGACCTCGGCCGCGAGCCGCGCGCGCGGCACCGACCGCAGCACCAGGCCGATCCGCGCCGCCTCCCGGCCGTCGATCCAGCGCGAGGTGAAGATGAGCTCCCTGGCCCGCTGCGCGCCCAGCCGGCGCGGCGCGCGCTGGGTCGCTCCGGCCCCCGGGATGACGCCGAACTGTGTGTGGTTGTCGGCGATCCGGGCCTCATCGGCGCAGACGGCCAGGTCGCAGGCGAGCAGCAGCTCGAACCCGCCCGCGCGCGTCAGCCCGTTGACGGCCGCGATGGTGGGGACGGGCAGGCGTTCCAGCCGCAGGAGCAGCGCGTGGAAGCGCTCCAGGAAGGCCCGGAAGTACGCGTGGTCGGCGAACCCGCGGTCGAGGCAGGCAAGGTCCATGCCGACGCTGAAGACCTCGCCCGTGCCGGCGACCACGAACGCCCTGAGGTCGTCGCGCGACTCGACGGCGGCGCACCCGGCCTCCAGCTCGTCCAGCACGCCCTCGTCGATGGCGTTGAGCGCCTCGGGCCGGTCGAGGACCAGCCGGAGGACGCGGCCGCGCTCCTCGATCACCGCCGCGGCAGGGGGGCGACCTCGAGCTCGGTCACGGGCCCGGCCAGGAGTAGTCCGTCCGCAGAGGGCCGTCGGTGCGGAAGAAGGTGAGGACTCCCACGTCGGTGTGGAAGGGGCCGTGCGGGATGAACGGCGGCCGCCAGAAGTACTCGCCCGCTCGGGAGACGCCGCGCTCGCTGTGGCTCTCGCCGAGCAGCGTGAAGCCCTCCTCGGCCGTGGGGTGGACCTCCCGCCGCGTGTCGCGCACCTGCGGCAGCATCCCCAGCAGCCAGGTGCCGGCGCCGGTGTCGGGGTCGACCCGCAGCGTCTTCCGCATGGCCCCGACCGGGAAGCCGGGCGTGATCGTCGGCTGCCAGGGCAGCGCCGAGCTGTCGATCTGGGGTATCCAGCGTTCGCGCTGGGCATCGGGCACCGAATCCCGACCGGCGTCGAACGCCTGCCGGCCCGCCGGCATCCAGAGCACACGGGCCCCGTCGGCCGCCGACCAGGGACCGGCGGTCACCCCGGCTGGAAGGTACGAGTAGCTGAAGCGCCCGAGCCGGTACTCGCCGATGGCCAGCCCGCCGTCCACCACCAGGAGCTCGATCGCCGCCCGGAACCTCCCCGGCGGCGCCCGCCATCCCGGCGGCAGCTCGAGCAGCTCGGTGGCGGCACCCGTCTCCGGGTCGGCGGAAAGCGGCCGGGTCTGGCCGCCCGCGAAGCCCTCGATCGACCAGGCGACGGGCTCCTGCTCGTAGGCGGAGAGCTTTCGGACGTAGGGCCGCGGCATCAGGCCTCCACCAGCTCGACGAGCTCGCCATTGGGACCTGTGAGGCAGGCGACCCGCGCCGACCCGTACGGTGCGAGCTCCACCCCGAGCGGGCCGCGCGGCTCGTGGCCCGCCGCGCGCGCTCGCTCCAGGATGCCGTCGAGGTCGGTGACGCGGTAGGTCGAGCCAACCGCTCCGGGGCGCAGGCGGCCAGCCGGCGGCGGCTCCTCGACCACCCGAGCAGGGTCGTGGAAATGGTGCTCGGCCATCTGCCCGTCGGCGATGAAGAAGACCGTGATGTGGAAGGCGAGGTCGGTCGGAGCCAGCATGATCCGGTTCACGCTGGCGTCCTGCACCGGGCCGTCGAAGCGGACCGGGAT
Organism: Candidatus Dormiibacterota bacterium; assembly: GCA_035263645.1. Taxonomy (GTDB): domain Bacteria; phylum Chloroflexota; class Dormibacteria; order Dormibacterales; family Dormibacteraceae; genus CF-161. The sequence continues at coordinate 10,763 of DATFRD010000069.1, read as the reverse complement.
CCCGAGCAGCCCCGCGTAGAAGGCGTTCGAGCGGTCGCGGTCGAGCGCGACGATCGGCATGTTGACGGCCGGACCCAGGAACAGGGGCGAGACCGGCAGCTCGCGCGGCGGCGGCACCCACTTCATGGTCGAGACGAAGACGGCGAGGCCGCCGGGGGCGGTGAAGCCCACGCTCTGCACGAGCCCGGAGCCGATGGAGGTCAGGTCGTAGTCGATGGGATCGGTGAGGGGCGCGAAGGAACGGCCGGCGGCGAGGCGGGAGTGGACCTCGGAGGCGTCGCGGGCGAAGAACTCGATCGCCATCGGCCCCCGCACGCCGTAGATCGGGTGCGAGCGCTTCGCGGCGACGCCGCCGGAGACGAAGCGCACCAGCCCGCGTGAGGAGCCCGGCGCGCGGGTGACGGCCGTCCGCGGGTGGGCGCCGGGGGCGGTGCCCCAGACCTTCTCCAGCTCCGCCGGCACCGCGCCTGCTTCGAGGACCTCGTACTCCGTGCCCGCCGTCCAGGCGTCGACGACTTCGTCGAGGTCCGGGACGGTCGCGGTCACCATCAGCAGCTCGGACGCCGGCATCCCCTGACCTCGGCCAGAAGGGTGAGGAGCGGGCCGCGCGGCCCGCTCCTGAGCGCCATCGCCGGATGCCATCCGGCCGTCAGCTGGGTCCGACCAGCTGCTTGAGCCGGAACTTGCCGTCCGGCTGCTTCGCCCACTGGTAGATGAAGATCCCCTGCTCCGGCACCGCGTCGTGGTTGCTGGCGCTGAACTTCTCACGGACCCCGAGGACGTCCTGGGTGGCCGGGATGTCGAGCGTCTGCCAGGCCCTGACGACCTTCGTCCCGTCGAAGGTGCCGGCCTTCTGGACCGCCTTCGACCACTCGATCATGCAGTCCGCGGCGAGGGGCGTGCCCTTCATCTCGAGGCCGTTGGGGGCGTAGCCGTACTGGTCGGTGATCTTCTTCACGAAGTCACGGTAGGTGGCCGGCCATTTGGTGTCGGGGACGTCGGTCAGGTAGCTCTGGATGGTGGCCGCGAAGATGGTGCCGTCCACGGTGTCGCCGCCGAGCTGCGGATACGTGTATCCGCCGAGGCCGCTGAACCCGAACTGGGCCAGCCTGTCCTTGACGCCCAGCTGCTGGATCGCCAGCGCGGTGCGGCCGGCGGTCGTCGAGTTGTTGGACAGGATGACGCCCTGGGCGCCCTTGGCCAGCATCTGCTGGACGAGCGGCTTGTGGTCGGTGGCCGTCGCCGTGGTGAAAGGGGCGCCCACGTACTGGAGGCCGGCCGCCGAGGCGGCGCTTCCGAGCTGCTGGTCGTAGGACTGGCCGGTCGCGTCGCCCTCGTAGATGAGGCCGATCTTCTTGATCTGGGTGTTCTTGGCGATGTAGTTGAGCATCGCGGGCACCCGGAAGTGGTCGGGCTCCTGCGTCCGGAAGCTGTTGACGGCGCCGTCCATGGCGCTGTCGGCGGCCACCGCGGGCAGGCAGTTCGGGACCTTGCTCTGGTTGATGATCGGCTTCGCCGCCAGGAAGACCGAGGTGAAGCTCGGGCCGACCAGGAACTTCACGCTGCTGTCGGCGAGCTGCTGACGGACGAGGGACGCGCCCTGGTCGGGCGACAGCTGGTCGTCGGCCGTCGTGATCTCGATCTTGTTGCCGAGCAGCCCGCCCCTGGCGTTGATCCCGTCGGCCTCGACCTGGAGGCTGTTCTGGAGGTAGCCGCCGAAGAAGCCGAAGCCGCCGCTGAAGACGTCGACGAGCGCGACCTTGACCGTTCCCTTGAACGCCGCCGGGCTGCTGCCGGTGGATGCGCTCCCCCCGCCGCAGCCGGCGGCGAGCAGAAGGCCGCCCAGCATCGCGGCCAAGCGCCTGCCTGACATCATTCCTGTTCCTCCCATTGCACGCAGCGACGGCCGCGCCGATTCGTCTGACAATTTAACGTCTGACATTTAGAAGTCAACCCTCGGCCAGGGCGCCGAGCACCGCCGCATGGTCCCGCCTGGCGCCGGGGCGCGACGCCGGGCTCACGCGCCGGCGAGCTCCGACGCCCCGAAGTAGACCTCCTGGACCCTGGGGTCGGCCGCCACCTCGGCGGCGCGCCCGCCGAGCACCACTCGCCCGGCGTCGAGCACGAAGGCCCGGTGGGCGATGGCCATGGCCGCGGCCGCCGCCTGCTCCACGAGCAGGACGGTCAGCCCCTGGCGGCGGTTCATGTCCTCGACGTGGCCGAAGACCTGCCGGACCAGCAGCGGGGCGAGGCCGAGGCTCGGTTCGTCGAGCATCAGCACCGTCGGCCGCGCCATCAGCGCGCGGCCGAGGGCGAGCATCTGCGCTTCGCCGCCGGACAGCGTCCCCGCCCGCTGGTGGCGCCGCTGTCCGAGGACCGGAAGCAGCTCGAAGACCTCGCCCAGCCGGCGTCGGGTGCCGGCGCGGTCGCCACGGTGGGCATAGCCGCCCAGCCTCAGGTTCTCCTCGACGCTGTGGTCGGGGAACACCTGCCTGCCCTCCGGCACGAGGGCGACGCCGGCCCGCACCACGCGGTGGCCCGGCCAGCCGGTGATGTCGCGTCCGCGCAGGGTGATCCGCCCGGCCGCGGGCCGCTTGAGCCCGGCGATGCCGCGCAGGATCGTGGTCTTGCCGGCGCCGTTGGCCCCCATGAGGAGGACGATCTCGCCCTCGGGCACTGTGAAGTCGACCCCCTGGCAGACCCGGGCGCTGCCGTAGCTGATCCAGAGGTCGCTGACCGCCAGCGCCTCGCTCATCCGGCGGCCTCCAGGCTGCCGAAGTACGCCTCCCGGACCTCAGGGCTGGCCCGCACCGCGGCCGGCTCGCCCTCGACCAGGACCCGGCCCTCGTTGAGCACCGTGACGCGGTCGGCCACCGACATGACGAAGGGGACGTTGTGCTCGATGACGAGGACGGTCATGCCGGACTCCCGGAGGCGCCGCAGGAGCGCGGCCAGGGCCGCCACCTCCTGGCCGGTCAGCCCGGTGGCCGGCTCGTCCAGGATGACCAGGCGCGGACGGGTGCCCAGGCAGCGGCCGACCTCGAGCAGGCGCTTCTGCCCGTGCGACAGCGCCGAAGCGGGCTTCATGGCCAGGCCGCGCAGCCCGACCTCGTCGAGACGAGCCAGCGCCAGCCCCCGCATGGACCGCTCGTCGCGGGTGAACGACGGCAGGCGCAGGACCGACCACAAGAGCCGCTGCCGGGACTCGAGGTGGAGGCCCACCATGGCGTTCTCCAGCACCGTCAGGCGCTCGAAGATGTGGGGCACCTGGAACACGCGCACCATCCCCTGCCGCGCGGCCAGGTGCGGGCGCCTCGGCCCGGGCTCGCCGAACAGGCTGACCGTACCCTCGTCGGGCCGGAGGAAGGCGGTCGCGATGGAGATCAGGGTCGATTTCCCGCTGCCGTTGGGCCCGATCAGGCCGTGGATCGTCCCGGCCGCCACATCGAGGCCCACTCGGTCCAGCGCGAGCACGCCTCCGAAGCGCTTGACGATCCCCTCCATCCGGAGCGCGCTGCCCCGCCGTTCGGGCGGTGGGGTGACGAGCTCGGCGGCCGGGTCGGACGGCGGCTCGGGCTGCTCGAGGTCGCCCCAACGCGACTTCTTCCACGTCCCGACGATGCCGGCGGGGACCAGCATCATCGCCGTCAGCAGCACCAGGCCGAAGATGAGCTGCTCGTACGTGGGGGCGGTGACCTCCAGGTAGTGCTGGATCGTCGCCGCCACGGCGATGCCGAGGGCGGGCCCGATGACGGTGGCGGTGCCGCCGAGCAGGACCCCGATGAAGAGGATCAGCCCGCCGCTGAGGCCCGCGCTCTCGGGGGTGACGAAGCCGTTGAGGGTCACGTAGACGGCGCCCGCCACCCCCGCGATGCTCGACGAGAGCGTGAACGCCAGCAGCTGCGTCCGGTAGGGGGCGATGCCGAGCGCCGCGGCAGTGTCGGTCGACTCCCGCACCGCCAGGAAGGAGCGGCCGGCGCGCGAGCGGACCAGGTTGCGCACCGCCAGCAGGGAGAGGGCGGCCAGCCCCAGTGTCAGGTAGTAGAACCCGCGGGTGCCGAGGTCGCTGCCGAAGAGCTGCGGCTGCGGAACGCCGAAGAGGCCGGTGTCGGCGCCGGTCAGCCGGCCGCCGTTGGTCGCGATGCCGACGATGATCAGGTCGAAGGTGAGTGTGATCATCCCGAAGTAGAGGGCACGCGCACGGAGGCTGATGGCGGCGACCAGGGCGCCGGTGGCCGTGGCGGCCACGGCGCCGAGCAGCATGCTCAGCCAGGTGTCCAGGTGGCCCTGGGTGGCGAGGATGCCCGTGGCGTACGCACCGGCGCCGAAGAGGCCGGTGTGGACGATCGACAGCAGCCCGGAGTAGCCCATGCAGAGGTTGAGGGCCACCGTGAGCATGATCGTGATCGTCGAGGCGGTCAGGAAGAAGAACAGGAAGTCGTTGATCTGGAGCGCGTCCTGGAGCGCGGGCAGGACCAGCAGCACCAGCACCGCCGCCGCGCCGGCGGCGTAGAGGGCACGCCGGGCGCGTTCGCCGGCGCCGGCCGGCCGCAGGAGCGGCGCCAGCCAGCCGAGCCGCCGCGTTGCCATCAGTGGGCGGCCGCCCGGGCCACGATGCCGCTCGGCCGCAGCAGGAGCACGAGGCCGAGCACCGCGTAAGCGATCACGTCGGCCCAGCCGGGGGAGATGCGGACCGCGGCCACGGCGGTGACCAGCCCGAGCAGGAACCCGCCGACGAGCGCCCCCACGCTACTGCCCATCCCGCCCACGATCACCGCCACGAAGCCCGAGATCGTATAGCGGAGGCCCATGCTCGGGTCGGCGAACGTGATGGGTGCCACCAGCACGCCCGCAATCCCGGTGACGATGGCCGAGAGGACGAAGCTCGCCTTGACGACCAGCCCGGTGTCGATGCCCATGAGCTCGGACACCTCGAGGCTGTGGGCGGTCGCGCGGAAGGCGCGGCCGTGGATGGTGAAGGCGAGGAACGCCTCGTAGAGCCCGACGATCAGGAAGGCGGCGGCGATGATGATCACGGTCTGCCAGGCCTCGGGCGCTCCACCCAGGCTGAACGCGTTTCCGGGAACGAGCTCCGGGGGCCGGACCGGGTCGCGGCCGAAAGGGACCACCATCGCGTTCTCGGCGGTCAGGGCGACCGCGATGGTCGCAATGATCCACGCGTAGGCGCTGCCCGACAGCCGGATGGGAAGGACGACCAGCCGTTCGACGACGAGACCCATGGCGACCATGGCCAGGACCACGCCCAGCAGCACGACCGGCAGGGGGAGGTGGTGCTGGACCGTTAGCGAGTAGGAGAGGAGCGCGCCGAGCGCCAGGAACTCGCCCTGGGCGAAGTTCAGGATCCGGGTCGTCGAGAAGATGATGTTGAAGCCGAGCGCCAGCAGCGCGAAGACGGCCCCGTCGACGAGCCCGGACCAGACGATCGGCGCCAAAATCCGGCCTAGTTTCGGCTCAGCCGCACAGGCTTGTCAAGCTCCAATTTGTCAGACGATGTATTCAAAACCTGCCTTGACAACTGCGGCCGGGCGCCAGTAGGTTGTCGAGGAGCCGGGGACGATGCCGGGGAGTCTGTTCCACATACTGGAACACAAGGAGGCGCCACTGATGCGGCCACACGTCGAGGTCATCCAGCAGGCTGACCTGATCCAGCATGACGCGGAGTTCCCCCGGGCCGACGGCGGCGCCTGGCAGCGCAACCTCTCCTACGACGAGGAGATCGGAGCGGCGTCCATCCGCGTCCACCTGGAGCCGGGCTGGAAGCGGCCGATGGGATACCACCACGCGATCACGGAGTGGTACGTCCTCGACGGCGGGATCGAGATCGACGGCAGGGAGTACGGCAGGGGGACCTACTGGCGCGCGCCGATCGGCATGGTCGTCCCAGAGATCCGTTCGGCGAAGGGCGCCGACCTGCTCGTCTACCGCGAGGCCGGCGACTACGGGTTTACGGTCGCCGACCGCGGCCTGGACGACGCCGAGGACGACTGGACGTGCATGAACGGCGACGGGATGGAGTGGCTGCCGGTGGCAAAGGAGGGACCGGCACCCGGGCTCTTCATCAAGATGCTGCACCAGCACCCGGTGACCAGGGCCTACAGCCGGCTGATCTGGGCGGCGCCGGGCTGGGTCGACCACCGGCTGGCGCACCACCCCTGCTCGGAGGAGGCGTACACCCTCTCGGGGAGCATGGTCTACAACTTCGGCGACCTCTACGAGGGCGTCTACTTCTACCGGCCGGCCTGGGTCAAGCACGGCCACTTCGTGAGCGGGGAACCCAGCGGTTGCACGTGGCTGATCCGCTCCGACGGCGAGCTGACCAACCTCTACACCGGGCACAACGAGGTGATCCGCGAGGAGGAGGCCCTCAACTACGACCCCACGTCCCAGCGCCCGGTGCTGGCCGGCATCCCGGTCCGGTCCCGCTCGATGGGCGAATGGTCGCTGGACGGGCAGTAGCGAGATCGGGCTCGGCTACGCGCTCCTGCTGACGCTCCACATCCTCCTGCTGGTCTACTGGCTGGGGGCGGACGTGGCGGTGTTCCTGGGCAGCTTCCTGCTGCTCGACCGCTCGCGCCCGGTCGAGCAGCGGATGGCGCTCGTGCCCCTCATGCTGCTTGTCGACATGTTCCCGCGGGTGACGCTCATCTCGATGGTCCCGGTCGGCCTCGCGGTCGCCTGGCTGGGGCGCTGGGCGCCGCTGCCCGGCTGGGTGGTGGCGATCGCCGTCCTGGTCTCGGCGGTCTGGCTGGCCGCGGTCGTCCGGCAGTTCCGCAGGCCTGTGGTCGCGGTCCGGCGCGCGGACCTGGCGTGGCGGGTGCTGCTCATGCTGGCCGCCTTCGGCCTCGGCGTCGCCTCGGTGGCCGGCGCCGGGCCGTTCCCGAGCTGGCTCGGGCTCAAGGTCGCGCTCTTCGGCCTGATCCTGGCTGCGGGCCTGTGGATCCGCATCATCCCGTTCGAGCTCGCGCTCCAGGAGCTGGGGCGGGGCTCGACGCCGGAGCGGGAGGACGCCTACGCGCGCGTGCAGGCGCGCGCGCTCGTGCCCGTCCTGACCATCTGGGGCTCGCTGGTGCTGATGACCTTCCTCTCGGTCGCCAAGCCCGCCATCTGATTCACCCGCTGACTCACCCGCGGGTCAGCTGGCGCGCGATCACGGTCCGCAGGATGTCGTTGGTGCCCTCGCCGATCGCCATCAGCGGCGCGTCCCGGTAGAGCCGCTCCACCTCGTACTCCTTCGAGTAGCCATAGCCGCCGTGGATGCGCATGCACTCGAGCGAGGCCCGGATGCAGATCTCGCTCGCGTAGAGCTTGGCCATACCGGTCTCCAGGTCGGCGCGGTGGCCGGCGTCGAGGCGCGAGGCCGCCCACCAGGTCAGCAGCCGCGCGGCCTGGACCTCGGTCGCCATGTCCGCCAGCTTGAGCTGGATGGCCTGGAACTCGGCGATCGGCCTGCCGAAGGCGTGGCGCTCCTTCGCATAGGCCAGCGCCCGGTCCAGCGACGCCTGGGCGATGCCGACCGCCCGGCCCGCGATGTTGCAGCGGCCGAACTCGAGCGCCGACAGCGCCTGCTTCAGGCCGAGGCCCTCGGCGCCGCCGAGCAGGTTCTCGGCGGGCACCCGGCAGTCCTGGAGCACGACCTCCGACGATTCCGGTCCCTTGTAGCCCAGCTTCTCGATGTCGCGGCTGACGCCGAACCCCGGCGTCCCGGCCTCGATCATCAGGATCGACATCCCCCTGTGCCGCGGCTCGGCGTCGGGGTCGGTCTTGACGAGCACGGGGAGCGGGTCGGCGTGGCGGGCGTTGGTGATCCAGGTCTTCGTCCCGTTGACGACGTAGTGGTCGCCGGCTCGCCGGGCGACTGTGAGGATGCCCTGCAGGTCGCTGCCGGCGTTGGGCTCGGTCAGCGCGATGCCGCTGCGCCGGCGGCCGGTCGCCAGGTCGGGCAGCCAGCGCCGCTTCTGCTCCTCGGTGCCGTGGGTGGCCAGCATCCGCGTCGAGAGCGAGTGCGAGCCGAGGACGCCGGCAACCCCCATCCAGGCCCGGGAGATCTCCTCGAACACGATCGAGTAGGAGACTGCGTCGATGTCGATCCCGCCGTACTCCTCGGGGACCAGCATCCCGAACAGGCCCATCGCCCCCATCTCCTGGACGATCTCCTCCGGGTACCGGCCCTCGTGCTCCCAGTCGCGCGCCACCGGCGCGATGCTGCGCCGGGCGAAGTCGCGGACGAGGTCGCGGAAGGCGGTCTGCTGCTCGCTCAGCTCGAAGTCCATGGGTTCAGCTCCCCGCTGTCGAGACCGACAGGTGACGGCGGTCGGGGGGGTGGCTCCGGCCGCCGCTGACCGGAACCTCGCCGCGGCTCATCCCAGGTCGAGCTCGGTCCAGGCGGGCTCGACCGCCACGCGGTCGCCCACGAGCACCCGCTGCGTCAGCCGGAGGCGCCCGGCCTCGAGCGTCTCGACCTCGCCCTCGACGCGCACGGTGTCGCCGGCGAAGACCATCGAGCGGAAGCGGAAGCTCATGCGCCTGACCTCCGCGCCCGCCGGCGCCGAGGTCAGCGCGTGCTCGGCGAGCAGGGCCCCCAGCATCTGTCCGTCCACCAGAGCCGCTGGCAGGCCGGCGGCGGCGATCGCGGTGGGGTCGTAGTGCGTGCCGTACCAGTCCCAGGTGGCGGCCGCGTAGCCGACGAGGGAAGCGAGGTCGAGCGTCCGCTCGAGCACGGGCAGCGCGTCTCCCTGCCTCATAGCTCCTGGTAGATCAGGGTCTCCCGGTTGAACGCCAGCGCCTCCCCTGCGGTCGTCGCGTAGCGGGCCTCGGAGGTGACGATCAGCATCGACCTGCCGGTCGCCGAGCGGCGCTCGATCATGTCGGCGAGTCGCCAGGTGACCCTGATGTGGTCGCCGGCGCGCACCGGCCGGAAGAACTCGTACTCGTGGCCGCCTCGCAGCAGGCGGCACCGGGCGACCGGCAGGTCCCAGTGGTGGCCGCCGCTCAGGAGGTCGGCGCGCGAGTCGAGGTACTGGCTGGACTCGCAGATGAAGGTGGGGGGCGCCACCCCTTCGCGCCAGCGGGGGTTGTCGTCCCCGATCGCGAGCGCGAAATAGCGGAACGCGGCCGCCGAGAGCGGCTCGGGCGCCGTGTAGGTGACCTCGCGCCCCAGGTGGGCGCGGACCTCGTCGGTGAGCAGCGTGCGGGTCACTCGGGAGAGACCGCCAGGGCGTCGATCTCGATCAGGAACTCCGGGCGCAGGAGCCTGGGGATGACCAGACCGGTGGAGGCGGGGAAGGGTTCGCCGAGGTGCCGGGAGCGCACCTCTGCAACCTTCCGGTAGTCGTTCAGAGCCTCCGGCAGCACGTACTCGATCGTCTTCACCAGGGCCTGGGGGCCGAGCCCCGCCGCGCTGAGCACGGTCACGATGTTGCCGTACGTGTAGTCGGCCTGGGCGACGACGTCGCCGTCGAAGAGGGCCCCCTCCGAGGCCGGGTCGAGCGCCGCCTGGCCGGACAGGAAGAGGACGCGGCCGGCCTTCACGGCCGGGCTGTAGGTGAGCCTGGAGTAGCGCTCCCAGCCCGGGTTCACGGCCTCGGCGCGGTGGCGTGAGGCCATGACGTCGACCTGGATCAGCGCCTCGGGGTGGCTGAGGCGCTCGACCAGGATCCCGGTCGCGCCCGGGTAGACGGGGCCGAGCCGCTCCCTGCGCACGCGCCCCGTGTACCGGTACTCGGGCAGCGTCGACGCCGGGCAGTAATCGACGGTCTTGGTCACGCTGGCGAGGGAGAGGCCCAGTGGGGCGAGCAGGTCGGCCGCCTTCTCGTAGACCGCGGCCGCCTGGCCGACGAGATCGCCGGCCTTCGGTGCCATCAGAGAGGGCAGGTAGACGACGCCGTCGAGGGGGTCCGCGGCGCTGGCCTCGCCTGGCCTCCTGGCCACCACCTCGATCTCGAGCAGGGCCTCCGGACGCAGCAGCGCGCTCACGCAGACGGTGTTCACCGCGGGCTCGGCGCCAGCCAGCACCTCGCGCCTCACCCGCTCGATCTCCGGGTAGTCGTCGATCGCCGCGACCTTCACGTACTCGACCACCCGGACGACGTCGCCGAGCGTCAGGCTGGCCCCTTCGAGTATCGCCTCGATCTTGGCGTAGGCTGTTCGCACCTGCTGCTCGAGCGGACCCCTGACGACCATCGTGCGCCGCTCCGGGTCGTACTCGGAGGCGGTGTGCCCGCTCAGCACCGCCACCCCTCCGCCGATGTCCAGCCCGAGCGAGAACGTGTAGCGCGAGTAGTCGAACCAGGGAAAGCGCCGGGGACGGATCGCCGTGCTCAACCGCGCACCCCGGCCGGCTCACCGAGGAGCGAGCCCAGCTCCGCGACCGAGGCCAGCGAGTCCAGTCGAAGGACGGCGTCGACCACCCGCTCGTGCCCGGGCCCCGCGTTGAGGCGGAACTTCTCGAGCACCTCGGCCTCGCTGAACGGGTTCTCGGGGCCGCCGCGGCTGGTCGGCACCTCGCCGGTCAGCCGGGTCCCGTCGCGCAGCGTGACCTCGACCCACCCACCCGCGCTGGCGGCGGGGGCGCCCGGGTCGTATGCCTCGTGGCTGACGCGAGCGGCGAGCGCGAGCACCTCGGGGCGCTCGACCCGGTCGGGCGCGAAGGACGCCGTCCCGAGGGCGCCGTCGAGCAGGAGCGCGGCCGCGCACCACGGGAGTGAGAACTTGGCCTCGTACGGTGACCGGGGACGCAGCTTCGT
>DATFRD010000068.1:0-22448 GCA_035263645.1 Candidatus Dormiibacterota bacterium | reverse complement strand
GCGGAGGGGGCTGGTCGTAGGAGCGCCGCCATACCATGAACTGCCGCTCCCCGTACCGCTCGCGCGTCTCCCGCTTGCTCGTCCCCTGCAGGGCCCCGTAGTGGCGCTCGTTCAGGCGCCAGGACCGCCGGACGGGGATCCAGTGCCGGTCGCAGGCGTCCAGCGCCACCTCTCCGGTTCGGATCGCGCGCCGGAGCACCGACGTGTGCACCACGTCCGGGAGCAGCCGTCGCGATCGCAGCATCCGGCCCGCCCGCAGCGCCTCCTCCAGGCCGCGCTCGCTCAGCCCGACGTCCACCCAGCCGGTGAACAGGTCGAGCGCGTTCCACTCGCTCTCTCCGTGCCGCAGCAGGAGCAGGGTGAGGTGGCTCACGTCCGCCGGCCGCCGGCGACGCCGGCCACGGCCGAGATCATGGCCGAGAACTCTGCCGGCTGCAGGCTGGCTCCGCCGACCAGGCAGCCGTCGCACACGGGCAGCCCCACGTAGGAGGCCACATTGCCGGCATTGACGCTGCCGCCGTACAGCACGCGCACCGGGGTCGCGGCGTCTCCGAGCGCCTCCTCCAGCCCGTGCCTCAGCGCCTCCATTGTGGCGCCGGCGTGGGCAGGGTCGGCATTGCGGCCTGTCCCGATCGCCCAGATCGGCTCGTACGCGATCACCAGCCGGCCGGCGGCGGCCCGGTCGAGCGGTCGCAGCGCCGCAGCCAGCTGGGCCGCCACGACCTGCCGCGTCTCGCCGGCCAGGAACTGCTCCTCCCGCTCGCCGACGCAGACGATCACGCCGAGACCGGTCGCCGACGCCGCTGCGGCCTTGCGCGCCACCTGCTCGTCGGTCTCGCCCAGGCCCACGCGCCGCTCGGAGTGGCCCACGATCACCCGGCCGCACCAGCCCGCCAGCATGGCCGGGGAGACCTCACCCGTGTAGGCGCCGGAGCGCTCCCAGTGGCAGTCCTGCGCACCGAGGCCCACGCCCGTGCCCTCGAGCGCGCCGGCGACCGGCAGCAGCCAGGGGAAGGGCGGGAACAGCGCCACCTCGACCCGCGCGGCGTGCTCCTGAGCCGCTGGGACGACCGCCCGGGCAAGCTCGACGGCATCGGCGGCGCGGAGCGGGTTCATCTTCCAGTTGGCCGCCAGCAGCGGGCGGAGCATGCCCGTCACGTCTCGTCCTTCAGCACAGCGACGCCGGGCAGCTCGCGCCCCTCCAGGTACTCCAGCGTGGCGCCCCCGCCGGTCGAGACGTGCGAGAAACGGCCGGCCAGGCCCAGCGCCTCGACTGCGGCGGCGGTGTCTCCGCCGCCCACCAGCGAGTACGCCCCCGACCCGGCCACGGCCTCGCCGACCGCCTTCGTGCCGCGGCTGAACTCGGTGACCTCGAACATCCCGACCGGACCGTTCCAGACCACCGTGCCGGCGCCATGCAGGCGCTCCGCGAACCGGGCCACCGTCGCCGGGCCCACGTCGAGCGCCATCCAGCCCGGCTCGATGCGGTCCACCGGTCGGACCTCGGTCTCCACTCCGGCCTCGGGCCGCCGCGCACACACGGCGTCCACGGGGAGAGAGAGCTTGGCGCCGGCCTCCCCCTCCACCACCCGAGCGGTGTCAAGGGCGCCGTCCTCGACGAGGCTGCTCCCCACCTCCCTGCCCTCGGCCTTGAAGAACGTGTTCGCCATGGCCCCGCCGACCAGGAGCACGTCGACCCGTGGCAGGAGGAACCGCAGCACGCCCGCCTTGGTCGACACCTTGGCGCCGCCCACGATCGCGACCAGGGGCCGCCGGGGATCGTCCAGCGCCCGGTGCAGCGCGTGCAGCTCCGCCAGCATGAGACGCCCGGCGTACGCGGGCAGGTGCGCCGCCACCCCGACGACCGAAGCGTGGGCCCGATGGGACGCAGCGAACGCGTCGTTGACGTAGACGTCCCCGTGCATCGCCAGCTGCCGCGCGAACTCCGGGTCGTTCTCCTCGTCGCCGGGGTGGAAGCGCACGTTCTCGAGCAGCAGCACGTCGCCCTCCGACAGCCGGGCGATGGCGGCTGCCGCGACAGGGCCGACGCAGTCCGCGGCGAAGCCGACCGGGCGGTCGAGCAGCTCGCCGAGCCGCGCTGCGACCGGGCGCAGCGAGAGCGCCGCGACGGGCCGGCCCTTCGGCCGGCCCAGGTGCGACATGACGATCACGCGGGCGTCCCGCTCGGCCAGGTCGCGGATCGTCGGCAGCGCCGCGCGGATCCGCGTGTCGTCGGCGACAGCACCCTCTCGCAGCGGCACGTTGAGGTCCTCGCGCACGAGCACGCGCAGCCCTCGCAGGTCGAGCGTCTCGTAGGAAGCCTTCATCCCCGCGTGCCCGGCTACAAGCGTTCTGCCATGTACGTGATCAGGTCGACCATCCGGCAGCTGAAGCCCCACTCGTTGTCGTACCAGGACACGACCTTGGCCCAGCGGTCGCCGAGCATCAGCGTCGCGAGCGCGTCGACGATCGAGGAGTGGGGGTCGTTCTTGAAGTCCGAGGACACGAGCTCCTCGCGGGTGACCGCCAGGATGCCCCGAAGCTCACCGCCGGCGGCCTCCTCGAAGGCCGCGTTGATCTCCTCGACCGTAGTCGCCCGGCCCAGCTCGACGCTGAGGTCGACGACGGACACGTCCAGCACCGGCACCCGGAAGGACATCCCGACGAACCGGCCGGACAGCTCGGGCAGGACTTCGGCGACCGCCCGGTTGGCACCGGTCGAGGTCGGGATGATGTTGTCGGCGGCGGCCCTGGCCCGGCGCAGGTCCCGGTGCGGCAGGTCCTGCAGGCGCTGGTCCGCGGTGTAGGCGTGGACCGTGGTCATCATGCCCCGCTCCACCCCGAACTGGTCGTTCAGCACCTTCGCCAGCGGGACGAAGCAGTTGGTGGTGCAGCTCCCGTTGGAGATCACGTGGTGCCTGGCCGGGTCGTAGCCCCGGTGGTTGACGCCCATGACCACGGTGTAGTCCTGGTGGGTCGCCGGCGCCGAGATGATCACCTTGCGGGCGCCCCCCCTGTCGATGTGGACCCGCGCCTGGGCCGCGTCCGTGAACAGCCCGGTCGACTCCACAACGATGTCGGCGCCGAGGTCGCGCCACGGCAGCTCGGCCGGGTCCCGGACCGAGAGGAACTTCATGGGCCGGCCGTCGACGAGGATCTCCCCGTTCCTGGTCTCGACCGGCGCGGCGAACGTGCCCAGCGCGGTGTCGTACTTCAGAAGGTGCGCGAACGTCGCCGAGTCGCCAAGGTCGTTGACGGCGACGACGTCGATGTCCCGATTGAGCTGGTATGCGGCGCGAAGGATGTTCCGGCCGATACGGCCGAACCCATTGATCCCGACCCGGACTGCTGACATGCGGATGCCTCCGATTGCGCGGCCGGCGCGGCCCCGAGGACCCGCCGTTCGACGTTCATGCTGTGCTGGGCCGCGCGAACTTACCGCGGTTCGCGGAAGGCGCGGGTCCGGGAAGACAGGCTACGCCAGGCGCCTGCCGAGCGCAGCCACCTCGCGCTGGACCGGAACTCCGTCGTGGCCGTTGCGGGCTGCCGAGAGCCCGGGTGGAGCCTCCTCGCCGTCGTCGCTCCGGCCCTCTGCTGTCTCGACGAGACGACGCAGCCGGTGGTTGACCGCCGACTTGGACAGCCGCATGCGAGCAGCGAGCTCGGCCAGGTTCAGCTCCGGGTTGGCCCGTCGGGCCTGGGCGACCTCACGGAGGGCCGGAGAGAGCTCCGGCAGCCGGCCCAGACGCTCGAGCTGGTCGATGGCGGAGACCTGGCGCATGGCCGAGCCGATGGTCTTGTCGATGTTCGCGGTCTCGAAGTTCAGCCGCCGGTTCACCTGCCCGCTGACCTCGCGGACCACGCGGACGTTCTCGAACTCCATCACGGCGCGCGAGGCGCCCATGAGGGACAGCATCCGCACGATGCTGTCGCCATCCTTCAGATAGAGGAGCTGGTGGCCGGCCCGCTCGGTGACCCCGGCCCGCATACCCTGCTCCTGCATCAGCACGGCCAGCTTGGTCGCCCAACCGTGGGTCGGCAGCACGAGCTCCAGGTGATACCGGGCGCTGGGCGCGTTCACAGACCCGCAGCCCATGAAGAGGCCGCGCAGCATCGCCTTCCGGTCGCACGGCGACTCCGGGCAGGCGCGGGCCGCGGGCTGTCCGAACTGCGCCTCGAGCCCGCGCGGCAGCAGGAGCTCGACGAAGAACGTCATCTGCTTGGCGCTCCTGGCCGCCTGGTACTTCGCCTCGAGACCGCCGAGCAGCCTCGCCAGGCGGACGACCTTCCTCGCGGCGGTGTTGCGGAGCAGCGGAAAGTACGCGGCCTGACCGTCGCCGCTCCTGATGAGACGGCCCTTCGACGAGTAGAAGATCCCAAGGAGCTCGCTAAGCTGACAGCAGGGACGGGCCGGGGTCAGGCCCGCGAGCTCGCTCTTGACTTCGGCTGCGAATGAGATGGCGCCATCACCTCCGGCGTTGACTGCCCTCCCCCGCGCGGTCGTCCAGTCTAGTCACGTGCCACCCGACGTGCCAGGTCATTTCGGTCAATAGTTCCTAAGGCAGCGTCCCTGCTGCAACCCGCCCGCTCCCCGAACGCTACATCGGTCATTGCAGCAAAGCCGCCATGGGCCCTGACCGTCGAAAGCGCCATAATCGCCTGACGATGAGCGAAGAGGATCCTGGAAGGGCTACCACCGCGCGAGAGCCCCGCCACGCGGCCCTCGGCCTCGGCGGGGAGCAGCTGCGCACCATGTTCCGGCACTTGGTGCTGGCCAGGGCGCTGGATCGCCGGATGTGGGTCCTGAACCGGCAGGGCAGGGCTCCATTCGTGATCTCGGGCCAGGGCCACGAGGCCGCCCAGGTGGGGGCGGCGGCCGCCATGCGGCCCGGGGTCGACTGGCTGGCCCCCTACTACCGCGACCTGGCGTTCTGCATCGCCCTGGGCATGACGGCCAGGGAATTCATGATGGCCGTGTTCGCCCGGGCCGCCGACCCGGCCTCGGGCGGGCGCCAGATGCCCTCGCACTTTGGCCTGAGGAGGGCCCGGATCCTCACCACCTCCAGCACGGTGGCGACCCAGGTGCTGCACGCGGTCGGCGTCGCCTACGCGAGCAGGGTGCGCGGTCTGGATGAGGTGGCGGTGGCCTCGCTGGGCGAGGGCGCCACGTCGAAGGGCGACTGGCACGAGGCCATGAACTTCGCCGGCGTCCACCGGCTGCCGTTCGTCTGCATCGTGCAGGACAACGACTACGCGATCTCCGTGCCCCACCGCCTCCAGATGGGCGTGGACTCGGCCGCCGAACGCGCCACCGGCTACGGCATGGCCGGCGCCACGGTGGACGGCGGCGACCTCATGGCCGTCTACGCGGCCACGAAGGAGGCCGTCGACCGGGCCCGGTCCGGCGGCGGCCCAAGCCTGATCTGCGCCAAGGTGGCCCGCTTCACGTCCCACTCCTCGGACGACGACCAGCGCCGATACCGACCGCGGGAGGAGCTGGAGGCGCTCCTGCGCCGGGACCCGATCGAGCGCTTCCGCAACTACCTCGCCGACGAGAGCCTGCTCTCGGAGGAGGAGGACGAAGCCGTGCAGCGGGAATGCGCGGCAGACGTGGAAGACGCCGTGGGGGCGGCCGAGGCGGCGGCCCACCCCGAGGCCGGCGACCTGCTCCGCCACGTCTTTGCCGGGGAGGGCTGACCGGTGGCTGTCAGAACGCTGATCGAGGGCGTCCGCGAGGCGCTCGCCGAGGAGATGGAGCGCGACGACCGCGTCTGGGTGCTGGGCGAGGACGTCGGCAGGAAGGGGGGCGTGTTCCTGGCGACCGAGGGCCTGCACGCCCGGTTCGGAGACGCCAGGGTGCTCGACACGCCCCTCGCCGAGTCCGGCATCGTGGGGGTCGCCATCGGCGCGGCCCTGAACGGTCTGATCCCCGTCGCCGAGATCCAGTTCGCGGACTTCATCCACCCCGCGTTCGACCAGCTGGTGAGCGAGGCGGCCCGCATTCGCTACCGGTCGAACGGCGAGTGGTCGTGCCCGATCGTGGTCAGAGCGCCGTTCGGCGGGGGCGTTCACGGCGGCCTCTACCACTCCCAGTCGGTCGAGGCTTTCTACGCACACGTGCCTGGCCTGAAGGTGGTCATCCCGAGCACGCCCGAGGACGCCAAGGGGCTGCTCAAGTCCGCGATCCGCGACCCGGACCCGGTCATGTTCTTCGAGCACAAGAAGGCCTACCGCCTGATCAAGGGCGAGGTGCCGGACGGGGAGTACGTGACGCCGATCGGGCCGGCCGCGGTCCGGCGCGAGGGTCGCCACCTCACCTGCGTGGCCTGGGGCCTCATGGTCCACCACTGCCTCGAGGCCGCCGAGACGGCGGCGGCCGAGGGCATCAGCGCCGAGGTCATCGACCTGCGCACTCTCCAGCCGCTCGACCGGGATACGATCCTGAGGTCGGTGGAGAAGACGTCGAGGGCGATGGTGGTCCACGAGGACAACCTGACCGGGGGCTTCGGGGCGGAGGTGGCCGCGGTCATCGCCGGTGAGGGCTTCGCGTACCTGGACGCCCCGGTCACCCGGGTGGCGGGCCCGGACGTGCCGGCCATGCCGTTCAACCACGCCCAGGAGGAGGCGTTCCTCCCGAACCCCGCCCGGATCGCGGACGCCATGAGGAGGCTCAGGGCCTACTGACCAGGGCGGACCTCACCGGCAGCCTCGTTCAGCTTCGCGCGCCGCGGGCCGCGGACGCGACCGCCATCGTGGCCAACCTGGCCGACCCGCAGGTCGTCCGGCACCTGGGGACGTGGGCGTGGAACCCCTACTCGCTGGAGGACTTCTCCGGATTCGTCACGAGCGCGACGCCCGGTGACATCCTGTGGGCCATCGAGACGCTGGACGACGGCCAGTGCCTCGGCCTGACCGGCCTCGACCGCATCGACCACAGCCACCGGCACTGCTGGTGGGGCATTCACATCGGCCCACCCGTCCGCTGGGGCCACGGCTACGGCACCGAGGCGTGCTTCCTGGCGACCCGTTTCGCCTTCCGGCACCTGGGCATGGAGAAAGTCTGCCTGTACGTGTACGAGGGCAACGACCGGGGCCGGCGCGTGTACGAGCGGTGCGGATACCGGGTCGAGGGGACGCTGTGGCGGGACACGATGCTGGAGGGCGAGCTGATCGCCAAGCACGTCATGTCGGTGTTCCGCGACGACCCACTCTATGCGTGAAACGTGCAGGGGGGCGGGCCCTTCGCGCCGGCGCTGGCGGGCCACCTCCCCCACCCGGGGGAGGGACTGTAGGCGGGTATGAGGGGCTGAGGTGGATCTCGTTGGTGAGCTCGTCAGGCTGCGGGCGCCGCGGCCGGTGGACGCCGAGCGGCTGCTCGCCATCCGCTCCGACCCGGACCTGGCCCGCTTTGGGCATCCCCCGGCCCTCCTGCCCGATACGCTGGAGCGGATCCGCGAGTCGCTGACCCGGCGCAGCCCCGACTATGTCCGCTGGGCGATCGAGTGTCGCGGCGACGGCGCCGTCCTCGGCTGCGGGATCGTCTTCCGGGTTGACTTCCGAAACCGCAACGCGTGGCTGGGGCTCGAGATCGGACCCGCCTCCCGCTGGGACCGCGGCTACGGCACCGACGCGATCCGGCTCATGACCGGCTTCGGCTTCCTCCAGCTCGGCCTCGAGAAGCTGTACCTCGGCGTGTACGAGGGCAACGAGCGCGCGCTGCGGGCGTATGCCAAGGCCGGCTACCGGGTCGAGGCCGCGCTGCGCCGGCACCACCGGCTGGGGGATCGCCTGGTCACAGAGTACTGGCTGGCGACCCACCGCGAGCAGCACGTCGGACCCCGGCTCCCGGACCCGCCGGGCCCGCGCCAGACGCCGGTTTGACCTGCCCGGCCGGACGCTGACCGGCTGGGCTCAGCGCCGGAGACGCAGGACGTACAGCCCGAAGCCGCGGTCGCTGGCGAAGACCAGGCCCCCGGTCACCGCGACGCCCCAGACGTCGACCGCCGGCGCCCCCGCCGGCCTCCCCTCCCCCGTCCACGCCGCGATCTCGCTCGGCGCGGCAGGCCTGGAGATGTCGAGCACCCGGACGCCGGCGCTGTACCACGACGCATACAGCGTCGTGCCCCGGATCACCGGGTTGTGCACGCTCCACAGGCCACGGCCGGCCGCCGCCGGATCCTGAGCCTCCGGCGTCGCGAACCGCGCCACGAAGCGCGGCTGCCTGGGGTCGCTGACGTCCCAGAGCCGCAGGCCCCCCCAGCCGGTGAACGTCGAGGCCGCGGTAACGGGGCCGCCCAGGTCCCGGAGCCTCAGGCCGGCGTCCCGGGGGACCAGCACCGCCGGTATCGCCACCGTCACGCTCCCGCCGCCCTCCGTCAGCGTCACCTGCCGGCTCCCGGACATCGGCCCCAGATCGTCCGGCTCGGCGGCGTCGTCGAAGACGATCACCGCGGTCGCCCCGGCCCGCTGGGCCCGTGCCACCTTCTCGTCGAACCGGCAGCCGCCGCGCTCGACCAGGGCCACCCTCCCCGTCGCGTCCGCTGCATACCCGTCCTCGGGGCAGCCCCGGCCCACGTAGGCCACGGCCCCTGACACCGCCCGACCCGGCATGCCGTTGAGCGGCGGCGTGAACGTCGCCTGGGTGGCGGGCTGGCCGCCCGCGAGCGCACTCCCCGTCAGCCGGGCCTGGAACGGGTTCAGCACCTCGTCCGCCTCCGCGATCACACGGCCGTCCGGCGTCGCGTCCACCGAGTGCGCGTTGCCCTCCTCGTCGGGCCCGAAGGTGGTCCTGCCCAGGTAGCGCGGCCGCGACGGGTTCGAGATATCCAGCAGCAGCACGCCGGCGTCCCAGTAGGACAGGTAGGCGACGGTCCCCGAGCGCCCGGCCCGGACGCTGTGGAGCAGCGTCCGGGCGTCGTTGCCCCGGCGCACCGAGCGGTAGAACGTCGGCCCCAGGGCCGGCTCGCCCAGGATCCCCCAGGAGGAGTCCAGCACCGGCCGGGTGGGGTCGGTGATGTCCACGATCAGCAGGTCGCCGGTGCCGCCCGCGCCGTCCGCACCCGCCGTGGCGGCCTCCAGGTTGGGCGCGGCCAGCAGCGCCAGCCAGCGGCCGGCCGGTGTCCGGGTCACGTCCAGCTCGTGGACGCCCACCACCCGCGCCCCGAACCGGTCCACGTCGAAGAACGACAGGTCGGCCGGCTGGCGCGGGTCGGTGACGTCCACCAGCTCCAGCCCAGTCCTGCCGACGCCCGGTCGCGGGTCCTTCCCGCAGTCCTGGAGCCCGATGGCGAGGACATCGCGGCCGCCGATCCGGACGGGCCGCATGACCTCCATCGACGTGTCCGGGTGGGCGGGCGTGCGGCTCAGCAGCACGGGTAGGGCCGGGTGGGAGACGTCGATGACTGCCACCCCACTGCCGGGGCAGGGGCCGCTCCACTGGCCCACGAACGCCAGGTGACCGAGCACCGCCACGTCCGCGTTGACGTCCCCGGCGGCCGGCTCCAGGGGCAGGGCGCCCACCAGCGAGAGCCTGGCCGGTCGCGTCACGGACCGCGGGCCGGTCGGGGCCAGACGCACTGCCACGGGCAGGATCGCGGCCAGCGCGGCCAGCCCGAGCAGCCCCCGCGAAGCCCACCTCACGAGCGGGAGCGCCCTCCTCCCACCACGCGATCATACGGGCACGACCGACGGGCCCCATCATGCCGCGTGGCCGGCCACCTCCAGGCCGGCCGTCCCTTCACCTCGCCAGGCGTCGACGCGGCCGGCCGGTCGCGATCGCCAGCTCGGCGGGCCGCCCCGCGTAGCCGGGGTGCGACGGGCGGTGCGTCAGGTACCAGCCCAGCGTGTCCGCCAGCGCCTCCTCGATCGAGCTCGGCCGCAGGCCCAGCTCGGACCGGGCCCGTGCCAGGTCGTAGCCCGCCGAGCGCCGGGGATCGGGTCCGTACGGGCTGGCCCCCGCCGGCAGTTCGGCGAAGGGCAGCGGCACGACGTCAACGGGCCGGTTCAGCGCCCGCCCGGCCGCCTCCAGAAGGTCGCGCAGGCTGGCCGACTCGAACGACACGTTGTAGGGCCCGGCGGCCGTGCGGCCCAGCTCGCACGCCAGCGCGCAGGCGTGGCCCACGTCGCGCACCCAGGCCAGCCCGGCCGGCCGCTCGAACGACTCCTCCGGGACCAGCAGCGGGCCGCCGTCCTCCACGCGCTGGAGGTAGGCGGCGACCCGCAGCGTGGGGTCCTCCGGCCCCAGCACCGCGGGCGGCCGGACCGCCACCCAGGGAACGCCGTCCCCGCGCGCGAGCAGGGTCTCGCACCAGCGCTTGCCCTCGCGGTACTCGAGCGGCCCGGCCGGGACGTCGCCCGCGAGTGGCAGGAAGTCCGCCTCGCTGGCCGGCCGGCCGTGCAGGTCCGGGTAGACGCCGGTGGAGACGAACACGTAGCGCCGGCCGCGGAAGCGATCGAGGACGGCCCGGACGTGCACCGGCTGGTAGGCGGCCAGGTCGAGCAGGACGTCCGGGTCCACCTCGCGCAGGGTGGCGCCCAGCTGCTCCGGGTCGTCCCGGTCCAGGACCCGGTAGCTGGTGAACGTGCCGTACGCGCGCGCGGTGCGTCCCGCCGCCACGGTCTCGACGCCGCGCCGCATCAGCTCGCGGCACGCGGCGACCCCGACGAACCCGGCGCCGCCGATGACGAGGCACCTCACGTCAGCCGTCCGCGCCTGCGGGCACCACGCGAGGTGGACCCGCGCGCCAGCCACATCCGGGCCCATACCCTGTGCGCATGCCCGTCCGCGCCGTGGTCTCGCGACGTTGCCGAGACACTGGCAGTCGGGTCACGGCCGGCCAGCGGCTCGCCTGGTAGCCCTCTCCAGTGCCCTCCTGGCTTGTGCCCTCGGTCGACGTCGGGCTGGTCACCCTCTTCGCCTCCTTAACGAACGGCATCCTCGGCGCCGGTGGCGCGATCCTCTTCGTCCCGCTGGCCCTCTACGTCTTGCCTGCGCTGGGCACGCGCCTGGAGCCACACCTGGTGACGGCGCTCTCGCTCGTACAGGGCATCTGCGCGTTCCTGGCCGGCATTGTCTCGTACGGCAGGCGCGGCCAGGTCGCCTACGGCCAGCTCTGGTTGAGCGGTCCCTCGCTCGGCGCTGGCGCTCTGGCCGGCGGCGTCCTCTCCGCCGCGGTGCCAGCGCGGGCGCTGGTGCTGCTCTTTGCGGTCGTCGTCACAGCCGCGGCCGTCCTTCTGCTCCTGCCCCTCGGCGAGACCGGGCCACGCGGACCCGCAGCCCGGATCGTGACGGCAGCGATGTTCCTCGGCATCGGCGCGGTCGGCGGGGCGGTCGGGGTTGGCGCCGGCGTCCTGGTCATCCCGGTGCTGCTCTACGTGCTGGGCACGCCCCAGCGCGTGGCCATCGGGACCGGGCTCGTGCTCCCGGTCTTCATCTCCGGGCCGGCGTTCGTGGGCAAGGCCGTGAGTGGCCAGGTGCCCTGGGCGCTGGTGCCGGTCGTCGTCATCGTGGCGCTCGTCGGCGTGACGCTCGGCTCTCGCGTCCACCTGTTGATCTCCCAGCCGGTTCTGCGACTCGCACTCGCAGGGCTCACCGGCGCACTGGCCTTCACGGTGTGGGTCCGGCTGCTGGAGGCCGCGTAACCCTCCACCCTCGCGGGGGAGGTGGCCCGAAGGGCCGGAGGGGGCTCCCCTCCCCCCTCGCGGGGGAGGTGGCCCGAAGGGCTGGAGGGGGCTCCCCTCCCCCCTCGCGGGGGAGGTGGCCCGAAGGGCCGGAGGGGGGCTCTGCGACTTCCCTCGCAAGAGGAGGGTGGCCCGCGTCACCCGGCATCTTCGAGGTCGCGGGCCAGGAAGTCGACGTCCAGGTCGGGGCGGCGGGCCAGCCGGTCGGCCATTGCGCGGGCGACGGCCACCGACCGATGGCGGCCGCCCGTGCAGCCGAACGCCAGCGTCAGCTCCATCCGGCCCCGCTGCCGGTACTCCCCCACCATGTCTTCGAAAACGGACTGCAGTCCGTCGAGCAGACGCCTGGCCGCGGGCTGTCCCAGGACGTACTCGCGGACCCTCGGGTCCAGGCCACTCAGCGGACGGAGCTCGGGGACCCAGTAGGGGTTGTCCAGGCACCGCACGTCCACGACCCACGCGCTGCCTTCGGGGATCCCGTTGCGGTAGGCGAACGCCAGGCAGGTCACCAGCAGGCTGGGTCGGGCCAGCACTCGGCGGGCCAGCTGCGCGAGCTCCGCGAACTCGACCCGGTGGTGTGCCCGCTCGTAGGTGCCTCCGGGCTCCCCGTCGGGCGGGCCGTGGTGCACGACCACATAGCGGAGCCCGCTGGCGTCGATCGCTCGCAGCGTGTCCGCGCCTCCGCCGGGCAGGCCGAGGACCAGGTTGGGCCCGGCGCCCGCCGGCTCATCGGTGCGCGTGAAGCCGGCCGACTCGAAGACTCGGAGCGCGCCCTCGACGCGCTCCGGCAGCCCTCCCACGATGACCAGCGTGGCGGGGTGGGGAGGCACCGTCAGACGAGCTCTTTCAGCCTGACAGCGACGCGCTCGGGGATGCCGAGCCGGACGATGTCCTCGACCGGGGCCTCGCGGATGGCCGGCAGGCTGCCGAACGTGCGCATCAGCAGCCGTTTGCGGGCCGGCCCGATGCCCTCCACCGAGTCCAGCGGCGAGGAGAGGGCCTTGCGCGCCCGCGTCCTGCGGTGGTGCGTGATGGCGAACCGGTGGGCCTCGTCGCGGACGCGCTGGACCAGGAACATCCCCGGCGAGTCGTGCTCCTGCACGATCGGGTCGGGCCGGCCGGGGGCGAACAGCTCCTCCCGCTCCTTGGCCAGGCCGAACGTGGGGATGTCCGCGAACCCCAGCTCCTCGAGGACCTCCATCGCCGCGCTGAGCTGTCCCTTTCCCCCGTCGATCAGGATCAGGTCCGGCCGGCTGGAGAAGGACACGTCCATGACCTCCCCCGCGTCCTCCCGCCGCTGGGCCGTCTCCAGGCGCTCCAGGCGGCGTCCCAGCACCTCCTGGAGCATCGCGAAGTCGTTGGGGCCCGGCGTATACCGGATCCGGAAGCTCCGGTAATGGTCGTTCTTCGGGCGGCCGTCCTCGAACACGACCATGGCGCCGACGGCCGAGTCGCCCTGGATGTTGGAGATGTCGTAGCACTCGATGCGGCGCGGCGGCACGTCCAGCTCCAGCGCCTCCGCCAGCGCGGCGAGCATGGGCTCGGTCCGGCTGCGGTCGTAGTCGGCCTGGATGCGGAGCTGCTTCAGCTCCTCCTGCGCGGTCTCGCTCAGCTGCTCGACGAGCTTGCGCTTTCGCCCCCGGCGCGGGACCTCGAGGGTGACCGGGCCGCCCCGTCGCTGCGTCAGCCAGTCGGCGACCAGGCTCGGCTCGTCGACCTCGCCGGCCAGCACCACCGTCCGCGGCACGTGGGTGGCGCTCCCGTAGTACATGAGCAGGAACCCGCGCAGCAGCTCCGCCTCGGACGCCTCACCCGCTCCCTCCAGCGCGTGACCGTCGTGGCCGACCATCTTGCCCTCGCGGACGTACGCCACCTCCACGTATACGTCGCGACCGCCGCGGGCGTATGCGACCAGGTCCTGGTCCTCGCGGCTTCGCGTCAGCACCTTCTGGCGGTCGGCGATCTTCTCGATCGACTGGAGCTGGTCTCGGTAGCGGGCGGCGTTCTCGAAGTCGAGCCCCTCCGCGGCCGCCGTCATGCGGTCCCGGAGCTCCCGGGTGAGCTGGTCCGCGCGGCCCTCCATGAACATCGCCACCTGGCGGATCCGGCCGTGGTACTCCTCGGCGCCGATGCGCCCCTCGCACGGGCCAGGGCAGCGACGGATGTGGAAGTCCAGGCAGACCTTGTGCTGCTTGAAGATGTCGTCCGAGCAGGTGCGGAACGGCAGCAGCTGGCGGATGCTCTTGACGGTGTTGCGGAGGCCCTGGGCGCTGGTGTACGGGCCGAAGTAGAGCGCCCCGTCGTCGAGGATGCGGCGGGTGTAGTGCACCCGCGGGAACTCCTCTGTGACGGGCAGCTTGAGGTAGAGGTAGTTCTTGTCGTCCTTGAGCCGGATGTTGAACCGGGGCCGGTAGTGCTTGATGAGGTTGCACTCGAGCACCAGCGCCTCGACCTCGTTGGCCGTCTTGACGAACTCGAAGTCGAAGACTCGGCGCACCAGGTCGGCGACGCGCGCCGTCTGCGCGTAGCCGGGCGTGAAGTACGACCGCAGCCGGTCGCGCAGCCGGAGCGCCTTGCCCACGTAGATGACCTGGCCGGAGTCGTCCCGAAGCAGGTAGACGCCGGGGGTGTCCGGCACCGCGCGCAGCCGGCGGCGAATGGTCTCGGGGGCGACGGCCATGGCTGGAGACCGATGTTAGCCCGGCCTGGAAGCCGGAGGGCAGCAACGGCCGGCACGGGGGCGCGGGCAACCGTCGAGCCTGCCGGGCACGCCTCGATCCCGGCTTAGCATTACGCGCGTGCAGCAGCAGCCTGGCTATCCCCCGGCGATGATCGGGGGACCGCCCACCAACACGCTGGCCATCGTCAGCCTGGTGGCGGGGATCGTGTCCTTCTTCGTGTGCCCGGTGATCGGCGCGATCGTGGCCATCGTCACGGGCCATATGGCGCGTGGGCAGATCCGGCAGACAGGCGAGGACGGAGACGGGCTGGCGCTGGCCGGACTGGTCCTGGGCTACGTGCACGTGGCGCTGGCCCTGCTCGTGCTCGCCATCGTCGCGCTGGCCGTCCTGGGGATCGGCGTGGCGATCCAGCACCTGCAGTAGGCTGCGGGCTGCGAGGAGCGCGGCCGAAAACCTGGCCGGCCGCGCTCCTGCGAGAACGAAATGACCCCGACGAACCGACTCTCGGGACCCGGACCCTGCCTTCCGGCTGGTTCCGCGGCCCCTTGCGCGTGTTCCTCGGGGTCGTGCCGAAGCTTACGACCCGGGGCGCGCCAGATGCAAGGCCAAAATTCGCGGGTTCGCCAGGCTACCCCTCGGAGGCTGGCGACCTTCCCGACCGCGCCGTCTCGGAGGGCGATCGGCGAACCAAAAGAATGACCCCGACGAACCGACTCTCAGCGCTCGCTGCCAGCCTTGCGGCCGGCTCCGAGCCCCTCGCGCGTGTTCCTCGGGGTCGTCAAGAATGCTAGACCTCTGACGCGGCGACGCGCAAGGAGGAAGTTTTCGCGGTCGCCTGGCTACTCGTCAGAAGTGGACGCCGCGCATCAGGTACGCCATCGCCGCGGCCTCCACGGACATCCCCTCCTCCCCCTCCGCCGGCCGCTCCCCGTCCGCCCGGCCGGTGTCGGGAAACGCGTGATACGCGCCTGTCATGACGAACGAGAGCAGCCCGGGGGAAAGGGTGTCCACCGCCTCGCCCAGCTTGCCCAGCCGCGTCGACACCTCCGGCGGCCGGCTCAGCACCGCCTGCAGCACCATCTCGGCCGCCTGGTCGGTGTCGATGGTCGGGAAGTTCCGATAGAACCCGGTAGGGGTGATCATCGGCGTCCGCACGAGCGGCATGTGGATGTTCGTGATCGCCACGCCGTCGTCGGCCAGCTCCGGCTGGATGCATCGGGACAGGGCGGCCAGCGCGCTCTTGGATGCCACGTACGCGCCGAAGCGGGGAGGGTACGCCTGGACCCCGATCGACGAGATGTTGATGACGTGCCCGCTGCGCCGCTCCCGCATGCCGGGGATGACGGCCAGCATCAGCTTCACGGCGCCGAAGTAGTTGAGGCGCATCGTCCGCTCGAAGTCGTGGAAGCGGTCCAGCGACTGCGCCAGGGAGCGGCGGATCGACCGGCCGGCGTTGTTGACCAGGAGGTCCACGCGGCCGTGGTCCTGCAGCACCCTGGTGACCATCCGCTCGCACGCGTCCATGTCGGACAGGTCGGTCGGATAGCTCCAGGCCCGGCCCCCGGCCGCCTCGATCTCGGCCCTCAGCTCGTCGAGCTTCTCCGCGGTCCGCGAGACCAGCGCCACGTCGGCGCCATTGCGGGCCAGCTGGGCGGCCACCGCCCGCCCGATCCCCGACGACGCGCCGGTGACCAGCGCCACCCTGCCGCCCAGGACCGCCCTGAGGTTCCGCTCGGTCAGCGCCTCCTCGTCCAGGTGGCGCTCCCAGTGGTCCCACACCCGCCAGGCGTAGCGGCGCAGGGGCGGGCACTCGATCCCGCTCCCGGCCAGCGCCGCCTGGGCGCGGTCGGCCGGGTAGGTGGCCCGGCTGCCCAGGTAGGCGACCGCGGCCTCGGGGATGCGGACCCCTGCGAGCAGCTGCCGGCGCAGCGCCTGCACCACCGGCAGGGAGACGAGGCCGCCGGCCACGTCCCTGGGCAGGATCCCGAACGCGCGCCGGTCGACCCTGAGCGTGAACTGGGGCGCATGGGCCGCGCGGCAGAACTCGTTCAGCGAGTCGCCGAGAGAGAGCGGGTGCGGGTCGACCACGTGGAATGTCTGCCCATCGAGGCCGGGCCGGGCGGCGATGTGGTCGATCGCCCTGGCCACGAAGTCAACCGGGACCAGGTTGAGCGGCCCTCCCTCGAAGCCGACCAGGGGCACCCACGACGGCAGGGCGTCCCGCAGTCGCTGGATCAGCTTGAACGCGTAGTAGGGGCCGTCCACCCGGTCCGCCTCC
This sequence comes from Candidatus Dormiibacterota bacterium, assembly GCA_035263645.1. GTDB lineage: Bacteria > Chloroflexota > Dormibacteria > Dormibacterales > Dormibacteraceae > CF-161. The sequence continues at coordinate 5,810 of DATFRD010000068.1, read as the reverse complement.
CCGGTCTCGGACGAGCCGATCACGATGCCCGGGCGGTAGACCCGGTAGGGCACCGCCGCCTCCGCGCGGACGATCCGCTCGGCCTCGAACTTGGTGCGGTAGTACGGCTGGTCGAGCGGCTGGCCCTCGTCGAGCATGTCCTCGGTGAAGGGGCCTTTGAAGCCCGCGCCAGCCACCGCGATCGAGCTCACGTGGTGCAGGCGCGCGGCCCGGATCTCGTTGGCGAACGCGACCACGTTGCGCGTGCCCTCCACGTTGGCGAGCCGGTTGGCCTCCTCGCCGGCCTCGAGGTCATAGATCGCCGCCAGGTGGAAGACCTCCGCTGCCGCGAGGCCGGCCAGCCGGGTCCGGTCGACCCCCAGCCCCGGCTCCGTCACGTCGCCGACGAGCGGACGCGCGTGGCGCAGGCCGAGCGCGTCCAGCTTGCCGGCCGATTGGGGCCGGACCAGCACGTGGACCGGCTCCCCGCGACGGTCCAGCTCGCGCAGCAGGTGCCGGCCGATGAAGCCCGTCCCGCCGGTGACCACGTACGACATCCGGTAGACGTTAGCGCCTCAGGAAGGAGATGAGCAGCCGGCTCAGCTCGGCCGGCCGCTCCACCTGGGGGGTGTGGCCACAATCGGCCAGGACCTCGACCTCGGCTCCGGGGATGGCGTCGGCCACCGCCCAGGCGTGGACCGGGCCGGTCAGCACGTCGGCGGCGCCGGCCACCACGAGCACGGCGGCATCCACGCGCGGGGCGGCGGCCCGGAGGTCCTGCGCCCGGTCGCACGCGACATAGCGCAGGATCGTGGCGCGGTCCAGCGGCCGGCGGTCCAGCTCCTCGGCCAGCGCGGGCACCAGGCGCTCGAACGCGCGGGGGCCGAACGCCGGCAGCAGCAGGCCCCGGTGGACGGCGCCGGCGGGCAGGTCCGAGCGGGCCAGCGCCTCCCAGTGGTCGAGGACTGCGCTCAGGTACGCGTCCACGTAGAACGCCGGAGCAACCGCGACGACCCGGCCGACTCGAGACGGGTGGCGAGCCGCCGCCAGCAGCGCGACGGCCGCCCCCAGCGAGTGCCCCACGAGGTGGCAGCGCCCGACCCTCGCAGCGTCCAGCACCGCCACCAGGTCCTCGACGAGGTCGTCCGGCGTGAACGGGGTCCCGGGGTCCGGCGTGGCGCCGGTGCCGCGCGGGTCGAACTGCACGCAGCGGAAGCTCGGCGAGAGCGCCCCCAGCACCCGGAGCCAGGCGCGCCGGTCGCTGAACGTGCCGGGGACCAGCGCCACCGGCGGCCCGGAGCCCACCACCTCGTGGGCCGGCGTCAGAGGCGTGTGGCTCACCACCGGGGCCAATTGTGGCAGCGGCCGCACGTGCGACCCCTCCGGCCCCCGTCGGGGCCACCTCCCCGGAAAGGAGAGGGGCGATTTCCTCCGGCTCAGGACCGGTGCTGCACGTACATGGCCGTCTCGAAGTCCGCGAACAGCCGCAACACACGCTCGTCGGCGAACGGGAGGACCTGGGTGAGCAGGACCCCGGTCAGCCGGCTCGCAGTGTCGATCCAGTAGTAGGTGTTGGCCAGGCCCGCCCAGGCCAGGCTCGCCGCGCCTCGCCCGGTGGGCGCCACCTCCGTCGAGATCATCGCTACCAGGCCCCACTTCTTGGCCATCCCGGGGAAGAACTCGGCGTCGTTGGAGCTGCTCGGGATCGCCGTCCGCATCAGGCCCACGCTGAGGTCGCCGATCTGGTTCCGGCTCGCCTCCTCCACGGTCTCCGGCCGCAGCACCCGGACCCCGTCCAGCGCGCCGCCGCCAAGGAGCATCCGGAGGAAGCGGAGATAGTCTCCGCCCACGGAGTAGAGCCCGCCGCCGCCCATGAAGAACTCCGGCTGCTGGGGGATCTCGAAGTCGATCCCGTTAAGCGACCCGTCGGGGTTCCTGACGTGCATCCGGGCCAGGCGGGCGCGCTGGTCCGGCCGGAGGACGAAGCCGCTGTCGCGCATGCCAAGGGGCTCGAAGACGTGCTCGCGGAGGTAGTCCTCGAGCGACCGGTCGCTCACCCTCTCCACGGCCCTTCCCACCCAGTCGATGTTGATGCCGTACTCCCAGCGGTCGCCCGGGTCGAACATGAGCGGCGTCCGCAGGGTCACCTCCCGGCATTCGATGATGCCGGGCACGCCCGCGTGCGCCATGTACCGGCCCATGTCGGCGTTCCAGATGTCGTAGGTGAAGCCCGCCGTGTGGCTGAGCAGGCGGCGCAGGGTGACCGCGCGCCGCGGCGCCCGGAGCCGGGGCTCGCCGTCGTCAGCGAAGCCCTCGAGCACCTGGATCCCGGCCAGCTCGGGCAGCACCTCGGCCAGCGGCCGGTCGAGGTCGAGCCTGGCCTGCTCCACGAGCTGAAGGGCCGCCACCGACGTCACAGCCTTCGTCATCGAGGCGATCCAGAACACGGTGTCCGCCGTCATGGGCGCGTCGCCGTCGACCGCGCGCCTGCCGAACGCCCCCTCGTAGACCACCCCCGCGTCGTCGCCGGCCAGCGCCACGACGCCCGGCACCTCGCCGGCCGCCACCGCGTCGTCCAGCACCCGGTCCACGGCAGTCCCCGTGTCCATCGCACCCTCCTCCTTTTCCCTCGGGCGTCCGGGCCTGGTCCGGAGTGCCAGGCGCCTGGACGGCCCGTCCCAGCATATAGGCAGGCTCGCTTGACCCCGGCGTCCGTTTTACGCGGCAGGGTCGTCGCGGTCATCGAGCCAGCCCGGCAGGCCCGCCATCGCGCAGGCCCCGGTCCCGCACTCGGTCGGGTCCAGCCAGTGCGCGAGCTGCGGCGACAGGTCCGGGTCGGGCGCGCCGCGCTGCAGCACGACGGTCAGGCCCTTCGAGCAGACCACCCCGTAGCCCTTCGCCAGGGAGTCCTCGATCGCCGACCGCAGGGCCTGCTCCTCGCCCGGGGCGAACCGGTGGTAGGTGGAGATGTCGATGGCGATGTAGTCGGTGTCGGTCGAGTGGGTCACGAGATAGATTGCGCGGCGGTTGGCCAGGTGGGGCAGCAGGAAGTTGGAGGCCGAGACGCTGGCCGTGGGCGGGATCATGTCGAGGCAGCTCTGGATATTGGCCGCCTCCGCGGCGGTGACGTACGTCCCCATCTCCGACCAGGGCTGCACCAGCACGAGCGTGAGCACCAGGCTCACCGCCAGCGACCCGGCGGCCAGCGGGGCGGCCGCCAGCGACAGGTCCAGGAAACGCAAGTGGGCGGCCCGCCAGCGGACCCGCGAGAGCCGGCGGACGATGCGGGCCGTGGTGTCGATCGCGGCGAAGGCCAGGGGCGGCGCCTCCAGCATCGAGTACTGGAAGTGGAACGACCACAGCGTCTGCGGCGCGGCCCAGAAGCGCTCCAGCAGCGCCGGCAGGGCGACCACGAAGATCGGCGACGCCACCGGCAGGAACAGCCAGTTGGCGAGGAGGCCGAGCCACACCCAGGTCTTCTGGAACGGCTCGAACAGCAGGCTAAGGCTGTCCATCGGGTGCCTGACCACGTGCCACGCCGCGCGCAGCGGCGTCGTGCCGAGCCCGTCGTAGAGCCAGTGCCGGTACGGTGCTCCGCCCAGCGCCGGGATCACCAGCTGGATGAGGAGGATGAACCAGGCCCCGCTGACCGCAGCCAGGATCCCGCCCAGCTTGATCCGACCCTGGGCGACGGCCACGTACACCCCCAGGCCCATCACCGTCACCGCGATGTTCTCCCTGACGAGGAAGCACATGGCGACCATGGCCCACAGCAGGCGGTCGCGCCGGTTGATGGCGGCGTACAGGGCGAAGCCGACGGCCGGCACGGCGAAGACCTCGTGGTGGAAGTCGTAGATGATGCCGGCCAGCACCCCCCAGAAGACGAGGTAGGAGACCTGGAACGCCAGCGCGGGGAGCGGGCCGAGGCGCTGGACGCCCCACAGGAAGACGGGGACGGCCGCCACCGAGACCAGGATTGCCTGCGCCACGAGCAGGACCGTCGGCGAGTCCCAGATGCGGTACGCGGGCGCCAGCACCATGAGGATGGGGTTGAAGTGGTCGCCCAGGAGGTCGGGCACCCCGAGCACCGTGTTCGGGATGATCTGCAGCCGGCTGTAACCCCACACGGTCTGGTCCTGGATGCCAAGGTCGAAGGCGTTGCTGGCGAAGCGGTCGTGGCGGTAGATGGCCACCCAGGAGTAGACGACCGCCGCGCTCACAGTGAGGACGGCGGCCGCCGGCCAGCCGGCCGGCAGCCAGCCCGGGCCCGGGCCGGCCCGCATACCATTGAGCACCGTTGACCGCACCGAGCGACGAACCCCGCCGACCGTCAGCACTGCTGGCTCGCGTCGCGGGCCTCAGCCTGGTCCTGCCCGCGCACAACGAGAGCGAGAACCTGCTCTGGCTGCTGCCCCGTGTCTGGGAGGTCCTGTCGGACCTCGCCGAGGAGTTCGAGGTGATCGTGGTGGACGACGGCTCCACCGACGGCACCGGGGACGTCGCCCGCCAGGTCTCCGACGAGCTCGGCATGCGCTGCTCGGTGGTCCGCCACGAGCGCAAGAGCGGCTACGGCGTCACCGTCGGCGACGGCCTGGCCGTTGCCGTGCTCCCGTGCGTGGCCTTCATCGACGCCGACGGCCAGCTCGACCCGGCCGACCTCTCCAGGCTCCTCCCCCTGCTCGCCGACCACGACCTGGTCGCGGGCTGGCGGACGACACGCGAGGACCCGGCGTTCCGGTCCGTCATCAGCGCCGTGTTCAACCGGCTCGTGCTGCTGGCCTTCCGGCTGCCCGTGCGCGACGTGAACTGCGCCATCAAGGTCATCCGGAGGGAGGCGCTCCAGGGTCTCCTGCCGCTCCAGGCGCACAGCGCGCTGATCAACGCCGAGCTCTACTGGGGCGTGCGCGCGAGAGGCGGCAGCTTCGCCCAGGTGCCCGTGTCCCATCATCCGAGGCGGATGGGCCGGCGATCCGGCGGCAGGCTCGTCCCGATCCTGCGGGCGACCAAGGAGCTCGTGACGCTCCGGCTCAGGCTGGCGCGCCGGAGGCGGTAGGAGCCCCGGTCCGCGGCTCTCCCGTTCCCGCGCTTGGGAGGCGAGGAGAGCGCCATTGAACGCCCACGAGCCGCGAGGAGGCTAGACTCGGCCGGCCGGGGCGGCATCGACGTCGAGCGTCGCGCCGGAGGGACGGAAGTGGTGGGCGCCGCCGCGCCGCCAGTCGACCCTCGGGGTGAACAGCTCGGGCCTGATGCGCGCTCGGTGCCGCTCGACCAGCGCGATGACGCCGTCGATCAGCGTGTCCTGGAGCAGGTGGGGGACCAGCCCCAGGTCAGTGAGGTGCTGGTGCCTGGCGTTGTAGTAGTGCGTCTCCGCCTCGGTGCGCGGGTTGGGCACGTGGCACACCGTCGTCGCCAGCCCGTGGGCTCCGCGCGCAGCCTCCACCCGCCGGGCGAGGTCGCCGACGCTGAACTGCTCGGTGAACTGGTTGAACACGCGGTACTCGCCTGGCGCCGGCGGGTTCAGGATCGCCAGCTCGACGCAGCGGACGGTGTCCCGGATGTCCAGGAGGCCGCGCGTCTGGCCACCCTCCCCGTAGACCGTGAGCGGATGCCCGATCGCAGCCTGCGCGCAGAAGCGGTTGAGGACCGTGCCCCAGACGTCGTCGTAGTCGAAGCGCGTCCGCAGCTCGGGATGAAGCTCCGTCTCCGGCGTGAAGGCGCCGTACACCACGCCCTGGTTCAGGTCGGTGGCCGAGAGCCCCCACGCCCGGCAGGTGAACATGATGTTGTGGCTGTCGTGGACCTTGGACAGGTGATAGAACGAGCCCGGCTGC
>DATFRD010000067.1:0-14492 GCA_035263645.1 Candidatus Dormiibacterota bacterium | reverse complement strand
CCGGCTGGGCGCGCCCGAAGGCGGCGACGGCCAGGCCGAGGGCATGACCTTCGTCCCCTTCTCGGCGACCACGCGCATGAGCGGCGTGGACGCCAACGGCTCCAGCATCCGCAAGGGCGCCGCCGACAGCGTGGCCGCCTGGACCGGGCAGCCGCTGCCCGAGGATGTGCGCACCGCCGTCGAGACCATCGCCCGCTCCGGCGGCACGCCGCTGGTGGTGGCCGAGAACCGGCGGGTGCTCGGCACGATCCACCTCAAGGACATCGTCAAGCCCGGGATCTCCGACCGGTTCGCGGAGCTGCGCCGCATGGGCCTGCGCACGGTGATGATCACCGGCGACAACCGGCTGACGGCCGCCAGCATCGCGAAGGAGGCGGGAGTCGACGACTTCCTGGCCGAGTCCACGCCCGAGGACAAGCTGGAGCTGATCCGCAAGGAGCAGACGGACGGCCGCATGGTTGCCATGACCGGCGACGGCACCAACGACGCCCCCGCCCTGGCCCAGGCCGACGTGGCCGTCGCGATGAACTCGGGCACGCAGGCGGCCAAGGAGGCCGGCAACCTGATCGACCTGGACAGCGACCCGACCAAGCTGATCGAGATCGTCGAGGCCGGGAAGCAGATGCTGATCACCCGCGGCGCCCTGACCACCTTCAGCATCGCCAACGACGTGGCCAAGTACTTCGCCATCATCCCGGCCATGTTCGCGGGCGCGCTGCCGGCGCTGGGCGCCCTCAACGTGATGCGCCTGGAGAACCCGAGCAGCGCCGTGCTTTCCGCTGTGATCTTCAACGCGCTGATCATCGTGGCGCTCATCCCGCTGGCGCTGCGCGGAGTGCGCTACCGGCCGATCGGGGCGGCGGCGCTGCTGCGCCGGAACCTGCTCATCTACGGCATCGGCGGCATCGTCGCCCCCTTCGCCGGCATCAAGCTGATCGACCTGATCGTCACGGCGGTCCACCTGGCCTGAGGAGCTGATAACCCATGCTTGCCTCGCTTCCCTCCGAGCTGCTGCGAGCGCTGCGGCTCACCCTGGTGATCTTCGCGGTCACCGGCCTGATCTACCCGTTCGTCGGCACGGGCCTCGCCCAGGCGCTGTTCCACGGCCAGGCCAACGGCAGCCTGGTCACGAAGAACGGCCAGGTCGTCGGCTCCACGCTCATCGGCCAGGAGTTCACCAGCGACCGCTACTTCCACGCCCGGCCCTCGGCCACCGTCAACGCCAGCACCGGCAAGCCCCAGCCTTACGCCGCCGACAACTCCGCCGGCAGCAACTACGGCGCCTCGAACGCGGCCCTGATCGACCGCGTGAAGAAGGACGTGCAGACCGTCCGCCAGCAGAACGGCCTGGCGCCCGACGCCCAGGTCCCGGCCGACCTGGTCACCACCGACTTCAGCGGCTTCGACCCGGACATCTCGGAGGCGTCCGCCCTGCTGCAGGTCGACCGCGTGGCGAAGGCGCGGGGCCTGGACGCCGCGCGCGTCAGGGCGCTGGTCGAGAGCCACGTCCAGGGTCGCGTACTCTGGATCTTCGGTGAGCCGTACGTCAACGTGCTCGACGTCAACATGGCGCTGGACGGCGGGGAGGCGGGCTGACGGCTGACCCGGCGCCCACCGCCCGGACGGACCCGGCTCGGCGAGACGGACCGGGTCCGCCGCCTGTCCGCGGCCGCCTCAAGGTCTACCTCGGCGCCACCCCGGGGTCGGGCAAGACCTACGCCATGCTGCGCGAGGCGCACGAGCTGGTGGCCCAGGGGCACGACCCGGTCGTCGCCTACGTCGAGACCTACGGCCGCCCGCGCACGGTCGAGCTGGTGACCGGCCTGGAGGTGGTGCCGCGAGTGTCGGTGCCGTACCGCGGCGCGACGCTGGAGGACATGGACCTGGAGGCGGTGCTCGCCCGCCGGCCGGAGATCGCCCTGGTGGACGAGCTGGCCCACACCAACGCGCCCGGCCTGCGCAACGCCAAGCGCTGGCAGGACGTGGAGGACCTGCGCAGCGCCGGCATCGACGTGATCTCCACGGTCAACGTCCAGCACCTGGAGAGCGTCAAGGACCTGGTCGAGAAGGTGACCGGGATCCCCGTCCGGGAGACGCTGCCGGACCGGGTGCTCGACAGCGCCGACGTGATCCAGTTCATCGACATCGCGCCGGAGGCGCTGCGCAAGCGGATGCGCCACGGCAACATCTACGCGGCGGAGAAGGTGGACCTCGCACTGGCCAACTTCTTCCGCCCGCGCAACCTGGCGGCCATGCGCCAGGTCGGGCTGCGGCTGGTGGCCGACTCGATGGCGCGCAGCCGGCAGGTGGTCAGCTCGCCGGAGGACGTGCTGGTGGCGGTCTCCTGCAGCCCGGCCTCCGAGGAGCTGATGCGCCGCGGCGCCCGGCTGGCGCGCCGGCGCGGCGGCTCCTGCCTGGTGGTCACCGTGCAGCCGGGCCCGGACTGCCTCGAGGAGACCGAGCGGTTCCGCAAGCTCGCCGAGCAGCTCGGCTGCGCGTTCGCGGTGCTCGGCGGCCGGGACGTCGCCGCCGCCGTGATCCAGGCCGCGCAGGACGTCGGCGTCGAGCACGTGGTCGTCGGCGAGGTCACTGCTGACGGCGGCGTGCCCAGGCTGCGGCCGACCATCGTGGACCGGATCATCGACGGCCTGCCCGACTCGGACGTGCACGTGATCGCCCGCGTCGGGCACCTGGGTGGCGGCGGGCGCCCCCAGCGCGGCTCCGACGGCGAGCACCGCCCCGACCCCATGGCGCTGCTGCGACGGGTGGCGTCCGACAACCGGCGGCGGGCGATGCTGCGCGTCTACCTCGGCTACGCGCCCGGCTGCGGCACGACGACGGCAATGCTGGGCGAGGGACGCCGCCGGGCCGGCCGCGGCACCGATGTGGTGGTAGCTGCCTACCGACTTCACGACGACCCACGCACCGCCCTGGCCGGGCTCGAGGTGCCGGGCGGGCTGCGCGCCGCGCCCAGGGAGCGGCCGCTCGACCTGGAGGCAGTGCTGGCCAGGAACCCCGAGGTGGTCTGCATCGACGACCTCACCGGCCCGGACGTCCACGGGCGGCCCCGGCTGGAGGCCGTCCCCGAGCTGCTGAGCGCGGGCATCACGGTCCTGGCCACGCTGCACCTGCTCTCGCTGCGCAGCGCCGCCGACGCGGTCGCCAGCCTGCTCGGCCGTCCGCTGAACCGTCCGGTGATCGGCGACGAGCTGCTCGACATGATCGACGAGTTCGAGCTCGTCGACCTCCCGCCCGACGAGGTGCTCAGACGGATCCGGGAACGGGCGATCCTGACCCCCGCCCAGCTAGCCCAGGCGATGCAGCAGGAGCTGCGACCCCAGGTGCTGGCCATGCTGCGCGAGACCCTGCTGCGGATGTGCGCGGACCGCGTCGACCGCCAGTTCCTCCGGGAGCTGCGCGAGACCGACGGCAGCTCGCCGGCGGAGGTCAGGGGCCGCATCGTGCTCTGCCTGCCGGTTCGGGCCGGACTGGAGGAGCGCATCCGCACGGCTGCTCGGTACGCCAGGGCCCAGGACGCCACCTTCACGGTCGTCTCGGTCCGGCCGCGGGGCCTGACCGAGGCGGAGAAGTCGCTCCTCGGCACCTACACGGCGCTGACCCACCAGCTGCAGGGCGAGTTCGTGCGGCTGGACGGCCACGCCGTGGCTCCCGCGCTGGCCCGCTTCATCGAGGAGACGCTGGCCACCGAGGTGATCGTCGGACACCGCCGGCGGCCGCGCTGGCGGCCGTGGGACACCACGGCCGAGCTCATCCGGCTGCTCCAGGGCGTGGACATCCACGTCCTCCGGCGCGGGCACTGACGGCGGCTCACGGCCGTTTCGGCAGCTGCTAGCCTGGACCGCAGCCCATGACGTACGTGCTGATACCCGGGGCCGGAGGCAGCGCCTGGTACTGGCATCGCGTCGAGGCCGAGCTCCGGCGGCGCGGTCAGCAGGTGGTGGCGGTCGACCTGCCCGCCGACGACGACGCGGCCGGGCTCCGGGAGTACGCCGACGCGGTGGTGGATGCCGTCGGCGACCGCCCGGACGTGGTGCTCGTCGCCCAATCCATGGCCGGGTTCACCGCGCCCCTCGTCTGCGAACGGCTGCCGGTGTCCCTGCTCGTGCTGCTGAACGCGATGATCCCGTCGCCGGGCGAGACGCCCGGCGACTGGTGGGACGACACCGGCCAGGGCCAGGCCAGGCGCGAGAAGGACGAGCGAGAGGGTCGCCCGGCCGAAGCGGACTTCGACCCCGTCACATACTTCCTCCACGACCTGCCCCCGGAGGTCGTCGAGGAGGCGGGGGCGCACGCGCGGCGCCAGTCCGAGACTCCCTTCGGGCAGCCGTGGCCGCTGGCGGCGTGGCCCGACGTGCCGACCAGGGTCCTGGTCGGCAGCGACGACCGCTTCTTCCCGGCCGACTTCCAGCGGCGCGTCGCCCGTGAGCGCCTCGGCATCACGCCGGACGAGATGCCGGGCGGCCACCTGGTCGCGCTCCAGCACCCCGCGGAGCTGACCGACCGGCTGGAGGCCTACGCGGCCGAGGTCTCATGAAGGTCGGCTGAGAGCCTGGCGGCGGCGCCGCAGGAAGTCGCGCTCGGCCGCGTTCTCGGTGCGAGCGATGGCCGCCTCGTAGGCTCGCACCGCCTCGGCGTCGCGGCCCAGGCGGCGGAGCAGGTCGGCGCGGATGGCGTGGAACAGGTGGTAGCCGCCCAGGTCGAGGCCGTCGACCAGGGTGAGCGCCGCGTCCGGTCCCTCGACCTCGGCCACGGCGACCGCGCGGTTGAGGGCGACGACCGGGCTCGGGACGAGCGCGAGGAGCTGGTTGTACAGCTGCAGGATCTGCCACCAGTCCGTGGCGGCCGCGTCCGGCACGTCGCTGTGGACGGCGTTGATCGCCGCCTGGATCTGGTACCGGCCCGGCTGGTTGCGGGCGAGGCACCGCCGCACGATGGCCTGGCCTTCGGCGATGAGGTCGCGGTCCCAGAGGCGGCGGTCCTGGTCGGCCAGCAGCACGAGCTCGCCGTCCGGGGTGGTCCGGCTGGCCCGGCGCGACTCGATGAGCAGCATGAGCGCGAGCAGGCCCATCACCTCCGGCTCGTCGGGCATGAGCTCGGCCAGGAGCCGGCCGAGGCGGATGGCCTCCGCGCACAGGTCCTCGCGGACGAGCCGGTCGCCCGAGCTCGCGGTGTGGCCCTCGTTGAAAATGAGATAGACGACGGCCAGCACGGCCCGGAGGCGACGGGGCAGGTCGTTCTCGTTGGGGACCCGGTAGGGGATCCGCGCGTCGCGGATCTTGGCCTTGGCCCGGACCAGCCGCTGGGCCATCGTCGGCTCGGGCACCAGGAAGGCGCGCGCGATCTCCGCGGTGGTCAGCCCTCCCAGCAGCCTGAGCGTCAGCGCGACCTGGGCGGCAGGGGCGAGCGCCGGGTGGCAGCAGGTGAAGATCAGTCGCAGCCGGTCGTCGCGCACGGCGCCCTCCTCGACCGGTTCGCCGCGGGCGTGCAGCAGGGCCGCCTGGGCGTGCCGGTCCTCGCGGGTCGCCTCCCGGCGGAGGCGGTCGATCGCCCGGTTGCGGGCGGTGGTGATGATCCATCCCGCGGGGCTGGGGGGCAGCCCGGCGGAGGGCCACCGCTGTACGGCCGCGGCGAACGCGTCCTGGACCGCCTCCTCGGCGACGTCGATGTCGCCGAAGACGCGGACCAGGACGGCCACCGCACGACCGTACTCCTCGCGGAACACACGTTCGATCTCGGACGCGGGGACGGCCGTCACGCCAGGTCTACGGCGCCTCTTCCTGGAACGGCCGCACCTCGACCGGCTGGGTGCAGGCCAGGGTCGCCTTCCGGCCCCACTCGAGCGCCGCATCGAGATCGGGCGCCCTGATGACCCAGAAGCCACCGATGTGTTCCTTTCCCTCGGCAAACGGGCCGTCGGTCGTGAGCACGTCCCCGTCCTGGACCCGGACCACGGAGGCGGTGCTCGAGGGGTGCAGGCCCCCGGCGAAAACCCATGCGCCGGCCGTCATGAGCTCCTGGTTCAGGGCGTCCACGTCCCGCATCATCTTCTCCGCGACCTCGGGCGAGGGAACCTCTCCCTCGGGGTGATAGACGCTGAGCAGGTACTGCTTCATGCTGTGTCCTCCTGGAATCTCTGCCGCCGGCGCCGTGCCGGCCTCTCACCCCCTATACGAACGGATTCGGACCGGATCGACAGCCGTCGCGGCCGCTCCCAGGGAACTCTAGAAGCCTGGGCCCCGGCAGGGGTGTCGAAAGGCTGGTGTCGATTTCGGCGGCTCCCGTCCGTCGGTGCAGATGAAACCGATACTCGTGTCCGGAGGAGCCATGCACTACGCACTGCTGATCTACGGCGCACCCGACGCGCCCGACGCGGCTGCCGCGGCCGCCGCGACCGACCTCGCCGCTCGTGCCGACGACGGAGTGATCGACAGCTGGGTCGACTACACCCGGGCACTCAAGGATGCCGGGGTGCTGGCCGGGGCGGAGCAGCTGCGAGGGACCGAGACGGCCACCTGCGTCCGGCTGCGGGGCGGCGAGCGCCTCATGACCGACGGCCCGTTCGTCGAGACCAAGGAGCACCTGCTGGGCTTCTACCTGGTCGACGTGCCCGACCTGGACGCGGCAGTTACGTGGGCGTACCGGATGCCGATCGTCCGCCACGGCACCGTCGAGGTGCGGCCTGTGATCCGCGGCGTGGAGTGGCGGGCAGTGCTCGAGTGAGCACCGCCCCGCTGGAGCGCGCGTTCCGCGATGAGTGGGCGCAGGTCGTGGCGACCCTGGCCGGCCGGCTCGGCGATCTCCAGCTCGCCGAGGACGCCGCCCAGGAGGCCTTCGCCGCCGCGGCGGCCACGTGGCCGCGCGACGGCGTGCCCGCCCGGCCGGGCGCCTGGCTCACGGTCACCGCGTGGCGCAAGGCGCTCGACCAGGTGCGGCGCGACCGGCTGTTCGCCGAGCGCGCCCCGGACCTGCAGGCGACGGGTGCGACCGAGGCGGACTTCACCGAGCAGGAAGAGGAGACCCCCGGCATGGAGGACGAGCGGCTGCGCCTGATCTTCACCTGCTGCCACCCGGCGCTGGCCCTGGAGGTGAGGGTGGCCCTCACCCTCCGCTACCTTGCCGGCCTGACGACCCGAGAGATCGCCGCCGCCTTCCTGCTGCCGGAGGCGACCATGGCCCAGCGGCTGGTGCGGGCCAAGCGCAAGATCCAGCAGGCCGGCATACGATTCGAGGTACCCGCCCGCCCCGCGCTGGCCGAGCGGCTGGCCGGCGTGCAGGGCGTGATCTACCTCGTGTTCAACGAGGGCTACGCGGCGACCGGCGGCGAGCAGCTCGTCAGGGTCGATCTGTGCACCGAGGCGATCTACCTGGGGCGCACGCTGCACCAGCTGCTGCCCGACGACGCAGAGACCGCCGGCCTGCTCGCCCTCATGCTGCTGCACCATTCGCGGACGGCCGTCCGACAGGACCCGGCCGGCCGGCCGGTGCCGCTTGCCGACCAGGACCGCGACCGCTGGGACCGGGGTCTGATCGCGGAGGGCGTGGCGCTGCTCGACGCGGCCATGGCTCATCGGTCACCCGGCGCCTACCAGGTGCAGGCCGCGATCGCGGCGCTGCACGCCCGGGCGCCCAGCTTCGCAGAGACGGACTGGGGCCAGATCGCCCTCCTGTACCGGGAGCTGGCCCGCCGGGCACCCTCGCCGGTGGTGGAGGTCAACCGGGCCGTCGCGGTCGGGATGGCCGACGGGCCGCGCGCCGGGCTGGCGATCCTGGAGCCCCTCATCGCCTCGGGGGTGCTGGCGGACTACGGCCCGCTGCACGCCGCGCACGCCGACCTGCTCGACCGGGCCGGCGACCCGGCGGCCGCGACCCAGGCGTGGACGCGCGCCATCGAGGCCACCGACAACGCGCCGCTGCGCGCCGAGCTCGAGCGCCGGATGGCGGCCAGAGGCACCTGAGGCATGTCGATTTCCCGCCATCCCGCCCGTCGGTAGGACGAGTCGGGTGGTTATCGAGGCGCCGAGAGGTGCCGCCGCCCGGTCCCGCACAAGGAGCGGACCTCGAGATGACGGCTCATCGATCGTCCCCGCGCTGGGCGCTGGCGCTGACGTCCATCGCGTTCTTCATGGTGGCGCTGGACACGCTGGTGGTGATCACCGCGCTTCCCGCCATGCAGCGCGATCTGCACGCTGCCCTGTCCACCCTCGAGTGGACGGTCAACGCGTACGGCCTCGCCTTCGCCGCCGGGATCATCACGGCGGCCGCGCTCGGCGACCGGTTCGGCCGCCGTCGCGTCTTCTCCCTGGGCCTGGCGCTGTTCACGGCTGCGTCTGCCGCCTGCGCGCTGGCGCCGACCGCCGCGGCCCTGATCGCGGCCCGGGCCGTGCAGGGCGTCGGCGCGGCGATGGTCATGCCGCTGAGCCTGACCATCCTGACGGCCGCCTTCCCGGCCGAGCGCCGCGGCGCCATCGTCGGGATCTGGGGAGGCATCGCCGGCCTTGCCGTCGCCAGCGGGCCGCTGGTCGGCGGCGCCGTCACCCAGGGCCTCGACTGGCACTGGGTCTTCTGGGTCAACGTGCCCATCGGCATGGTCGCCGCCGTCCTCTCCACCGTCCGGCTGCAGGAGAGCCGCGGCCCGGCGACCCGGCTCGACCTGCCGGCAGTCGGCCTGGCGGCGGGCGGCGCCGTGGGTGTCGTCTGGGGCCTCTCCCGCGCCAACGAGGTGGGCTGGGGCAGCCTGGAGACGCTCGCCACGCTGGGCGCCGGCATCCTGCTGCTGGCCGGCTTCGTGGCCTGGGAGCGCCGGGCGCCCGAGCCGATGCTGCCGCTGCGGCTCTTCGGCAGCCTCAGGTTCTCGGCCGCGAACGTGACGGGCTCGCTGATGTCTGCGGCGCTGACCGCCGCCGCATTCCTGGTGGCGCAGTACTTCCAGGGCGTTCTCCACCTGTCTCCGTTCGACGCCGGCCTGCGCCTCCTGCCCTGGACCGCGACCCCGCTGGTGGTGGCGCCTCTGGCGGGCGCGCTGTCCGACCGGATCGGCCAGCGGCCGCTGATGGCCCTGGGCATGCTTCTCCAGGGCGCCGGCTTCGTCTGGATCGCGCTCGTGGCGAGCACCGGCGTCGGATACGATCGCCTCGTCATCCCGCTGGTGATCGCCGGCGTCGGAGTGTCGATGGTGTTCGCGACGGCGCCCACGGCCGCGCTGAACGCCGCCGCGCCGCAGGACATGGGCAAGGCGTCGGGCGCGAACGGCACGCTGCAGCGCTTCGGTGGTGCCTTCGGGATCGCCGTCACCACGGCGGTCTTCGCCGCCCATGGCCACCTGGGTGCGCCGGCGAGCTTCGACGCCGGCTTCAAGCCGGCCATGGCGGTCGCGGCGGGCCTCTCGCTGCTCGGCGCGGCGAGCGCCCTTGCAGTCACCAGCCGCCGGCGGCGTGCGCCGGCGGTCGTGCAGGCCGAGACCTCGGTCGCCGCCTGAACGGGGTCGGCGTGCTGGTGAGGGGGCGGCCTGGCGGTGCGCCCCCCGCCGCCGCGCTCCTACTCCTGCCGGTTGAAGGACAGCACCGCCGCGCCGAGCAGGAGGCCGCCCAGCACCCCGGTCACGAGCACCTCCTGGCCCAGGCTCATGACGTGCCCGAGCACGGTGACGCCCAGGCTGGGCTGGCTGCCCAGGAAGATCTGCCGGATGGCGTCCACGCCGTACGTGAGCGGATTGACCTTCGAGACCACCTCCATCCAGCCCGGGACGTCGTTGACCGGGAAGAACACCCCGGCCAGGAAGATGAGCGGGAAGATCAGGATCTGCACGAGCATCTGGAAGCCCTGCTGGGACTGCATGAACGTCGCGATCAGGATGCCGAGGCCGGACAGCCCGAGCGAGAGCACGACGACGACGGGGACGAGCGTCAGCACCAGCCCCGGGCTCAGGGCGACGCCGAGGAGCGGCGCCAGCACCAGCATGACGAGGGACTGGAGCAGCACGACCACCGTCCCGCCGATGGCCTTGCCCAGCACGATCCCCGTGCGCCCCAGGGGTGCCACCAGGATCTCCTTGAGGAACCCGAACTCACGGTCCCACACGACCGAGATGCCGGCGAACAGCGAGCCCGTGAGCACGGTCATGGCGATGATGCCCGGGTACATGAAGCGGATGTAGTCGACGCCGCGCGCAAGCGGGCCCATCACCTTGTTGAAGCCGGCCCCGAACACGACCAGGAACAGGAGGGGCATCAGCAGGCTGGAGAACGCCCGCGACCGGTCGCTGACGAAGCGCAGGATCTCGCGGTAGGCGACCACCCAGGTGCCGCGCCAGACCTCGCTCACCGCCGCCCCCAGCGGCCCATCTCCTGCATCAGGACCTCCTTGTGGTCGAGCTCGCCGTCGCGGATCTCGCGGCCCGTCTTCGCCAGGAAGACGTCGTCCAGCGTCGGCCGGCGGAGCCCGACGGACAGCAGCCGCTGCGGGAACGTGCGGACGAAGTCGGGCAGGAACGTCTCGCCCGCCGCGACGTGGAAGCGGACGGCTCCGTCCTGGACGACCGGCTCGACCCCGTAGCGTTTCCGCACCTCGGTCGCCGCCGCCGCGCTGTCAGCCGTGGCGAACGTGACCACGTCGCCGCCGACGGAGTTCTTGAGGCCGTCCGGGGTGTCCAGCGCCACGATGCTGCCGTGGTCGATGATCGCGATCCGCTCGCAGTTCTCGGCCTCGTCCATGTAGTGCGTGGTCAGGAAGATCGTGAGCTGCTCGCGTCGCCGCAGGTCGTTCAGGTAGTCCCAGATCCGGCGCCTGGTCTGCGGGTCGAGACCCAGCGTCGGCTCGTCGAGGAACAGGACGCGCGGGTGGTGCAGCAGGCCACGAGCGATCTCGAGCCGGCGCTTCATGCCGCCCGAGAACTTGCGGACGCTGCCCTTCCTGCGGTCCCACAGCTCCACCATCGTCAGCAGGTGGCGGGCGCGCTCCTCGCACACCGCTGCCGGGATGCCGTAGGCGTAGGCGTGGAAGCGCAGGTTCTGCTCCGCGGACAGGTACTCGTCGAGCGTCGACTGCTGGAAGACCAGGCCGATCGAGCGCCGGACATCGCCCCGCTCGCGGACGACGTCGTAGCCGTTAACGCGTGCGCTGCCGCTGGTCGGGCGCAGCAGCGTGCACAGCATGTTGATGGTGGTCGTCTTGCCCGCGCCGTTGGGCCCGAGGAAGCCGAACACCTCGCCTTCCCCGACGGCGAACGTCACCTCCCTGACGGCCTCGATCCTGCCGAAGCTGCGGGTCAGGCCGCGGACCTCGATCATGCTCATCGCCGGGTCATCCAGATGCACCCTCCATCTCCATCACATGATGGGGGAAGCCGCCAGGCCGCCGCCGCGGCGGCGGGAATGGGGAGCGGTGGGGGATCGACCGGGCAGCCCCCTCACCCAACCCCTCCCGCGGGGGGAGGGGGCTTCTCGGGAAAGCGGCACGAAGCCGTGGCGGTTTCGCAACAACCGCCGCCTAGACTGGCCGCGGTGCCAGCATGAGAGCGATCGAGAGCCTTCTGCGCCCGACCAGGGAGCGGGGACCCTACCTCAACCTGCTGTTCCTCGCCTCCCGGACGTGGGTCGGGCTCTGCTACCTCGGGCTGCTGGTCGGGCTCCTGACCGCCGCCGGCACGCTCGCCGTGGGTGTGGGGCTGGCGATCCTGGTGCTGGTCCTGCTCGCGGCGCGTGCCTGCATCGCCTTCGAACGCGAGATCGGGCGGTCCTGGCTGGGCGTCGAGCTGCGCCCGATGTCGTCGCCCTGGGCGTCGGGCGGCTCGCTGTGGCGGCGCTCGCTGGCGCTGTTCCGGGACGGCACGACCTGGAAGGGTGTCGCGTACCTGCTGCTCCAGCTGCCGCTGGGCGCGATCGCGCTGGCCATCCTGAGCGCCTGCCTGTGCGCCGCCGTGGGCCTGGCCGCGGCCCCGCTCCTCTACGTGCTGGACGCCGGCCCGGCCGGGGGGCCCGGGGTCTACAGCTCCCTCTGGCTGGAGGGCGGCCCGACGACCCTGGACCCGATCCGGCTCGCGGCCCTCGCCGTCCTGGTGCCCGCCGGAGCCGCGGTCGCGGTGGGCACCCTCCACCTGGCCGCTGCCGGCGGCCGCGCCTGGGGTCGCCTGGCGGAAGGGCTGCTCGGCCTCAGCGTGGCCCAGGTCCAGCTCGGCACGGCGCGGGCCGAGGCCGCCGCCGAGCACGCGCGCGCCGAGCGCTCCGAGCAGAGCCGGCGGGAGCTGATCGTGAACGTCTCGCACGAGCTGCGCACGCCGATCGCCTCCATTCGGGGCCACGTCGAGTCGCTTCTCGACGGCCGTGGGGCGCCGTCCGAGGCAGAGCGCCAGCACTACCTGGAGGTCGTGGCGCGCGAGGCCGAGCGCCTCGGGTTCCTCGTCGACGACCTGCTGGCGGTGGCCAGGGCCGATGCCGGGGAGCTCACGCTGCACCTGGCGCCGGTGGCGCTCGACGAGGTGGTGGAGCACGTGCACGCGGCGCTGGCGCCGATCGCCAGGAGCGACCGCCAGGTCACGCTGGTCCGGACCCCGGCCCCGCCCCTGCCGCCGGCGAGGGCGGATCGCGACCGGCTGGGGCAGGTGCTCATGAACCTGGTGCGGAACGCCATCCTGTACACACCGGAGGGGGGCATGGTCGCCATCGAGCTGTCGCAGTCACCGGACGGGCGCCTGGCGCTCGCGGTCGAGGACACCGGGGTGGGCATTCCGCCCGGGGACCTCGAGCGCATCTTCGAGCGCTTCTACCGGACCGACGCGTCGCGCTCCCGCTCCACGGGCGGATTCGGCCTGGGCCTGTCCATCTCCCGCGAGCTCGTGGAGGCCATGGGCGGCACGATGACGGTCGAGAGCGAGCCCGGCCGGGGCAGCAGGTTCACGGTCCACCTTCGGGAGGCATGAGGGTGGCCGTTGTGCTCGTGATCGAGGACGAGGTCGACCTCAACCGGCTGGTCCGCGACCAGCTGGCGGCCGACGGTCACCAGGTGGAGCAGGCGTTCGACGGCCGGGCCGGACTGGCCGCCGTCGAGCGGCGGGTGCCCGACCTGGTGATCCTCGACTGGATGCTGCCGGACCTCGACGGGCTGGCCGTCTGCCGGGCCATCCGGGACCGCCACGTGGTGCCGATCATCATGCTCACGGCGCGCGGCGAGGAGATCGACCGCGTGCTCGGCCTGGAGGTCGGCGCCGACGAGTACGTGACCAAGCCCTGCAGCATGCGCGAGCTGATGGCTCGTGTGCGGGCCATGCTGCGGCGCGTCGAGCTGGACGCCCGCCAGCGCGCCGGCGCGCCCGAGGGCGGCGAGCCCTCGATCACGATGGGCCCGCTCGTGGTGGACGGCGCCGCGCACGCCGCGACGCTGGACGGGGAGCCGCTGGCCCTGACCCGCAGCGAGTTCCAGCTGCTGTACCTCCTGGCCAGCAACCCGGGCCGGGCGTTCAGCCGCGAATACCTGCTGGACCGCCTGCGGAGCGGCGAGTACGAGGGGCTGGACCGGTCGGTGGACACCCACATCGCGAGGCTGCGACGCAAGCTCGGCCCGATCGGCGGTTCCATCGCCACCGTCTGGGGCGTCGGCTACCGCTTCGTGCGGCCGACCCCGTGAGCTGGCCGATCCGCGGCCTGGGCGCCCTGCTGGCGCTGGTGACGGTCGCCGGCGGACTGTCCCTGGTGATGACCGGCGTGGTCTGGCTCGACGGCATCCAGCTGGAGCGCAACCTGAGCCGGACCGTCGCCACCGGTCCCGCGCCGGCCGTCACCGTGAGCGTCGCGGGCGCCGACTTCCGGGTCGAGGCGGGGCCGCCGGGGACGGTCTCGGTGCAGCAGGAGGTGGGGGCCAGGGGCCTGACGCGCGACATCGCGGAGCGGGCGGTGCAGGCGCTCACGGCCGGCGTGTCGAAGGCGGCCGTGGGCGACGCGGTGGTCGTCAGCGCCGATCTGTCGCCGTGCTGCTTCACCAGCGCCGTGGTCGTCGAGTCGACCGACGCCCTGGTCGTGCGGCTCCCGGCCGGCGCGACGCTGCGGGTGACCACGGCCAGCGGCGACGTCGAGGTCGGGGCGCTGTCTGGGCCCATCGCCATCTCGACCGTGTCAGGCACGGTAGCGCTGTCAGGCGTGACCGCCAGCCACTCGCTTCGGGCCCGGAGCCTGAGCGGGGACATCACGTTCTCCGGCCAGGTGCGCGGGGGCAGCCTCGACCTGGCGTCGAACAGCGGCGACATCAGCGTCCGGCTGCCGCCCGACACCGGCGCCAGCCTCGCCGCCACCACAGGCAGCGGCACTGTGACGGTCGACCCGGTCTGGCCGATCTTCCACAGCGGCCAGAGCGCCGTCGGCACCCTCGGCCAGCAGGCCAACGGCTCCATCAGGCTCGCCACGGTCAGCGGCAACATCTCGATCGGCACGTAGGAGCGCGGCACGCGCTCCCAGGAGCGCGGCCGAAAACCAAGCCGGATCTTT
>DATFRD010000066.1:0-8741 GCA_035263645.1 Candidatus Dormiibacterota bacterium | reverse complement strand
CGACGGAGAGCGGATCGCCTCCGTGGAGCTGGGTGGACCGGGCGCCGGCGACCCCATCATCGCAGCCGGCTTCATCGACCTGCAGGTCAACGGCGTCGCCGGGCACGACGCGGGAACCGGGTCCGAGGCGATCGCCGCCATCTCGGAGTTCCTGCCCCGGACCGGGGTGACCGGGTTCCTGCCCACGATGATCTCCCGGCCGCTGGCCCAGGGCCGGCACTTCGTGGTCGCGGCCGAGGCCGCCGCGCGAGCGGCCGCCGGCGCGCGTGTGCTCGGCGCCCACCTGGAGGGCCCCTTCCTCAGCCGCGACCGGCCCGGCGCGCACGACCCGGACTGCTTCCTGCTCCCCACCCCCGAGCGCCTGGCGTCGGTGCTGGAGCGGCCGCCCCGCATGATGACCGTGGCACCCGAGCTCCTGGACGGGCTGCACGCGGTCCGCACGCTCGCGCGCGCCGGCGTGGTGGTGTCCGTGGGACACTCGGCCGCCACCTACGAGGAGGGGCTGGCGGCATTCGACGCGGGCGCCCGGTTCGCCACGCACCTGTTCAACACGATGCCCCCGCTGCATCACCGCCTGCCGGGCCTGGTCGGAGCCGTGCTGGACGACGCCAGGGTCTCCGCGGGGATCATCGCGGACGGCGTGCACGTGCATCCGGCGCTGCTCGCGGTCGCCGCCCGCGTGAAGGGAGCCGGCCGGCTGGCCCTGACCACGGACCAGGTGGCCGCCGCTGCGGCCCCGCCCGGGCGCTACCTGCTGGCTGGTCGTGAGGTGGTGCGGGACGGGGACGCCGTCCGCCTCACGGACGGCACCATGGCCGGCAGCGCTGCCACCATGGACCTGCTGGTGCGCAACGCGGCCGAGCGGCTCGGGCTGTACCGGGCCCTGGCGATGGCTTCGCGAACTCCGGCGCGGGTGCTCGGCCTGCGGCGGCGGGGCCGGGTGGCGGCCGGCTACGACGCCGACCTGGTGGTGCTCGGCAGCGACCTCTGCGTGCGCCGGACGCTGGTCGGCGGCCGCGCGGTGTACGCGGCGTGAGCCGGTTCCGGCAGGAGATCGCCGAGCAGCCGGCGGTGGCGGAGCGGGTGCTGGGCAGCGCGGCGGAGCCGGTCCGGACGGCGGCCGCCGCGATCGCGGCGGCCGAGCCGGCCGGGCTGGTGATCGCGGCTCGCGGCTCGTCCGACCACGCGGCCGTGTACGCGAAGTACCTGTTCGAGACCCGCAACGGGCTCCCGGTGGCGCTGGCCGCCCCCTCCACGTTCACGCTGTACCGACGGCCGCCCCGCCTGCAGCGCTTCGCGGTGCTGGCGATCTCCCAGGCCGGGGCCTCGCCGGACGTTGTCGAGGTGCTGTCGGAGGCGCGCCGGCAGGGCAGCGTGACCGTGGCGCTGACCAACCACCCCGACTCGGCGCTGGCCCGGGCCGCCGAGCACGTGGTCCAGCTCGGCGCCGGCGAGGAGCTGAGCGTGCCGGCCACCAAGACGTACACCGCGACCCTGCTGGTGCTGGCGATGCTCTCCGACGCGCTGTCGCCGGAGCCCGCGTTCACGGCGGCGCTGGGCCGGATCCCCCGGGCGCTGCGGAGCGTGCTGGACGCCGAGACCGCGCTCTCGGGCCTCGCGGGCGAGCTGGTGGCGGCCACCCGCCTGGCGGTGCTCGGCCGCGGCTACAACCTGGCCACCGCGCTGGAGGTCGGGCTGAAGCTGATGGAGGCCGCCTACGTGGTGGCCGAGGCGCGCTCCGTCGCCGACTTCCGGCACGGGCCGATCGCGATCGTCGAGCCCGGATTCCCGGCGCTGCTCCTGCAGGCGGCCGGGCCCGCGGCCGCGGACCTGGACGAGCTGGGGGCAGACCTGGACCGCCGGGGCGCGCGGGTGCTGAGCATCGGCGAGGGGGCGGGACAGCCCCCGGGGCGGCTGAGCGTCCGGCTCGACACCGGGCTGCCGGAGGCGCTGACTCCCCTCACGCTCGCCGCGGCCGGGCAGCTCGTGACCGCCGGGCTGGCCCGCGCGCGCGGCCTCCACCCGGACCGGCCCCGCGGGCTCCGCAAGGTCACGAGCACGCGATGAGCCGCGTCGTCGGCCTCGACGTCGGGGGCAGCCGCACCCGGGGGCGGCTGGTCGAGGACGGCCGCATCGTCGCCGAGTCGGCCGGTCCCAGCGCCAGCCTGACGGCAGCAGGCGAGGCTGCTGCGGCGGCGGCGCTGCGGCAGGTGCTCGACGGGCTGGGCCGACAGGGGATAGCGGCGGCCGTCGCCGGCGCGGCCGGCTGCGACACCCGGCAGTCGCGGGCGAGGATGCGCGACCTGCTGCTGGCCGAGCTGCCGGGCGCGGCGGTGGACGTCGTGCACGACGCCCGGCTGGTGCTCGCGGCTGCCGGGCTGGACGCGGGCATCGCGCTGATCGCGGGCACCGGCTCGGTCGCCTACGGCTCGGCCGCGGACGGCAGCGAGGCCAGGGCCGGCGGTTGGGGCCACCTGCTCGGGGACGAAGGCAGCGGGTACTGGATCGTCAGGCAGGCGATCCGGCAGGTCCTGGCCGAGCGCGACCGAGGCGAGTCGCCTGGCCACCTGGCAGCCGTCCTGCTCCGGGCGGTGGGCATCGCCGAGCCGCTGGCCCTGACCGCCGAGTTCCACCGGGACCGCGAGCCGGCGCGCTGGGCGGCGCTCAGCCACGCGGCGCTGCTGGCCGAGCCGGCGCTGGCCGAGGCGGCCGGCGCCGAGCTGGCCCGGCTGGCGCTTGGCGTGGCCCGGCGCCTCGAGCTGGCCGGGCCGGTGGTGCTGGCGGGCGGCCTGCTCCTGGGCGAGCCCACGGTGGCCGGCGCCGTGGAGCGGGCGCTCGCCGGCGCACTCCCCGGGGCGGTGGTACGACGGGCGACCGAGGAGCCGGTGACCGGGGCCGTGCGCCTGGCGGAGCGCCTGGCCAGAAGGCCCCTCCCCCCTGGCGGGGGAGGTGGCCCGCCAGGAGCGGTGGGGGGTGCCATGCCAACGTCCCTCCCCCCTCGCGGGGGAGGTGGCCCGTCAGGGCCGGTGGGGGGGATCCCGCCAGCGCATGGGTGACCAGGCCCTGCTGACGGCCGCCCGGGGCGTGCTGCGAGCCAACGACACCGGACGCTGGACGGTGCCGTCGCGGGCGCAGTACCCGCACCAGTGGAACTGGGACAGCGCCTTCGCCGCCATCGGCCTGGCCACGTTCGACTGGGAGCGGGCGGCGTCGGAGGTCGAGTCCGTGCTGGCCGCCCGCTGGCGGGAAGGCCTGCTGCCGCACGTTCGCTACGACCCGCGTCACCTCGACGACTACTTCCCGGGGCCGGACCGCTGGCCCCGGGCTCGGGCGCACGTGGTCGATGCCGCCGTACAGGCCTCCGGCATCACGAACCCGCCGATCCCGGTCAGCGCGGCGCTCCTGGTGGGCCGCCGGCAGCCGGACCGTGCCCGGCGGCACCGGTTCTGGCGCCGGGCCTACCCGGGCCTGCGGGGGTTCGTGGAGTACCTGGCCCGCCGGCGGCGCCTGCCAGGGTCGCCCCTGGTGCCGGTGGTCCACCCCTGGGAGAGCGGGTGGGACAACTCGCCCCGCTGGGACCACATCCGCGCGGCGGGCCTGCGGCCGCGCCGCCCGTACGCACGCCAGGACATGCGCCACGTGTCGGTCACAGACCGGCCCACCGACGCCGACTACGACGCCTACCTCGCCCTGGTCGAGCTGCTCGACGAGGCCGACTACGACGTGGAAGAGTACCGGGCCGCGTCGCCGTTCTGCGTGCACGACGTGGTGATGGACGCGCTCTGGTACCGGGCGGCGGCGGACCTGGACGAGATCGCGGCCGAGCTGGGCGAGCCCCGGCCCGTGGACCGGGCGGAGCTGGAGCAGTTCTCGGCCGCATTCGAGGAGCTGCACTGGGACGCGGGCCTGGGCGTGTACCTGGACTGGGACTGCGTGGCCGGCAGGCGCATCGCGCGGACGACCGCGGCAGGCGTGGCCGCGCTGGCCGGCGGGCTCGCCGGCCCGGAGCGCGCCCGGTCGCTGTGGGCGCGTCAGCGGGCGCTGGAGGGGGGCGGCCGGTCGGTGTGCAGCGTGCCGCCGGGCGACCCCGCCTTCGACGCCCGGCGCTACTGGCGGGGGCCGGTGTGGGCGCCGCTGAACTGGCTCGTGGCCGACGGGCTGGAGCGGGAGGGCCTGGCCGGCGAGGCCCGCGAGCTGCGGGCCGGCACGCTGGAGCTGGTCCGGTCCGCCGGCTTCGCGGAGTACTTCGACCCGCTGACCGGCGACCCCTGCGGCGCGGCCGACTTCTCCTGGACGGCTGCCGTCACGCTCGACTTCGCGTCCCGCGAGGACGGCTGAGCCGGGACGGCATCAGGCGGGGCCAGGGGCCCGGTACTCGCGCATCGCGTCCACCAGCCAGTCAGCGGGGGTCGGGCGGGGCGTGTAGCGCTTGGCGCGACGGTGTCCTAGAGTGCAATAGGGACTGGTGGGACCTTCGTCTCCCGGCGGCGAGGCGCTGGCCGCTGCCCTGCGCTGCCCACGCTACGAGGTGATCCCGGCCGACGGCGTCGACGAGAGCGTCGCCGCGCACGTGCCGAGGGAGGTGACGCTGACCGTGACCGCGTCGCCCCGGCGCGGCATGGACGCGACCCTCGATCTCGCTGAGCGCCTGGCCCGTCACGGCTTCGCGGTCGTGCCCCACCTCTCGGCCCGGCTGATCCGGGACGGCTCCCACCTTCGCGAGATCCTGAGCCGCGTCGCAGGCCTGCGCCAGCGGGACGTGTTCGTCGTGGCCGGCGACTCGGCGGCGCCCGCGGGCACCTTCCCCGACGCGCTGTCGCTGCTCCAGGCCATGACGGCGACGGACGCCGACCTCATCGCGATCGGCATCACGGGGTACCCGGAGAGCCACCGCTTCATCGACGACGACGTGACCATCCAGGCCATGTGGGACAAGCGGCGCTACGCCACCTACATCGTGAGCAACCTGTGCTTCGACCCCAGCGTCGTCCGCCGCTGGGTGACCCGGGTCCGGCGGCGCGGCGTGGACCTGCCCATCTACGTCGGCATGGGCGGGGTCGTGGATCCGGCCCGGCTGCTGGCCGTCTCCACCCGCATCGGCATCGGCGACTCCGCCCGCTTCCTGCGCAGCAACACGAACTGGCTGCTGCGGTGGTTCCGCCCCGGCGGTTACAGCCTCGACCGCTTCGTCTCGGCCCTGGTGCCGGACCTGGCCGCGCCCGAGCGCCGGGTGGCGGGCATCCACCTGTTCACGTTCAACCAGATCGAGCCAACGGAGCGGTGGCGGCGGGAGGCGCTGGCGCGCCTCGCCGCGGGCTGAGCCCGGCTCAGCCCCGCCTCGGAGCGCGATCCGTCCCTGGCTGATAACGTTATAGGGGAGCGAGGGGGATGTAATCCACCGCCAGCAGGAGATGTCCCCCCAACGTGAAGGCTCTACTCGTAGTCGTCGGACTCGTCCTCGTCGTCGTCACCGCGCAATGGATGACCGGGATCGGGGAGGTCATCGACGGTTCGGTGCCCTTGCCCCTGGGGACCGCGACCCCGGCTCCAAAGCCCCCGGGGGTCGCGCTGCGGCGGACGTCCCCCTCCGACTTCCAGGCCGGTTTCGCGATCGTCGCCTACGGGCCGCAGCCGCCGGCGTCCGGCGAGTACGCGCAGCTCCTCGACCGCCTGGTTAGCCTGGACGTCAACAGCCTGTCGATCGTCTTCCCCCTCTACACGGACGGTGTCCGCTCCGACGCCGTGCACGCGGGCCCGAACACGCCCAGCGACGAGACGCTGGCGTTCCTCATCCGGCAGGCGCGCGCTCGCGGCTTCAGCGTCATGCTGCGCCCGATACTCGATGAGTCGGTGCTGGCGCCCGACTGGCGAGGAGACATCCAGCCGCGCAGCCCCGCCGCGTGGTTCGCCAGCTACGACCCGCTGATCCTGTCCTATGCCCGCCTGGCCCAGCGCGAGGGCATCGACAGCCTGTCGGTCGGGACCGAGCTGACCTCGATGGAGACGTACGTGTCGTCCTGGACCGGCCTGATCGCGCAGACCAGACAGGTCTTCTCCGGCCAGATCACGTACACGTTCAACTTCGGCGCGACGTTCCAGACCGCGCTGTGGGCGGCCGTCGACTTCGTCTCCATCGATGCATACTTCCCGCTCGACGAGACCCCCGCGGCCGCGACCGCGGCCCAGATGGCGGTCGACTGGCAGCGCTGGCTGGCGGTGGTCCAGGGCACCAACGGCCCCTACCACAAGAGCGTCGTCTTCACCGAGGTGGGATTGGTGCCGAAGACGGGGGCGCACCTGACGCCCTGGAACGGCGCCATCGGCCGGCCGTTCGACCTGAACGAGCAGCGGTCCTACTACGAGGCCACGTGCAGCGCCGTGGCGCCAGCAGTCAACGGTATGTACTGGTGGAGCACCGGGCCGACGCTGCCTGGCGCCCTCGGCCCTTCGGACTTCAACCCACTGGGGCGGCCGGCCGAGAACGTGGTCCGGACCTGCTACGCCGAGATCGAGGGCCTGGTCAAGCCCGCCACCGGGCCCGTCAGCCGATAGCCAGGCCGGGGAGCGGCGCTCCCGGGCCTATGTCCGGAGACCGCGCTCGTCCATTGCAGGGTCGGCCGTCCGGGGGTACCGTGGCGGTCGGTCGACGGACGCCGGAGCAGGCTTCTCGCCGGCAGTGGGAGTTGTCAGCATGGCCGTCAGGTTTCGTCTGGGGGTGGTCCTCGGGGCAGCGGCGATCCTGGCCGTCGCCGCCGCGGCCTGGCTCGGCCTGCTCTCGCCCGTCTTCAGGGGCCTGGCCGGGGACGCGGTGCGGCCCAGGGTCGTGCAGCAGGCCGGCCGCGGGCTGGACAACCGGGCCGGCCCGGCCGCGCCGCCGGTCAGCGCGACGCCGGCTGCGGGCAGCCCCCTCGGCAACTCCATCGAAGGACATCTGGGGCCCGATAACCCGAGCGCCACCGTCCCCGACCGGAGCGTCCTCTCGATCACCGACCTGGTCATCGACAACCCGGGCGACGATGCCGGAACGCTGCACCTGCAGCGTGTCGCGGCCGGGGCCAGCGCCGGCATCGACCTGCTGATGTTCGAGCTCGGCACCTTCCGGGACCTGGACTACCACTTCGTCACCCCGGTCACGCTGACCGCCGGCCAGAAGCTGCAGATCGTCTGCCAGCCCGCCGCCGGCACGACGACGTGCGGCGCCTCCGTCACCTACAGCGGCTTCCTGAAGAGACCGCCGGCCTGAGGATGCGCCCCCGAGGAAGGTCGCCTCGCCGTCGCGGCCGGAGCTACGCGGGCCGCCTCAAGGCCGCTGCGAGGTCGCTCCAGAGCCAGCGCCCACGCCGCCGGCGGTCCACGACGGCCACCGCGCCCACCGCCAGGACGCCCGCCAGCAGCCACAGCCAGGTGAAGCCGCCCGCGCTGTCCTCGGCCTCCGCCCTGAGCTCGATCCGCTGCCCAAGGCTGGGACGCCAGGTCACGGTGTCGCCGTCCACCGTCCCGTTGCTGCTGACGACGCGGCCCGGAAACGTGACCCGGACGAGCACGTCGAAGCTGTCCTGCATTCTTCGCGCGTCCGCGTCGCTCGCGGTCGGGCCGGGTGCCAGCGCCGCCGTGTCGACGGTCCCGGTCAGCCTGAACCGGCCGCCCGAATGGACGATCTTGAGGCCACTGGCGGCCGTAGCCCTGTCGAAGTCGAGCAGCGTCATCCCGTGGATCGTCACCAGGGTGCCGACGTAGCGCGGGTCGGCGTACGTCTCCTGGTGGGCGCCGGCCGGGGTTCCCGCGAACACCCCGCTGCTGAGCGCGCTCACCAGCGCCGCCTGCGACCCGTCGCCCGGCGGGATGAAGCTGCGGTCGACGGCCATCACGATCTGGCCGTCGACCTGGTCGTCCTGCCGCACGGTGAGGTTGACGTCGGCCTTCACGCAGCCGGTAAGCGCAAGCAGCAGCCCGGCCGCGCCGAGGAGCGCGGCCGGAAACCGGGCCGAGAGATTTGAGGTCCAGGTGCCCCAGATCCGGTGGCGCCGACGAGGAGCGCAGCGAGCGCCCGGTGATGGCCGTCGACCTGGTCGTAGTCGCACTCCGCGGCCGACGGCTGCCGGCTCCAGTGCCGGGCCGCGGCAGCGACCCGTCGGCGATGGCTCCATCTCTCCCTACCCCCTCTGTCGGTCTGCTCCGAAGGTGCCCGGATGGTAGGGCCCGGCACCGCCCGGCCGCAAGCCGATCCACGGTGGTCGGCAGGGGTCAGAGAGTGGAGAAGCCGAAGCGCTCGTACAGCGACATGGCTGGGTTGCCCTGAGTGACCGCCAGCCCGACCCGCGCTGCACCCAGTGCAGCGCAGGCGGCGATGGCATGCTTCAGCATCGCGGTACCGATGCCCCTACCCTGCTGGGCCGGCCTCACGCAGATGTCGGCCACCCAGGGTCCGCCCGGCCACGGGCTGACCCCCGCCCACTGCACGACGATGCACATTCCGAGCAGGCGGTGGAGGTCGTCCTCGGCCTGGCCCGAGGCCGTCGGGACGATGGGTCCGA
The DNA here is from genome assembly GCA_035263645.1 of Candidatus Dormiibacterota bacterium. GTDB lineage: Bacteria > Chloroflexota > Dormibacteria > Dormibacterales > Dormibacteraceae > CF-161. The sequence goes on along the minus strand of DATFRD010000066.1, from coordinate 207 downwards.
GCAGCGCTCCATCGAGCAGTCGCCGGAACGAGCCCTCTGCGATGAGCTCCAGGGCCCGCTCCCGATCGACGTGTCCCGGCGGGTGGCAGTCGCGCTCCAGCTCGGTCAGACGGCCATGGTCCGCCGAGAGATTCGCCAGCCGAACCCGCTCGGGCAGGGATGGAGACAGCCAGTCCGGTGGTGGCGCGTACGCGCCCTGCAGCCGTC
>DATFRD010000065.1:0-11183 GCA_035263645.1 Candidatus Dormiibacterota bacterium | reverse complement strand
TGCTCGACGTCAGCGCGGTCCGGGCTCGCCGAGGAGCGCCTCGCTCAGGAAGTCGAGCGTGCGCCTGATGATCGCGTCAGCAGCGGCGGACGGCGCTGCGCCGGGAGGCCTGAGCACAGGCGGAGGGGGCAGCGCCGGCCGCCGCCGCGGGCAGTCCGGAGATCCTGGCCAGGTGCGTGACCAGGTCGGTCGCGGACACGCCAGGCAGTCGTGCTCCGGCATGTACCCGACCCGTGCCCGGACGTCGGCCCCCTGGCGCAACGGGTCGAGGCCGAGCACCCGGAGCGACCGGCGACGAGACTGTGGATGCCTGAGCGGCTGACGCTGCGCTCGCTCAACCGGGCGCTGCTGGCGCGGCAGGGCCTGCTCAGTCGGTGGGAGCTCCCGGTCCCGGACGTGGTCGAGTCGGTCGGCGCGCTGCAGGCGCAGCACTGGCCCTCGGTGCGGGTCGCGCTGTGGTCCCGGACGGCCCGCGTCCGGCTGGACGACATCCACGAGGCGTTCGAGCGGCGGCGCCTGGTGGCCGGCACCCTGCTGCGCCGCACCCTGCACGTGGTCACCGCCCGCCAGCACCCTGTCTATGCCGTGGTGGCGCGCGAGGGCGGCGACGACGACTCGCGGCGGACATCGACCGGCCCGTCGGCCGACGGCCTGGAGTCGCTCCGTGAGGAGGTCCTCGTCCATGCCGGGGCCGTCCCCCGCAGCCGCGTCGAGCTGGTGGCCTTCATCGAGGACTGGATCGCGCGCCATCCGCCGGTCCTCGCCGAGCCCGAGATCGCCCGCCAGCGGCAGTACCAGTGGCGTCCGCTACTCACGTCCAGCGCGTTCGTGCGGGTCGCGGCCGACGGCGACTGGAGCGGCTCGCGGACGCCCGACGACCGGCTGGACGCGCGCTCCGTGCACGCCGCCCACCTCGACGGCGGCCGGCCGCCGGCCACGGAGGAGGCGCTGGGGGCCCTCGTCCGCTGGCACCTGGGGGCGTTCGGGCCGGCCGGGGCCGACGACGTGGCCGCCTGGATCGGCTGGCGGACCGGCCCCGTGCGGGAGGCCGTGGACCGGCTGGGAGACGAGCTGGGGCGCTTCCAGGACGAGGCGGGCCGCACGCTCTACGACCTGCCCGGGGCCCCCCGGCCGGACCCCGACGTCCCGGCCCCGCCGCGCCTCCTGCCCGGGTTCGACAGCGCGCTGCTCGCCTACGCGGCCGCGCGTCGGGCGCGGATCGTGCCGCCGTCGAGCCGGGAGCGCATCTACGTCCGGGCCAACCTCCAGGTCCTGCCCACGTTCCTCGTCGACGGCATGGTCGCGGGCACGTGGTCGACGAAGGCGGGCAGCCGCGAGGCGACGCTTTCCCTGCGGCCGTTCGAGCGGCTCGGGCGGGCGAGCCGGGACGGGCTGGTCGACGAGGCCGAGCGGTTGCTCCGCTTCAGCCAGCCGGCGGCGTCGGTGCACCGGGTCGAGTTCGACGGCTGAGCCCGGACCGCGCGGGCCGGCTCAGAGGCGCAGCAGCCGCTCGGCGTTGCCATGCGCGATCTTCTCCCGGTCGGCTGCGCTGACGGGCATGGCGTCCAGGAACGCCGCTCCCGCCGCGCTGGAGCTGAACGGGTAGTCGACGGCGAACAGGACGCGGTCCGCGCCGACCTCCAGCAGGGCGTTGAGCAGAGGCGGCACGGAGAAGAAACCGCTGGTCGTCATGTGCACGTTCTCCCGGATGTACTCCGCCACGGTCCGCTGCAGGCCGGTCGCCGCCGGCGGCAGGGTCATGGACGTCCTGGCGAGCATGAACGGGAGGGCCTCGCCCAGGTGGCCGATCACGGTCTGCAGCCTCGGGAAGCGGTCGAAGGCCCCGGCCAGGACCAGGCGCAGGACGTGCAGCCCGGTCTCGATGTGCCAGCCCCAGCCGCTGGTGGCGAGCGTGCTGGTGACGCCGGGCGAGAAGCCGGCGTAGTAGGCTGCGGCCACGGCCGCCGGGGGCGGCGCCGGGTGGAGGTAGATCGGCACGCCGAGCGCTTCGGCGCATTCGAGGATCGGCCAGAAGCGCTGGTCGTCCAGGAAGCGTCCCTCGGTCGGCCCGTGGATCATCGCGCCCCTGAAGCCGAGCGTGCTGACGGCGCGCTCCAGCTCGTCGGCGGCGGCCGCGGGGTCGGCGGTGGGCACGGCCGCGAACGCGGCCAGGCGGTCCGGGTGACGGCGGACGGCGTCGGCGAGCCGATCGTTCTCCTCGCGGGCGCGGGCGGCGGCCTCCGCGGCCGCGAACCGCTGGGCGCCGGGTGACAGCAGCGAGAGCACCTGCACGTCGATGCCGGCCGCGTCCATGTCGGCGATCCGGGCCGGACCAAGATCGAGCAGCCTGGCCTGCACCTCCTCCGGCAGGGGGCGGGGCCGGTCCTGCGTGGCCGGCGGCTGCCGCACGTAGTGCTCCTCGATGGCGATGGTCCTCATAGAGGTGGTGCCTCGTAGGCTAGCCAGGTTCCCGGTTCGGCGTAGACTGCGCTCGGCCATACGGGCCGCGGCCCAGGGCTCCAGGGAGGAGGAGGCGGCGTGGAGATCTTCCGCAACATCGCCGCGCGGCGGCTGCGCAGCACGCTGACCGGGGGCGGTGTCGCGGCCGGCATCCTGGCGCTGACTGTGACCGGCGCCCTGGCGGAGCACTTCCAGGCCCAGTTCGCGGGCGGGGTCCGGTACTTCAGCTCCAACATCCAGGTCGCCGACGACGCCGGCGGGTACGCGGCAGTCGTCTCGCTCGGCAAGATCGCTGCCATCCAGCAGGTGCCTGGCGTCGCCGTCGCCCTGCCTTCGATCACCGTCCTCGCCCGGCCGGGCGCCGCCGGTCCCCTGCTCGGCCTCCCCGACACCATCGTCTACGCCGACCCGCGGGAGCACGCCTACTCCACGCTTCGGACCGCGATCGCGGAGGGCCGCCAGCTGAGGCCGGACGCCCAGGGCGAGGTCGTGCTCGGCGCCGGCCTGGCCGGCAAGCTTGGGGCCAGGGTCGGCGACCGCCTGGACCTGCCGGTCCGGCCGGGGAACGCCAATCCCGACTTCGTCAGCCACCCGTTCATCGTCGTCGGCATCCAGCGGAGGACCGACACGCTCCCCGACGCGACCGCCCAGGTCGGCCTGCTCGACGCGCAGCTGCTCCTCCAGGAGAGCCTGCCCGCCTCGTTCCGGGACCGGGTCGACCCCTCCTCCCTGGCGTCGGCGATCACCGTCTACGGGAAGTCGGGGGTCGATCTGGACAGGCTGGCCGACCGGATCAGCGCCAGCGTGCCGGGCGTCGTGGCGACCCGGCCGACGGACTTCGTCCGCAGCTTCGACCAGAGCGCCACGTTCGTCGCGGTCGCGGTCGGGGCGGCTCTCCTCGGGCTCCTGTTCGGCGCCGTCCTGGTGGTGGGCACGATGCTGGCGGCCGTCGCCGAGCGGCAGCCGGAGATCGGCCTCAAGATCGCGTTCGGCGCCCGGCGGTGGCACATCGTGGCCGAGTACCTGTTCGAGGCTGCGCTCCTGGGCCTGGCGGGTGGCCTGGCGGGCTTCGTCGTCGGCGCAGGGCTGGCCGAGCTCGCCGTGGGCCTGGCGGTCGCGCTCGGCGCCGGCGCCGGCCTCGTGCCGGCGGTACGGGCGGCCAGGGTCGATCCCGACCTGGCCCTGCGCCTGCTGTAGCGAGCACGCCGATGGCGGCCATCGAGGTCCGCGACCTGACCCTGACCTACCGGCAGGGCGAGCCCAGCGTGGTGCAGGCCCTGGCCGGGGTCACGCTGAGTGTCCAGGCAGGTGAGTTCGTCTCCGTGGTCGGCCGCTCGGGGACCGGCAAGACGACCCTGCTGCACGCCGTCGGCCTGCTCGTCCGGCCGACCTCGGGCCAGGTCGTGCTCGACGGAGTGGATACGACGGCGCTGAGCGACCACGAGCGGGCGAGCTTCCGGGGCGGCCGGATCGGGTTCGTCCTCCGGCGTCACGGCCTGCTCCCGGCCCTCACCGTGCTGGAGAACGTCATGCTCCCGCTGCGCTACGCGCCCATCGGCACCCGCCGGGGGAGGCGGGCCCGCGAGCTGCTCGACCTCGTCGGCCTCGCCGGCCACGTCGACGACCGTCCCGACCAGCTCACGGTGGGCCAGGCCCAGCGCGCGGCCATCGCCCGCGCGCTGATTAAGGCACCCGCCCTGGTGCTCGCGGACGAGCCGACAGCGGACGTCGACGACGAGACCTCGGACGAGCTGCTGTATCTCCTGCAGCAGCTCAACCGGACGAGCGGCGTGACGCTCGTCGTCGCCACCGACGACCCCGACGTCGCCAGCTGCCTGGACCGCGTCATAAGGCTCCGCGACGGGCGGGTGGTCTCCGACCAGCGGCTCCGCGTCGATCGCAAACGGCCGGGCTGAGCCGGATTCCAGGGGGCGAGCGGACGGGCCACGTCGACTCGGCGTCGTGGGTGGAACCTGGTCGAGCGTCCGGGGTTCCCACCCGCCGTCCGTTGTGCTTCAATACCCCCGCGATCCAATGGGGGTAGTTGGACAGCCCTTCAGGCCAGTGCGGTTGGGACTGGCCCGGCTCGAGCGGCTCCTGCCGCAGCGTATCACTCGGCGTCACGTCATCGGCGGGGCCCTCGCGACCGGAGCCGGGGTGACCGTGCTCCGGCTGCTCCAGCTCGACCGCGGCGTCCCGCGTGCAGCGAGCCGGACTGCCGTCGCGAAGGCCCAGGCCCAGGCGGCGCCCGACTGGGCCTCCCCGCTGGCCGAGGAGACCGCCCGGATCGCGCACCTGCTGCGGCGCACGACCTTCGGGGCCGGCCCCGCGGAGCTCGAGGCGGCGTTCCGGCTCGGCTACGGAAAGCTCGTGGACCAGCTCATCGAGACCCCGCCCGCGGAGCCGCCCGCCGTTCCCGGAATGACCGGCGCCTCGCTGGACATCGGCCGGCTGCAGCAGTGGTGGGTGGACCACATGCTGGCCACCCCGACCCCGTTCGCCGAGCGCATGACGCTCTTCTGGCACGGCCACTTCACCAGCGACTACCTCAAGGTCGGCACCGACCGTCCGTACCTGTACTGGCAGAACGTGACCTGGCGCAGGATGGCGCTCACCAACCTGGCCTCGGCGCTGATGCAGGTCACGATCGACCCCGCCATGATGGTCTACCTCGACCTGGCCGCCAGCACCGGGCGGAACCCCAACGAGAACTACGCCCGCGAGCTGCTGGAGCTGTTCACGATGGGCGCCGGCAGCTTCGGGGAGGGCGACGTGAGGGCCGCGGCGAGAGGCCTCGCCGGGTGGCGACTGCCGGTCGGCGCGGACGGCTCGAAGGTTGGCGCCTTCGACCCCCGGCGCGCGTACACCGGAGGTCCGCTGACGTTCCTGGGCCGGACCGGCCCCCTGGACACTGCGGGCGTCATCGACGGCATCCTGGCCAGCCCGGCCACCGCGACCCTGCTCGTCACCAAGGTGGTCCATCACTTCGTCTCGCCGGCACCCGAGGCGAGCTACATCAGCCGCCTGGCGGACGAGTTCCGGACCAGCAGGTACGACCTCAAGACGCTGATGCGCAGCGTCTTCCTGAGCCCCGAGTTCATCGCCGCCCAGTCCTATCGCGCGCTCGTCAAGTCGCCGGTCGAGTACATGGTCAGCGTGCTGAAGGCGCTCGGGGCGCCGCAGCTCTCCAGGCTGGTCGTGGACGCGGGCACGGACATGGGCCAGGTGCTGTTCGACCCGCCGGACGTCGGCGGCTGGCCGAACAACGACTCCTGGGTGTCGTCGAACACGGTCATCGCACGCGTCAACTTCGTCGTCTCCGTGCTGGGCCGGCTGAGAGGCCTGCCGCCGGCGAAGGACGTCCACCAGGTCCAGCTGGACGGCGTGCTGAGCCCCGTGACCGCGAAGCTGCTCGGCCAGGCCCCGGACGACCGGACCCGCTGGCTGATCGTGCTGATGGCCCCGGAATTCAACCTCAAATAGGTGAACGGGCAGAGGGGGGTCGGGCCTCCCGGAGGGCTGATATGAGCAGGCGCGAGGTCGGGATCAACGAGCTGAAGCGGAGGGACTTCCTGCGGGCCGGCCTGAAGTTCGGCACCTCCGCCACCGCGCTCGCCGCCGGGTATGCCGCCGTCCCGGACGCCTTCGCTCGCGCCGTGTACGCCGCCAAGCAGGGAGGCGTGAAGAACGACAACATCCTGGTCATGATCCAGCTCGCGGGCGGCAACGACCACCTGCGGACCGTGATCCCGCTCCAGGACCCGAGGCTGCACGACCTGCGGCCGATCCTGGCGGCGCAGTCAGTGCCCTCAGCGCTGCCGCTCAACGCCAGCTTCGGGCTCAACCAGCACATGCCGGGCATCAAGTCCCTGTGGGACCAGGGCAAGCTGGCCATCGTGGAGGGGGTCGGCTACCCGAACCCGAGCTTCTCCCACTTCGAGTCGATCCGTGTCTGGGAGACGGGCGACCCGACCCGCCGCCAGATCGAGGGCTGGCTGGGCAAGACGATCGCCCAGAACTACGACTCCTACGGCCACCCGCTGACCGGATGCGCCTGCGGCGCCACCGACGTGCCCGGCGCGCTCAGCGCCCGGCGTGCCACCGTCTCGGTGATCGACAGCGCCAGGAGCTTCGGGTTCCAGGGCGGGAGCAGGGTCGAGACGGCCGCGGGAGCTCTCTACAAGGGGACGCCGGGGATCTACGGCGCGCTGTTCGACACCGCCATCTCGACGGCCGAGCAGACGATCGCGAGCGTCAGGGCGGCCACGTCCCGGCAGTCCAGCGTCACGTACTCGGACAACGTCAGGCTCGTGTATCCGTCCAAGACCGAGCTGGGCGCGGCGCTCCAGCTGGCTGCCTCGCTGATCACCAGCGGCAGCGGGGTGAAGCTGCTCCACGTCACCCTGGGCGGCTTCGACACCCATCAGACCGAGCTCAACCGGCACAACGACCTGATGGGCTACCTGGACCAGTCCGTGACCGCCTTCTACCACGACCTGGATCTCCACGGGATGGCCGACAAGGTCCTGATCGCGACGTGGTCCGAGTTCAGCCGCCGGCCGCAGGAGAACGCCAGCGGAGGCACGGACCACGGGGCTGCGTCGGCGGTGCTCCTTATGGGCAACCCCGTCCGGGGCGGCTTCTACGGACAGGCGCCCAGCCTGTCCGCACTCGACAGCACCGGGAACCTCAAGTACACCGTCGACTTCCGCTCCGTCTACCAGGAGATCCTGAACACCCACCTGGGCGCCGACGCGAAGGAGATCCTGGGCCAGGCCTTCGACCGGGTTCCCTTCCTCAAGGCGGCCGCGAAGGCTTGAGAGGCGCCCCCGCCTGGCTGCTGAAGGGCAGCGCCGTCTGCCTGACCATCCTGGCCACGGTCGGCTCTGCGGTGTACGTCGGCGGCAACGTGCGGAACCAGTCGGCGCCGCTGCGGCCGGCCCTGCGGCCCGACGCCGGCCTCTCGGCCCCGGCCTCCGGGCCCGGCCAGCTCAACCTGGCCCCGGGCCTGCGTACCACCTCCAGCCAGCGGGTCACCGAGACCCACACGTCGTGACGGGCCGGCGCAGAGCATGACAGTCGACACGTTCCTCTGGATCCTCGCCAGGGTCACGGGCCTCGGCGCCGCGGCCGCGCTGGCGATCTCGCTGCTGACCGGGCTGACCCTGCGCAGCGCGGTGCTCGACTGGCTCGCGAGCAACCGGGCGCTGCGCTCCACCCACGAGTTCACCGCGGTCCTGTGGATACCGCTCGGGCTCGCGCACCTGGTCCTCCTGGTGCTGGACGGAAGCGTCGGCACGCCGATCCGGCTCCTCGACCTCGTGGTCCCGTTCCGGGTCGCCTACGGCACCGCCGCGATCGGGCTGGGCACCCTCAGCCTCGACATCTTCGTGCTGGTCGCGGTCACCGGCTGGCTGCGCCGGCGGATCCACCCGCTCGCCTGGCGATGGATCCACCGCCTCGCCTACCTCGGCTGCATGCTGCTCTTCCTGCACGCCCTGCTCGGAGGCACCGACTTCAGCGCCCCGCAGGTGTCCGCCATCGGCTGGTCGGTCGCCGCCGTCCTCGTCGTCCTGAGCGTGGCCCGCCTGCTGTGGGGGCGCCTCAAGGACGAGGGTCGCGAGCTGCAGCAGGGACGACCGGCCCCGTGATCGGCCGCGCTCGGCGGCCCCCCCTGGCGGGAGGGGTTGGGGGAGGGGCTGCTCAGCCGGCGGCTTCCCTGAGCATCACGCTCTCGCGCCGCCGGGAGGCGGCGGAGCGCAGGATCGCGTCGCAGACCTCCGCAGCCCGGTAGCCGTCCTCGAAGGTGGCGCCGTGCGGGCCTACGGGCCGGTCCTCCGCGATGCAGGTGAGCAGGTGGTGGAGCTCGTTGACCATCGCGTGCTCCCAGCCGAGGACGTGGCCGGGCGGCCACCAGTGCTCCAGGAACGGGTGCTCCGGCTCGGAGACGAGCACCTCCCGGAAGCCCTGGGCGCCGGGGCCAGGACGGGACCCGGGCAGGTGGAGGCGGAGCTCGTTCAGCCGCTCCAGGTCGAACCCCAGCGAGCCCTTCGAGCCGTTGATCTCGAGCGTCAGCGCGTTCTTGCGCCCGAGGCAGAAGCGCGACGCCTCGATCGTGCCCACGGCGCCGTTCTCGAACTCGACGACCGACGCGAACGCGTCGTCCACGTCCACGTGGCCCCCGGGCCGTTCCGCCACGAACGTGCGGGTGGCGCCGCTGACGGCGGTGATCTCGCCGACCAGGTATCGGGCCAGGTCGATGACGTGCGCGCCCAGGTCACCGAGCGCGCCCGACCCGGCCGTCTCGCGGTCGAGCCGCCAGGTCACGCCGGCGCCGGGGTCGGCGAGCCATTCCTGCAGATAGCGGCCACGGAAGTGGCGGATCTCGCCCAGGTCGCCGGCCTCCAGCATCTCGCGGGCCAGGCGCACGGCGGGGACGAAGCGGTAGTTGAAGGCGCACATGTGCTTCACGCCGGCGGCCTCCACGCGCCGCCACATCGCGTGGCTCTCGGTCGCGTCACGCCCCAGCGGCTTCTCGCACACGACGTGCTTGCCGCTCTCGGCCGCCGCGACGGTGGGCGCCGCGTGGAGGTGGTTGGGCGCTCCGTTGTCGAAGAGCTGGATGCGCTCGTCCGCGACCAGGGCTCGCCAGTCGGTGGCGTGGCTCTCGTAGCCGTAGCGACGCGCGGCCTCGGCCACGGCCTGCTCGTGGCGGCCGCAGATGGCGACCAGCCGGGGCACGAGCGGGGGCGGCCCCGCGATGGCGGCGATCGCGCGGTACGCGCTCGAGTGGGCCCTGCCCATGAAGGCATAGCCCAGCATGCCGACGCCGATCTCCGTGGTCGGCGGCACGGCCGGCCTACCGCTCGGTGAACTGCGCCGTGGGCCGCACCGCGGAGGGCTCGAAGTCCGTCCGCCGCACGAACCGCACGGCCTCGGCCGCGCCGAACTCCCGGTCCATCCCCGCGTCCTCCCACTCCACCGACAGCGGGCCTGCGTAGCCGGCCCGGGTCAGCGCCCGGAACATCGAGTCGAAGTCGACGTCGCCGCGGCCGGCCGAGACGAAGTCCCAGCCCCGCCTGGCGTCGCCGAACTCGAGGTGGGACCCCAGGATGCTCCGCCGGCCGTCGAGGCGTCGGCGCGAGTCCTTGACGTGGACGTGGTAGATGCGGTCGGCGAACGCGTCGACGAAGGCCGCGGGGTCGAGGAACTGCGGGACCAGGTGGCTGGGGTCGACGTTCAGGCCCAGCTCGGGGCGGCGGCGGACCGCGTCCAGCGCCTTGCCGGCAGTCACGAAGTCGTACGCGATCTCGGTCGGATGCACCTCAAGCGCGAAGCGGACACCCTCCTGCCCGAAGACGTCCAGGATCGGGTCGAAGCGCTCGGCGAACTCCGCGTAGCCGCGCTCGATGTCGCCGAAGTCGTTGGGCGGGAACGAGTAGAGCCTGGCCCAGATGCCGGAGCCGGAGAACCCGTTCACGACCCGCACGCCGAACGCGGCGGCCGCGCGCGCGGTGTCGGCGAGCCGGAGGGCGGCCCGTCGCCTGACGCCCTCCGGGTCTCCGTCGCCCCAGACCTCGGCCGGGAGAATCTCGCGGTGGCGGCTGTCGATCGGATCGCACACGCATTGCCCCACCAGGTGGTTGGAGATGGCCCAGCAGTCGAGCCCGTGCCGGCGCAGGAGGTCCCGCCGCTCCTGCGCGTAGGCGGGCTCGACAAGCGCCCTGTCGACGTCGAAGTGGTCGCCCCAGCAGGCCAGCTCGAGTCCGTCGTAGCCCCAGGCCGCCGCCTTCCGGGCGACGTCCTCCAGCGTCAGGTCGGCCCACTGGCCTGTGAACAGCGTCACGGGACGACTCATCCGGCGCTCCTCCGCAGGGGCACCGCACCCCTGGTCGACCACCGGCTGACGCCGCGGACCCCGGCGGGCACGGATGGGCGGCCCGTCAGCGCCGGCCGCCCCGGATTGGGGCGAGCGCGTGGCCGTCGTGCTGAGGGCGCAGCCTGAGGGGCGACCGGTCGCCGATCCACTGCGCCGGCGGCGACGCCCAGTGCATGGCCAGCGCGTTCACCCGGCCCGCGTACTCGGACCGGAGCCGCTGGAACGCCTCCCAGCCCTCCGCCTCAGGCGTGAGCGCGTAGCCTGCCCGCTCCAGGCGGGCGCGCGCCTCCCGGTACTCCGCCAGCTCGACCCCGACGTAGTGGTCGCCGTCCAGGTCGAAGAAGAGCACCAGGTCCTCGATGCAGTGGCCGCCCACGGCGCGGGCCATCTTGGCCCAGCCATGCAGGCCCGGCGGCGCGCCGGGCGTGGCCCCGCGGTCGATCGTGGTCAGGACGAGCGTTGTCGCGTCCATGACCGCCCCCAGGGAGCTGACCCAGGAGTCGTTGTCGTGGCTGGACCGGAAGTAGCCGAGCACCGGGTAGGCGAGGTGGCTGTCCAGCACCTCCGCCGCCCAGCGCTGCCAGCGCTCGAACATCGGGGGCAGGTCGCCGAGCATATGGGTCAGGCCGAAGGTCTCCAGGAGCGTGACTCCGGACGGCGGGGCTCCTGCTGCCGCCTCCAGCGTCACGACCGCGACCTCCCGGCGCTGGAAGGCCCCCAACAGGCTGAAGAGGAACGTGATGACCACGGCGAAGACGCCGAGGCCGGTCGCCGCCGCTCCCAGCGTCAGGAACCGGGAGGGGGCCGCGGTGCCCGCGAAGTCGCCGAAGCCGAGGGTGAAGAG
>DATFRD010000064.1:0-3247 GCA_035263645.1 Candidatus Dormiibacterota bacterium | reverse complement strand
GAAGCCGTGCCCGCGCCGTCGCGCCTCCCTCACGGCTGCCTCGATCGCGCCGCGCGTCCGGGGTGCCAACGGCAGCCCATCGATCGTTCGGACATCTACCGTCACGTCTCACCCTCCTTGTGCAGACCCGGCTCCCGCGGGGCTCGGCAAGGCTGAGCTGCACCGGCGCTTGTGCCCCGCCCGAGCGGGCGCCAGTTCCAAGAGGAGCGGAACGCCGCTTATCGGCGGATCGCGGCCCGGCCCCACCCCTCGGTTCAGCCCGCACCGTCCCCGTCGGGCCCAGGGCCCCGAAGTGGCCGCCCCCACCCCACCTCGGCGACGACCTGCAGGTCCAGCCGGGCGTCGCGTGTGCCGATCCGGCCCTCCGTCACCAGCCTGCCGAGCAGGTCCGTCAGCTGCCGGTCGAACTCCGCGGCTCGTTCGGCGCCCATCGGCTCTCGCGCGCAGCCGCTCTGCGAGTGCCGCGACTCCACGTACTCCTCGATCGTCGGCTGCCACGACCCCGCGAAGCGGAGGTGGCCGCCGGGGCGGAACAGTCCGCGCGAGACGAGCTCCCTGCCCAGCTCGTACGGCTGGAAGTCCCGGATGGTGCTGAACGCACGGATCAGCTCCATCTCGTCGGGCACCCCTGTGCCCCAGCCGCGGTGGACGATCGCCAGCCACGCGCCCGGCCGCAGCGCGTCGGCCAGCCGCGGCAGCGCCACCTCCCAGTCCATCCAGTTCAGGCTGTCGCCGGCCACCGCGAGGGCGTACGGCGGCCGCAGGTCCGCGTCCTCAAGCCGAGCGCACACCCAGCGGAGGTTCGGGCTGTCTCCGCCCAGCTGACGGCGGCCCGTGTCGATCATCGCCTGCGAGACGTCGACTGCGTCCACCCGCTCCGCGCCGTCGGCGAGGACCCTGGCCAGGTCCCCTGTGCCGCACCCGGCGTCGAGCACCGCGCCCCCGTCGTCTCCCAGCAGCGAGCGCAGCGCGTCCACCACCCCCGCCGGGTACGGCGGGCGGTGGTGGTACGCGCTGGCCACCGATTCGAGCTTGAACACATCCGAGTTCTCGGGACGGAGATGGGCCGGTTTGTCGGTCATGCGGCCAGGGTAGTCGCCTCCGACTCCTCCGGAACCCGGGGCGGGATCACGCCCAGGCTCACCAGCCAGCCCGCCAGCCCGGCCACCACCGGGGCGCCCGCCCACAGGTGGATCGGCCACCACACGCCATCGACCCGGATCAGGCCGGCGAAGTACATCGCGTACAGCACGGTCGGGACCAAGAAGGCGAACGCCCGCACCTGCACGGTCCGCTTCGGCGACGGCCGCAGCAGCGCGTACGCCACGTCGGCCACGAAACCCGCCGCGACGCCGATCAGGATGATCGGGTCCGCGGCGTTGATCAGCGTCACGAAGACGGCGTTGACGCCCAGCAGGAACGTCAGCGTGCCGAACGGCAGGTCGAACCGCCGGACCAGCAGCAGGATCACGCCCATCAGCAGGCCGGTCTGGAAGATGATGCCCAGCATCCCCAGCTCCTCGGCCGGCTGCGCCGGGACGAGCGTCTGGGGCAGCGCCGCCCACTGCGACGTGAAGGGGTGGTCGAACTGGCCGAAGAAGGTGAGCACGGTTAGGGTCAGCGTGGCGGACGCGATCGCCGGCCCACCGATCGCGCGGCCAGGACGCCTCCAGGCGGCCCGCAGCGGCCCGCTGACGATCAGGCCCGCGCTGCCGATCAGGATCAGGTGCGTCGGGCTGATCAGCGCCTGGAAGCCGCGCTCGATGCCGAAGGTCAGGTGCCAAGCCAGGTCCAGGACGCCCCCGATCCCGAACAGCACGCAGCCGGCCAGCGACAGCGCGTACCCGTCGGGCAGCGCCCGCGCCCACTCCCACGGGCGGGCTCCGGTCCACGCGGCGCAGACGACCAGGAACGCCATCGTCGCCGCCAGGGACGCGTACAGCAGGGCGTGCCACGGCGTGAAGAACGTCTCGAGGGTGGCGGCGACGTGGCCGTGAGCCCACGAGTCCACGTGCGCGCCCACGACCACCGCGGTCGAGAGCGCAACCGCGGCCCATTCGAACCAAGGGGTAGCGCGGAGGACACGGCCTCGGACCGGCCGGCGCCCCGCCGCGCTGTCGATCACGGTGCTTGCTGAGGTCATGCCCACACGCTAGGGCGGGCCGGCGTTCCTGTCGTCGGCTCGGCGGCGGAGTTCTCGTCGCCGCCAGGGCGAGACCGTCTCCCCCTCAGGGAGGAGGAGCCTAAGAGGACCCGGGCTCTACGACGCCGGCCTCGTAGGCCAGCACTACGGCCTGCACCCGGTCGCGCAGCTCGAGCTTCGACAGCACGTGGCCGACGTGCGTCTTCACGGTGGACTCCCCGACGTGCAGGCGCTCCGCGATCTCCATGTTGGAGAGCCCGCGCGCGACCAGCCGGAAGACCTCGTGCTCCCGCTCCGTCAGCTCGGCGAGGCCGGGCGGAACCGCCGGGGCCGGGCGCCGGTGCGCGAACCCCTCCACCAGCCGACGTGTCACGGCCGGCGCCAGCAGCGCGTCGCCGGCCACCACGCCCCGCACCGCCGCCACCAGCGCCTCCGGCGGCGCGTCCTTGAGCAGGAAGCCGCTGGCGCCCCCGCGCAGCGCCTCGTAGACGTACTCGTCGTCGTCGAACGTCGTCAGGACCAGCACCCGGGGCGGCTCCTCGAATGCGCCGCCGAGGATGGCCCGCGTGGCCTGGATGCCGTCGCGGCGCGGCATGCGCACGTCCATCAGCACGACGTCCGGTCGCAGCTGGCGCACCTGCCGCAGCGCCTCGTCCCCGTCCGCCGCCTCGCCGAGGATCTCCACGTCGGCCTCGGGCTCGAACACCATCCGCAGGCCCGCCCGGACCAGCGGCTGGTCGTCGACCAGGAGCAGCCGGATCACGCCGGCAGCATCGCACGGACGCGGAAGCCGCCTCCGTTCCGAGCACCGACCTGCAGCTCCCCGCCGAACATGCCCACCCGCTCGCGCATACCCGCCAGGCCGTGGCCGCCCGTGGCGCCGTTCGCGGACGGCCCGCGGCCGTCGTCCGTGACCTCCACCTCTACGCCCGTGTCGCAGTACCGCACCACCACCTCCGCCCGGCCGGCCCCGGCGTGGCGGAGCGTGTTCGTGAGCGCCTCCTGAACGATGCGATACGCGGAGAGGTCGACGCCGGGTGGAAGGGACCGCGGCTGGCCCTCCGTCCGCAGGTCGACGTGAAGGCCCGCCGACCGGACCCGGTC
>DATFRD010000063.1:0-5090 GCA_035263645.1 Candidatus Dormiibacterota bacterium | reverse complement strand
GCCAGATGCTCAACCGGCTGTGCATCGAAGACCAGATCCCGCTGGTCAACATCGTGCGCTCGCCGGCGCAGGTGGAGCTGCTTCGCTCCGCCGGCGCCGCCCACGTGTGCGACTCGTCGTCGGACGCATTCATGGGCGACCTGATCGAGGCGCTACGGGCCACCTCAGCCACCCTGGCATTCGACGCTGTCGGTGGGGGCGAGCTGGCCAGCCGGATCCTCGCCTGCATGGAGGCGGCGATCAGCGCGGGCGCCGAGTACAGCCGGTACGGGTCGTCGGTCCACAAGCAGGTCTATATCTACGGCGCCCTCGACCGCCGCCCCACCGAGCTGACGCGCAGCTTCGGGACGGCGTGGGGCGTCGGCGGCTGGCTGCTCACCCCGTTCCTCCAGAAGGCAGGGCCGGAGAAAGTGGCTGCGATGCGCCGGCGGGTGGCCGAGGAGCTGACCACCACGTTCGCCAGCTCGTTCACCGACGAGGTATCGCTGGCCGGCGCACTGCGGCTGGACGCCATCGCCGTCTACGCTCGGCAGGCCACCGGCAAGAAGTACCTCGTCACCCCCCACTCGTAGCGCATGAAGGTGTTCCTGGCGCCGGGCGCCTCCGGCGGTGCTTCGTCGCTCCGGCCATACGTGGCCGGGCTGGCCGCACGGGGCATCGAGGCCCGCCCTGTCCAGCTGCCGGGCGGCAACGCCGAGCGGGCGGTCCCGGTCTACCTGGACCAGTCCGGCTACGGTCCGGACGTCGTGGTGGGCGGCCGCTCCTACGGCGGGCGGGTTGCCAGCCTGGCCGCCGCCGACTCCGGGCGCCGCTTCGCGGGCCTGCTCCTGTTCGCGTATCCGCTCCACAGGCCCGGCTTTCCACAGCAGCTTCGGACGGAGCACTGGCCGCTGATCCGGTGTCCCGTGCTGATCGTCCAGGGCGAGTCCGACCCGTTCGGCTCGCCGGCCGAGCTGCGCCGTGAAGCCGGCAAGCTGCGGGAGGTGAGGGTCGTGACCCTGCCCGGCACCGGTCATACACTCAAAGGCGGACTCGATGAGGCGCTGGCGGCCGCCGCCGACTGGATCGAAGGGCTGCGCTGAGCCGATCCCGGGCCTTTCAGTCGCTGGCGGGAAGGGAGGGATTCGAACCCTCGAGGGAGCTCAACACCCCCTACCCGCTTAGCAGGCGGGCGCTTTCGACCACTCAGCCACCTCCCCGGCGGGGCCCGGCGACCCGGTCCTCACACGAGTCGATACAGTCTACCCGCCGATCGCGCGGGCCGCGCGGACCAGCTGGTCGAGGTGCGCCCGGTCGTGCCGGGCCAGCATCTCCAGCGTTCTTCGGAGCGGCTCCTCGCCGCGCTGCGGGTGGACGCCGACCCGCTCCAGGTCAGCCGGCGCCAGCGCCGCAACCACGCGCAGGGTCGCCCTCCGGTTGACCTCGAACCGCTCGAGCGCCTCCTCGGCCGTCTCCAGAGCGGAGAACCGGTCGGTGAACTCCTCCTGGCCATACGACGCCAGCGCCGGCCGGTCCACCGACAGCACGGTGCGGACGCGCACCGCGGCCATCAGCTCGAAGTCGGCCAGGTGCGCCAGCACCTGCCGGGCCGTCCAGCCCTGCGGCTCCGCCGGCCGGAGCTCCAGCTGCTCGGCCGGCAGCCGGCGAACGACCTCGGCCAGCTCCTCGAGGTCGGCCCGCAGCTCGGCGACGACGTCCTCGCTCATTCCGGAACCTCCCATGACACGGGCCGGCGCGGCGTCTCGTCCACCACCAGCCGGAAGACGTCCGGCCGCGCGTAGTGGCCGACCGCGTCGAAATCGAACTTCGCCCTCGTGATCTCCGCGAGGTCGAGGTCCGCGCAGAGGATCGTCTCTCCCTCGTGGTCGGGGCCGGTCATGACCTGGCCCAGCGGACCCACGATGCAGCTGCCGCCGCGCATCAGCACGTCGTCGGCTCCCTCCGCCAGGGCGTTGGGCAGGTCCGCGGGGTAGTCGCCGCGGCGCGCGAACTGGCAGCACGACAGCACGAAGCACCGCCCCTCCATCGCGATGTGGCGGACGGTCGGCAGCCACGTCTCGCGGGAATCGGCGGTCGGGGCGCAGTAGAGCTGGACGCCCCTCGCGTACATCGCCGTCCGCAGCAGCGGCATGTAGTTCTCCCAGCAGATCACCGCGCCCAGCCGGCCCAGCGGCGTGTCCAGCACGGGGAGCGTCGAGCCGTCCCCGAATCCCCAGACCAGCCGCTCCGCCCCGGTCGGCATCAGCTTGCGGTGCCTGCCCAGGTAGCCGGCTGGTGAGAGGAAGAGGACCGTGCAGTAGAGCGTCCCGCCCTCTCGCTCCACCACGCCCACGACCAGGTGCAGGCCGGTGGCCGTGGCCAGACGCGCCAGCCGGTCCACGGCCGGGCCGGGCACGTCGACGGCCGCCTCCCAGTAGCGCCGGAACTGGTCGCGGCCATCCGCCGTACGCTCGCCCACGACGGTCCCGAACGTCAGTCCGCGCGGGTACCCGCCGACGAACGCCTCGGGGAAGACGGCCAGGCGAGCGCCGGCCCGCGCAGCGTCGGCGGCGAGGTCCTCGAGCTTGGCAAGCGTCCGCTCGCGGTCGAACGCGACCGAGGCGGCCTGGACGACGGCGGCACGAACGACGGCGCTAGCCGTCGTCATCGTGGAGGTCGAGGCGCAGGTCGTCCGCGGGATCGTCGTCGAACTGGCTGTGCAGCTCGCCGCAGTCGGCGCAGCGGTAGAACTCGCCGACGAAGCCCTTCTGCCAGACCGAGTAGCTGACCACCCCCGGCTCCTCCACCAGGATCTCCTGCTCCAGCCTCCAGATCACCTGCTCCCATGTGCCGCGCTCGCCCGAGAGCTGCTCGTCGAGCACGATCAGGCAGTACGGGTGAGGATCGCCCCACACCATCGAAAGCTCGCCCAGCCGCTCGTCCTCGTCGTTCACGATCGACCACTGCTCTGCGGTCCGCGCGCGGGTGGCCCGGATCAGCCGCAGCCCGTTCCAGAACCGCTCGGCCGCCTCCCGCTCCGCCTTGTCGTGCTCCGCCTGGGCCTCCTGGAACGCCCCCCACATCCGCATCAGGTGGTTGCGGAAGCGGTGGTAGATCGGCAGCAGGCGCGGCTGCGTCTTGGGCGAGCCGATGATCTGCTCGAAGGCGTGCTCGAACGCGGCCTCCACCCGCTCCTGGCGGTCGGTCAGGTCCGGCCCCCAGCTCTCGTCCTCCGACAGCCGCATCGACTCGTTGAGCACCACCTCGAAGTCCAGCCAGTCCTCGCCGAACTCGGGCAGGAAGACGTTGTCCACGATGTCCGCCAGCCGGTGCTCCTCCAGCAGCACCGGGTTCACGCGCGTGCGCGCGTCCGGCCAGCCCTTCCAGCCCATGACGTTGTGGATCCAGTACTCGAAGATCGTCACCGCGTACTGGAGGGCGGCCGGGCTGCCCCAGATGCCGGCCGGCCAGGACCGCCGCCCGGTCCGCACCTTGTTGTACAGGGCGATGATCTGCTCGTCGTCGAGGTACTCGGGTTCCATCTCCAGGCTGCATTCTAGGTAGGGGCCGAGGGACGGGGCCGGGCGGCTCCGGCGGCAGGAATACCGGGCTCGCGGGGGCAGGTACCATCCACTGAAATGGCATCGACTGGATTCACTCCCGAGCAGGTCCAGCGCTATGCCCGGCACCTGATCCTCCCGGAGGTCGGCGGCGCCGGCCAGCGCAAGCTGCTGAACACGAGCGTGCTGCTCCTCGGCGCCGGGGGTCTGGGCTCTCCCGCGGCGATGTACCTCGCCGCGGCCGGGGTGGGGAAGATCGGCATCGTCGACTTCGACGTCGTGGACGCCAGCAACCTGCAGCGCCAGCTGCTGCACGGCACCGACGACCTGGGCCGGCCCAAGGTGGACTCGGCCGAGGACACGATCCGCTCGCTCAACCGCGACGTGGAGGTCGTCAAGCACGCGCTCCACGTCAACTCCGAAAACGCGCTCGACGTCTTTCGGCCGTACGACGTGGTCATCGACGGCACGGACAACTTCCCGACCCGGTACCTCGCCAACGACGCGGCCTACTTCCTGGAGCAGCCGCTGGTCCATGGCGCGATCTACCGCTTCGAGGGCCAGCTGACGATGTTCGATGCCGCGAAGGGCACGGGCTGCTACCGCTGCCTGTTCCCGAACCCGCCGCCTCCCGGAGCGGTGCCCAGCTGCGCCGAGGCCGGTGTCTTCGGCGTCCTGCCCGGCATCATCGGCTCGATGATGGCCTTCGAGACGATCAAGCACGTCCTGGGGATCGGCCGCGGCATGATCGGCAGGCTGCTGATCTTCGAGGGCATCGACATGGACTTCCGGAAGGTCAACCTGCGCCGGAATCCCGGGTGCCCGCTGTGCGGCGACAACCCGACGGTGACCGGCCTGATCGACTACGAGCAGTTCTGCGGCGCCCCTGCCGTGGAGCCGTCGGTGACGCCGGCGGAGGTCGCGGCCCGCTGAGGCGCGGCGGGCGCGGACGTCGCTCAGCACCCAGCGCCGGCCCGTCCTACCGGTCCGCTGCGGTCCTGGCCTTCCAGGTCCGGTTGAGGCTGCCGGTCGAGTAGCCCTCCAGGTCGAGGGCGACGAACGTGTATCCGGCCTCGCGGACGCCCGCCACGATCTGCTCACGGAGCTCCACCGCCAGCTCCATCTCGGTCTGGTCGACCTCCAGCCGCGCCACGTCCTGGTGGTGACGGACGCGGACCTGGCGGAAGCCGAGCGCCCGCAGCGCCGACTCGGCGCGGTCGACGCGGCTCAGCGCCTCGACGGTCACCTCTGTTCCGTGCGGGATGCGGGAGGAGAGGCAGGCGAACGAGGGCTTGTCCCAGTTCGGCAGGCCCAGGCGGCGGGCGGCGGCCCGGATCTCCCCCTTGCCCATGCCCGCCTCCAGCAGTGGGAAACGGACGCCCCGGCGCACGGCCGAGCCGTGGCCCGGCCGGTGGTCGCCGGCGTCGTCGGCGGTCGCGCCGTAGGCGATGTGGGCCAGGCCGAGCCGGCCTCGCAGCGGCTCCAGCGTCTCGAAGAGCTCTTCCTTGCAGTGGAAGCAGCGGTCGGGGAGGTTCCGGCGGTACGCCTCGA
>DATFRD010000062.1:0-3895 GCA_035263645.1 Candidatus Dormiibacterota bacterium | reverse complement strand
GGACACGCCGAACGGCGCCCAGAATGCGGCCAGGTCGTCGGCCTGCCCGGTGGCGAAGGTCCAGTTCGCTCCGATCGAGGACCGGTAGGTGGAGAGGACCGCCGGCGTGTCGTGGGCCGGGTCCGTCGTGACCTCGATCAGGCGCACGTCCGGCGCGCTCCGGTGAATCTGGAGGAGCAGGCCCGTGTAGAGCGGGCACGTCTCGCGGCAGCTGGTGTGGAACGCGGCGATGACCGTGTCCCTGCCGAGCAGCGAGTTCCGGTCTAGCGGCTTGCCGTCCTGGTCGACGAGGTGGAAGTCGGCCATGGGGCTGACCCGCCCCGACAGCTCCTGGAGGCCGAGGTTCACGTTCTCCACGCCCACGTACACGCCGGCCCTGACCACGGCCCCATTCCTCACGGCCAGCAGCAGCGGCTCCGTGGCACCCGACCGGACGGTCAGGGGGACCGGGGCCGAGACGTTCCCGACCCGCACCGGGTATGTGCCCGGGGGCAGCGTGAACCTCGCCGCGACCCGCGAATCCGGCGCCTTCGGGGCGTCCCCCGCCACGGAGAGCGAGGCCGGGCCGGCGTGGAGCGCGACCGGCCCCAGCCGGTCCCCCGCCGCCGACGCCAGCACCACCACCGCCAGGCCTGGCTGGGCCGGCCGCGGGGTGAACACGAAGACCAGGGTCGCCAGGACGCCCACCGCCACGGCGAGGAGCGGGAGCAGTCGTTGCCGGTTCAGGATCAATGGAGTCTACGGCGCTCCGCGAGCGCGCCGGTCAGGGAGCGCGGCAGGCGATTCGGCTACCTGGCCGGGGCCTTCACGCCCTCCGCGGCCGGTGCGGAGACCGGGCGCGCGCCGTAGCGCACGGCGACCGCCTCCACGTACCTGGCGAACTCGTCGGCGACCGCCGCGCTCTCGACCTCCAGCACGTTCTCCGCGTTGTCCTCGCCGCTGTGGGAGAAGTTGAAGCTGCCGACGAAGACGGTGTCGTCCGCGACTACGCACTTCGCGTGCATGAAGTCGTGCACCGACCCTGGGCTGTAGGGCGTCGACGGCTTGGCTCCCCAGGGAGCGGTGGCCCGCAGCATGCGCCAGGCCTCGCGCTTCCACGCCGAGGCCGGCCGCAGCGCCCACTGCCGCATCACCTCCTCCATCTGGGTGCCGTCGCAGCAGCCGAGGACGTCCACGTCGCCCAGCGCCTCGGTCAGGCTGGCAAGCACCGGTCCGGACGTCAGGACCGGTGAGCAGACGCGGACGCGACGGCGCGCCGTCGCGATGCGCTGGGCCACCTCGTGCACCAGCTTGTCGGCACGACCCGGGGTGAAGTACGGACGGACCCGGAGTCCCTGCCCGGGCTCGAACCACGTGGTCGGCTGGTGGCCGGAGTGGCGCACGGAGCCCGTCGCCCAGAGCTCCTCGAAGTTGGCCAGGTAGAGGGCCGCGACCCCGGGGTCGGCAACCCGGATCACGACGTTCTCCTCCCGCGTCCAGCTGTCTCCCGTCCAGTTCGTCGACCCCGTCCACACGGCCGCCGCCTCGGTCCCGGCGTCCCGCACCACGTACTTGTGATGCATGAGGTCGGGGCTGCCCGGGATGGCCCGGCTGGAAACGCGGAGGCTGTGCAGGTAGTCCCAGTCGACGAAGCCCGGAGGTGGCAGCGGGCGCTGGCGCACGTGCTCCTGGTTGAAGACCATGCGCACCTCGACGCCGCGTGCCGTGGCGGAGTGGACGGCGCGGCGCACGACCTCGCCAGGCGGCCCGTCCAGCTTCAGGTCGTAGATCGCCACCTCCAGGCTGCGGGTCGCCTTCTCGAGGTGGGCGCCCAGCAGCTCGGCGACGGCGAGGGCGCTCTGGCCGCCGTCGGTCAGGAACGTCGACGTCAGCGACACAGGCCGGAAGGGTAGCCCACCCTGCCGTCTGGGGCCGCTCGAGGCTACCTGGCGTCGGCGGTCTGCCCGGCAGGCCGGCGGCCGGCCGGCCGCCGGCCGTCCGCGGCCGCCCCGTCCGCCGCCGGTGCGACGACGCCCCGCCCGTCAGGGCTGCCTGGCGACGGCGCGCTGGTCGCGAGGTCCGCAGCCTGTTCGGGGTCGTCGGTGATCTCGAACAGCGCCAGGTCGTCCTCCCAGATCATCGACTGCCCCAGCGGCCCGGCGCGCAGCCAGTCCAGGAGGCCCCGCCAGTAGTCGCTGCCGAACAGCACGATCGGGAAGTGCTCGATCTTGCCGGTCTGCACCAGCGTCAGCGCCTCGAACAGCTCGTCCAGCGTGCCGAAGCCGCCGGGAAAGATGACGAAGCCCTGCGCGTAGCGGACGAACATCGTCTTGCGCACGAAGAAGTGCCGGAACTCGACGCCGACGTCCACCCAGTCGTTGAGCGCCTGTTCGTTGGGGAGCTCGATGTTGCAGCCGATGGACAGCCCGCCCGCCTCGTGGCAGCCGCGGTTGACGGCCTCCATGACTCCGGGCCCACCGCCGGTTATGACCGCGACGCCCCGGCGCGCGAGCGCCGCCCCCACCTCGCGCGCGGCCTGGTAGAGAGGGTCGTCGCGGCTGACCCTGGCCGACCCGAAGCAGGTCACGGCGGGGCCGGTCTCGGCCAGGGCGTCGAAGCCCTCGACGAACTCGGAGATGAACCGGAGCACCCTCCAGGAGTCGTAGCGGTGGTCCGGGGCCGGCCCTTTCTCGGGCTGGAGAAGCACTCTGTCGGCCGGCGCGCGGGTCCTCGGCGCGCCCGACCTTCGGCGTTGGCGCATGGGGGTTCCAAGTCTACGCACGGGGCACCCCGGTGCTGCCGCCCGGACGGAGCCGCGATGGGGGTTAGGCAGGATGCTGCCCAGGCCGCGCTCCTACTGCTGGGGAGGCAGGGTCAGGACGTAGTCCAGCGACTCCCGCACCCATTTGGCCAGCGGCTGGCCGGAGTCGAACCCCTCCGGCCTGACCATCACCCACCCGGACATCGGCCTGCCCGTGAGGTCGAACGTCCGCGCGCCCAGGCGCTCGACGGCCTCCCCGAAGCGCTCCGGTCCGACGCGGGCCACCAGCTGGTCCCTGATCACCCCCACGCACATATTGCCGTTCAGCAGGAACGCCATCCCGCCGAACATCGCGCGTTCGGTGACGCCCTCGTTGTTCGCCAGCTCCGCCCTGAGGCGTCGGGCCAGTTCCTCGTCGAACGGCATGTGGGAACCTCCTTGATTCCCAGGCAGAGTAATCCAGCCGCGCGACCTTGGGAAGGCGCGGCCCGGCCGGCTCAGGCCTGAGCCGTTCGCGAGGAGAGGCCCAGGTAGCCGAGCACGAGGCCCACCACGGCGATGATCAGCCCGATCACGAGCCACTGCCGCTGGCCGGCCATGAAGCCCTGGCGGATGACGTCGGCGCCCTGCAGCGCCCAGAACACACCGAGCAGGAACAGGATCACGCCAGGAATCAGGAACGGCAGGCGAACCCTCACGTCGAGAAACCTCCTCTCTTGCAGAGCTGGCCCCGGCCGGCGCCCGGCGGGGCCTCCGCTACGGATACCGTCCAGGGCAACGCGACCCAGGCTCCGGCCCGGTTCCGGCGCTACAGCGCCCACGGGGCGTTCCGCCGGCAGTCCTTCAGCAGCCGCCGGGCGACGACCATACGGTGGACCTCGTCGGGGCCATCGTACATGCGGCCGCCGCGGGCGTCGCGGTACATCCGCTCCAGCGGTGTGTCGGCCGTCAGGCCCAGGGCGCCGTGGACCTGGATCGCGCGGTCGATCACGTCATGCAGCATCTGCGCGCCCATGAACTTGATCAGGCTGATCTCCACGCGCGCCTCGCCACCGCAGTCCATGACCCGGGCGGCGTCGAGGGTCATCAGACGGCAGGCCTGGATCTGGGCCGCCGACTCGGCGACGTAGCGCTGGATCTCGCCCTTCTCCGCCA
>DATFRD010000061.1:0-2841 GCA_035263645.1 Candidatus Dormiibacterota bacterium | reverse complement strand
TCGCGGCCAGGCTGAGCGGCGGCAGTTCCATCCTGGCAACCCCGGCCGCCGTCGCCAGATCGCCCAGGAGTACGCGCAGCGGAGACCCGGCCCCCGCATCCTCGCTGCGGAAGGTGGCCAGGATCAGGACCGGCAGGCGGATCACCCGACGTCCGAGGTACCGGAGCACGTCCAGCGTCGCGTGGTCCGCCCAGTGCACGTCCTCCACGATCAGCAGGCGCGGCTCCGCGGTCAGCGCCTCCAGCAACCGGGGCCCTGGCGCTGCCGACGAGGAGAGCTCGGCCGGGAGGCCCGGCTCCAGCCCGCCGGCGAGCTCGAGAAGCGGAGCCAGCGGCGCCGGCGTGCCGACCGGATCGCATGTGCCGATCAGCGCCCTGCGCGGCCGCTGCGTCCGCGCGAAGCGCTCCACCAGGGACGACTTGCCGATGCCGGCCTCGCCCCCGACCAGGACCATGCGACCGTCGCTGGCCTCGGCCTCCGCCATGGCCGCGGTTAGCTGGCTCAGCTGCGATTCACGTTCCAGGAGCGGTGGCACGGCTGCTACCAGGGTGCCCGATGCTCCACGCCCATCGCCCGCATTGGTGAGCTGAAGCGCCGGGAGGGCGCCCCGCGTCGAGCGAGCCTGGCGCCGTGGTCAAGTTCCGCTTCGCGAACCGAAGGCCTGTAACTTCTGCACGTGCGCGTTCGGCTCCCGGAGCCCTGACCCACCATGACGAGCCACATCCTCACCTATCACCCGGTCTTTCGCCGGGTGGCGCTCCGTGAGCTGCACGCCGTCGACCCCGGGGCGTCGGTCCTCGCCGAGCTCGAGCCGAGCGTGGCCCATGTGCTGCCGTCCGTGCCGCGGGACGAGTTCGTGCGCCGCTTGAACGAGGCGCTCCCCGTGTTCATCCGCCACGCGACGCCGGTGGACGTGGAGCTGGATCTGGCGGACGCGACCGACCCGATGGAGGAGCTGATCGCGGCAGTCGACCCGACGACGCTCGATCGGGCATCGACCTTCGCGGTCGAGTCGCGAAAGCTGAAGGCGACCGGCGAGGGTGTCGCGTTCGGATCCCGCGACGTCGAGGTGCAGCTCGGGAGCAGGCTGGAGCGCACGGGGTTCGCGGTAGACCTGCTCGCCCCGGTGCAGGTCGTCTCGGTGGCGCTGGTCGGGTGGCGGGCCCTCATCGGCGCCTCGCGCGTGGCCGACAACCTCGGCGCACACGCCGACGACTACCGGCGCTACTCCCGCTGGCCGAGCGCGGTCAGCCGCGCCGAGTTCAAGCTCCGTGAGGCTCTGGAGGTATGGCCGCTGTCGCTGCCGGCCGCCGGGCGCGCGCTGGACATCGGCGCGGCTCCCGGCGGCTGGTCGCACGTCCTGGCCGGGCGGGGCATGCACGTGACCGCCGTGGACCCTGCCGACCTGGCGGAGGAGGTGCTCGCCAACCCGCTCGTGGTGCACGTGCGCGCGCGCGTGGAGGCTGCCGAGCTGGAGGATGACTCGTTCGACCTGGTGGTCGACGACATGAACCTCGACCCCGACGAGTCGGCTGCCACGATGTGCGGGGCCGCGCGCTACCTGGCGCCGGGAGCTCCGGCGATCATGACGATCAAGGTGACCGTGCGAGCGCCGCTGCGCCTGATCCGCGGCACAGTGGCCGTCCTCCAGCACGCCTACGAGGTACGCGGTCTGCGCAACCTCTCCCACAACCGGCAGGAGGTGACGGCGCTCCTGCGGCGCAAGCCCGCGATCACGCCCGGCTGGGAGGAGCTGGTCGGGCACGACCCAGCCGCGTCGGAGCGGCGAAGGGCGTGGCGTCAGAGCCATCGGCTGGACCCGAGCGAGGGAGCGCTGCCGCTCGTCCTGCGGCGGCAGTCTCCGACCGACGAGAGCTGAGCCCGCACCTCCCTGGCCCCGGTCGCGCCCGGTTCGCCAGCCGACGCTGCTGGCCGGCGGTGATCACGGTGCCTGGGGCAGCTTCCCCCGGCCCCGGCCGACAACCGGCGCGGTCGGCGGTGGCACGACGGGTCCGATGTCGCCGTCCGGCGCGGCGTCCAGGTCCACGATGACCGGTGCGTGGTCGCTCGGCCCGCTGCCCTTGCGGGCCTGCCGGTCGACCCAGGCCGCCCGCACCCGGCCGGCGACCGGCGCGGAAGCCAGCACCAGGTCAATCCGCATCCCCATGTCCTGGTGGAACATCCCGGCCCGGTAGTCCCAGTAGGTGAAGATCCGGGCGTCCGGCCAGCGATCGCGGACGACGTCGTGGAGGCCGCGCGCCTTCAGCTCGGCCAGCGCCGCCCGCTCCGCCGGTGTCACGTGCGTCTGGCCGACGTACGCCTCGGGGTCGAAGACGTCGGCGTCGGTCGGCGCGATGTTCATGTCCCCGCACACGATCATGGACTCCGGCCCGGCGCTCACCACCTCCCCCAGAGCGGCCAGCCACTCCAGCTTGTAGCGGTAGTGCTCCGAGCCCGGTACACGCCCGTTGGGCACGTACAGCGAGTGCAGCCGCACGCCGCCGCAGGTCGCGGACACCGCTCGCGCCTCCGGATGCGGGAACCCCGGCGCGCCGGCGATCCCGGCCACCACGTCGTCCAGCCCCACACGGGAGAGGATCGCCACCCCGTTCCACTGCGCCTCGCCGTGATGGGCGGTCGCGTAGCCCCGCCTGGCCAGCTCGTCGCCGAGCAGGTCGGCGAACGCGTCGTCGGCGAGCTTGGTCTCCTGGAGGCAGACGGCGTCGGGCTGCCGCTGGTCCAGCCACGGCAGCAGTCGAGGCATTCTCTGCTTGACCGAGTTCACGTTCCAGGTCGCCACCCGCATCGGACCAACAGTAGCGGCTACGGCCGGGAGGTCCG
>DATFRD010000060.1:0-4988 GCA_035263645.1 Candidatus Dormiibacterota bacterium | reverse complement strand
GGGCGGCCTGAGCCTGAACGTCTTCGCCCCGGACCCGACCGAGGGCGTCAAGAGGCTGATGGAGTTCGCCGCGCCGCCGGGTCCCAGCCGCGAGAAGATGGCCGCCTTCCTGCGGACGATGGTCTACGACCAGCGGCTGGTCACCGACGAGCTGGTGGAAGAGCGATACGTAACGGCCAGCACCCGCGAGGCGCTCGCCGCGATGGCCTCGATGGGGGCATCCTTCTACGACCCGGCTCATGCCGAGGAAGGGCTGCTCTGGCGGGAGGCACAGCGGCTGCGGCACGAGGTCCTGCTGGTGTGGGGCCGGGAGGACCGGGTGAACCCGCTCGACGGCGCGCTGGTGGCGCTGAAGCTGATCCGCCGGGCGCAGCTGCACGTGTTCGGCCGCTGCGGGCACTGGGCGCAGCTGGAGAAGTTCGACGAGTTCAACCGGCTGGTGACCGGCTTCCTGGAAGGGGGCGCACAGTGACCGGGATCGGCTCGCTGGGGTACCTGCGCGTCGAGTCCACCGACGTCGCGGCCTGGCGCGAGTTCGGTGTGCGGGTGCTCGGCATGGTAGAGGGCCGCGGCCCCGACGCCAGCGCCGTCTACCTGCGGATGGACGACCTTCCCGCCCGGCTGGTCATCCTGCCGGGGGAGCGGGACCGGCTGCTGGCCTCCGGCTGGGAGGTGCCCGGCGAGCGCGACCTCGCCGAGCTGGGGCAGGCGCTGGAGAAGGCGGGGTTCGCGGTCGAGGCCGGGACCCCGGCCGAGGTGGCCGACCGGCGGGTGGCCCAGCTGCTCCGGTTCGCCGACCCGGCGGGCAACGCCATCGAGGCGTTCTGCGGCGCGGCCCTCGACCACCGCCCGGCGGTCAGCCCGTACGGGAACCGCTTCGTGACCGACGACATGGGCCTGGGCCACGTGGTCCTGCCCGTGTCCGACGAGGAGTCCGCGCTGCGCTTCTACACCGAGGTGCTCGGGTTCCGGCTGCGGGACTCCATGCGGATGGCGCCCGAGCTCTTCGGCCGTCCCGCCGGCGGGCCACCGCTGTGGATGCGCTTCCTCGGCTGCAACCCACGGCACCACTCGCTCGCGCTCGCGCCGTTCCCGGCGCCGGCCGGGATCGTGCACCTCATGGTGGAGGTCGCCACGCTGGACGACGTCGGCCGCTGCATGGACCGGTGCGCCCGGCGCGGGGCCAGGGCCAGCGCGACCCTCGGCAGGCACGCCAACGACCTGATGGTGTCGTTCTACGTGGCGACGCCGGGCGGGTTCGACATCGAGTACGGCACCGACGGCAGGCGGGTCGACGACGCGACGTGGGTGAGCCGGGAGACCACCGCGATCAGCCTGTGGGGCCACAAGTGGGGCGCGGGGAACCTGACATGACCGCCGCGCCCGACCTCACGCCCGCGGCGTTCGAGCCGGAGCCGGGGCGGTTCCGCCAGGTGCTCGGCCACTTCTGCACCGGCGTTACCGTCATCACCGTGTGCGACGAGGACGGCCCGGCCGGGTTCGCCTGCCAGTCCTTCGCGGCCGTGTCCCTGGTCCCGCCTCTGGTGCTGTTGTGCCCGAGCCGGCGGTCGGCCACGTGGCCGCGGATCGCCCGGGCCGGGCATTTCTGCGCGAACGTGCTCGCCGCCGACCAGCGCGGGCTGGCCCGTACCTTCGGCATGAGCGCGGCGACGGGGGCGGACAAGTTCGCCGGGGTGCCCTGGTCGCCCTCGCCCGCCGGGGCGCCGGTCCTGGACGGCGCGCTCACCTGGGTCGGCGCCGCGGTCGAGGCCGTTCACGAGGCCGGGGACCATTTCGTGGTCATCGGCCGGGTGACCGCGCTGGGCGGATGCGACGCCGCCCGGCCGCTGCTGTTCTACCGGGGCCGCTACGGCGTGACCGCCGCGCAGTCGGCGGGGGGCCCGCCCGAGGTCGTCGACACCCTGCTGGCCTGGCCCCGCCACGCCGACTGGATGTAGGCCCAGCCTTGTGCCACGGGGTCAGGTCGCAGGTCGGCCCTGTCGGCCGGCGATGAGCGCGTCGCTAGGCTTCGCGGACGAACTCGTAGGTGAGGAAGGCGAGACCGTGACCGACGGCCTTGGCATCGACGAGGCGCAGGGGCTTCTTTTCGCTGATCTCGCCGAAGAGGCGCTCGCCGGCCCCGAGCACGACCGGGAAGACGAACAGCCGCAGCTCGTCCACGAGGTCGTGCTCTATCAGCGCCCGCTCGAGCTGATAGCTGGCGTAGACGACGATGTCCCCGTCCACCTTCTGCTTCAGCGTCGAGACCTCGCTCACCACGTCGCCCTTCAGTACCGTCGTGTTGCTCCACTTGGGCTCTTGGAGGGTCGAGGACACGACGTACTTCGGCAGGCTGTTCAGCCTGTCCGCAAACTCGCCCGTCGCGGATAGCCATCGCGAGGCGAACCACTCGTCGCTCCGCCGGCCCAGCAGCAGGGCCTCGGTGCGCAGCGCCTCCTCGAACTCGATCTTGCCCCACTCTTCGAGGTCCTTGCCCCCGAACTGGCCGAACCAGCCGCCGAGCCTGAAGCCCTCCTTACCGTCCGGGTCCTGGACGACGCCGTCGAGGGTGACGTTCGTAGTGATCACGATCTTTCCCATTACTGGATCTCCTTATCGGAACGGCGGCGGTGCCTGACGCTCGCTACGCGGCGTCCCGGACACGCTCGTAGGTCAGGAAGGCGAGGTCGTTGCCGACGGTTCGGGTGGCGACGAGGCGCATGGGCCTCTTGCCGCCGGTCTCGCCGAAGAGGCGCAGGCCGGCCCCGAGCACGACCGGGTAGATCGTCAGCCGCAGCTCGTCGACCAGGTCGTGATCCATCAGCGTGTGCACAAGCTGGGCGCTGCCGTAGACGACGATGTCCCCGGCTAGCTGCTGCTTTAGCTTCGAGACGTCCTGTACCGCGTAGCCATTGAGTACGGTTGAGTTGGTCCAGGCGGGATCCTGCAGGGTCGAGGACACGACGTATTTGGGCATGCTGTTGAGCCTGTCCGCCAGGGCGCCAGCTCGCGATGGCCACCGCGCGGCGAAGAACTCGTAGCTGCGCCGGCCCAGCAGCACGGCGTCGCTGCGTAGCGCCTCGTCGAGCAGGATCTTGGCCGTCTCTTCGCGACCCCGGGGGCCGGCGCGCCCGGCCCAGCCGCCGCGCCCGAAGCCCTCGTCACCTGTCCCGTCCTGGACGACTCCGTCGAGCGTGACGTTCTCGCTCACGACGATCTTTCCCATCCCGATTCTCCTGTCACTTGGCGTCGTCAGGTGTCACCGCCGCGGGCGGCGTGGGTGGCGAGAGTCCGTGCTCTTTGAGCCACACGAGAGTCTTACCGGGGAGCCGTAGCGCGCTCCGTAGCGCGCCCCGTAGCGCGCCTCTGGCACGCAGCTCATGCGGATGGTGCCGCTAGCGAGACGCCGCGGCCGTTCCGGGCTGCCGGGCCGGGGTCTCGTCCGGGCCATGCTCCAGGAGCCGGGCCCGGAGCTGGCCGGCGTCGGGGTGGTGCAGCGCATCAAGGATGGCCGCGGCTTCCCGCCAGGCCCCGCGGGCGGCCTGGCTTTGCCCGGCCGCGTGCCGGGCGTCGCCGAGGTGGGTCAGGACCCTGGCCTGGGTGTGACGGTCGCCGAGTTCTCGGAACAGGCTGAGCGCACGCTGGTGACATGCCACGGCCGCGGCATGATCGCCGGACTGGTGCTCGGCCTCGCCCAGGCTGTGCCAGGTCTCCGCCTCATAGGGACGATGGCCACGTTCCCGCAGCAAGGCCAGGGCCTGCTGGCAGGACTCCCGGGCCTGCTGGTGGCGGCCGAGGTGGGCGCAGCACCGGCCGATCAAGTGCAGCGCCCTGGCCTGCCAGGCCTGGTCGCCGATCTCCTGCAACAGGCCCAGGGCCTCCTCGCAGTGGCGCAGCGCGTCGGCGTAGCGCTCCTGGCAGGCGGACATCCAGCCCAAAGTCAGGTGGGCGTCGACTTGCCCGGCCCGGTCGCCGGCCCGGCGGTACAGCCTGAGGCTGTCCGCCAGGTGACCACGTGCCACGTCGTACCGGGCAAATTGGTGGTAAGCCCCGGCCAGGGCGCGGTGGGCCGCGGCCTGACCGTCGGCGTCGCCCAGGCGCGCCGCAGCGTCCAGCGCGCTGCGCTGGACGGCGGCCAGCTCCTGCCAGTGCCCCCCGTTGTCCAGATAGTCCCAGATGATCCAGGGGAGCTGCCAGGCGTGGCGGTCGAACCCGGTTTCAGCAGCAAGGGCGGCGGCGGCGAGCAGGACGTGATGCTCGGCTTCGAGCCAGGCCCGGGCCTGCCGGTGGCCGGGCGGGTGCTCGCTTGCGACGCCCGGCTCGGGCGGAGCGATGCTGAGCGACGTACGCGACGGGTTGAGCAGGACGGCGGCGGCATAGGCGGTGTGCAGGTAGTGGTCGAGCACCCGGCCGGTGGCGGCGCGGCAGGCAGGGTGGCCGTCCACGGCGCGGGCTCGCTCAGCGGCGTAGGCGCGCAGCAGGTCGTGGAAGGCATACCGACCCGGGGCGTGCTCAGCGATCAGGTGGGCGCGGGCCAGTTCCGCCAGCAGTTGGCGCGCCTGCGCGGGCGGCACGCCGGCCAGGCTGGCGGCGGCCGGCGCCGAGATGTCGGGGCCGGGATGGCAGCCCAGCAGCCGGAACAGGCCCGCGGCCGCCGGGCTGAGCTGCTCATACGACCAGGAGAACACCGCACGGGCGCTGGCGGTCGGCTCGCCGGCGTCCAGGGCGTCCAGCGGCCCGCCGACGGTGCGCAGCTCGGCGGCCAGGTCCGCCAGCGGGTGCGCGGGGCGCGTGGCGGCCAGGGCGGCGGTAATCGCCAGCGCTAGCGACAGCCGTGCGCACAGCGTGATCAGCTCATCCACGGCTTCCGGCTCCGCCGCGACCCGCTCAGTGCCCAGCCGCCCGGCCAGCAGCTCGCGGGCCTCCTGCCTGGTGAGCAGGCCGAGGGTCAGCAGCCGCGCGTCCCCGGTAACGGCCAGCCCGGTGAG
>DATFRD010000059.1:0-7599 GCA_035263645.1 Candidatus Dormiibacterota bacterium | reverse complement strand
GCACCTCGTAGAAGGAGTTCAGATAGGTCCCCGGCATGCCGTGGGGGTCGCCCTCGTCCAGGTTCCCGCGCAGCCCGATGTGGCCGTTGGACAGCGCGAAGACGGACTCGGCCTGGGCCAGAACGCCCAGGTCCAGGCGCGACTCCCTGACCTCCCACGGGTGACAGCCGAAGCTGGGGTGGGTGATCATGGCCCGGCCAGCGGGACGACCCGTCTCGCGGCAGGCCTCTGACGGGATGCCCGGTGGCTTCCCTCGGCCCTGCGCCGGGCGGCGCCGGCCGCGGTCGCCGGCACGTCCCCGTCGCGCACCGCCGCGAGCAGGTCGAGGTTCAGCAGGAATCGGTCGGGCTCGACGCGCATGGCGCCAAGGCGGCGCAGCCGCGCCAGGTGGAGCGTCACCGTCTCCCTTCGCAGGCCGAGCAGGTCGGCCAGGGCCTCGTGAGACATCCGGGGGCAGGTCGCCGGCCTCCGCCCCGGCTCGCCCAACAGATCGGCGAGCTCGATGAGCTGGGCCGCCAGGCGCTGGCTGGGATCGCGCATGATCAGCCGCCGGACGTGGTCCTCCCGGCGACGCAGGTGACGGGTCATCGGCCAGAGCAGGTTGGCGGCCAGGCGAGGCTCGGCCTGGAGCATCTCGTCCAGCGTCTCCCGGTCGATGGTCACCACATCGCTCGACGTCACCGCCTCGATGAAGTGGCCCCGCATCCCGGCCATGGTGAGGAAGCCGTCGATGCCGCCAGGCTGGACGTAGTCGAGGATGATCCGCCGCCCGTCCGACGTCACATCGGATACCTGGCAGCGCCCCGAAAGGATCAGGTGCAGGGCAGACCGGGGATGGCTGGGCTCGGCAACCGTCTCGCCCGGTCCGTAGCAGCGAACGATGAGCGGTTCGAGGAGTGACCGGATGCGCCCGTGGTCAACGCCCCGGAACAGCCCGTGTCGGAGGACGAAGTCCGCTTGATGGGGGAGCATGTCCATACCTCCATGCTCCAGGTGCCCAGGGGTTCCTGCGAGGCTGGGGCGGGCACAATCTCCGGGACCGCCCGAGCGCTGCCAGGAACCCCGATCTCGAGGGGTCTCGCGGGCAGAGGCCGCGTTGCCCAGTCGTCACAGACCTCACCCTACGACGGCGCTGCCGGCTTCGCAGGCGAGAGCAGCGCCAGGGCCAGCGCAGGGAACAGCAGCGTCGAGAGCAGGCCGGAGGCGACGAGGGCGGCCGCGATGCCCCTGGTGATGGTCCCGAGCTCGACCCCGATCATACTGAAGGCGACCGGGGTCGTGAGCGACGTCGCCGAGAACAGCCCGGCGGCGGCCACCCGACGCCAGTCCCGCCTCAGCGGCCCGGCGAACAGCACCGCGGGCACGCCGCGAATCACGAGCTGGGAGGCGAGGAAGATGGGCGTCAGCGCCAGCGTGGACGGACCGGTGAGCAGAGCACGGAGGTCGAAGCTCAGGCCGCTGGCCACGAAGAACACGGGGATCAGGAACCCGAACCCGAGCGCCTCCAGCTTGATCGACGTGTGCGGGTGCGCCATCTGGGCGTCCCGGTCGACCAGCTTGAGGATCGCGCCGGCGACGAACGCGCCCAGGATCGCCTCGAAGCCCAGCACGCCGGCCAGGGCCGCGAACCCGACGAAGAGCACGACCGCGATGCGGACCCGGATCTGGGCGGTCGTGTCCTGGAGCCGCGTCAGGACCGCCCTGACCCGTGCCGACTCCCTGACGCCGAACAGCGCAAGGCCGATGGCCAGCGCCAGCGCCGCGAACGCGGCCAGCAGGAGCAGTCGCGTGCCGATGCCGGTCGCCTGGCGGGAGAACAGCAGTGTGAGCAGGAGGATGGGGGTGAACTCGCCGAACGTGCCGGCGGTCAGCATGAGCTCGGAGAAGAGGCCCGAGACCTCCGGCGCGTCCTCGAAGATCGGCAGCAGCACGCCCAGCCCGGTGGCCGAGAGCACGATCGCGACGTACACCGGCACGCTGATGAGATGAACGTGGTAGAGCTCGAAGCCGATCGCGAGCGCGAGGGCCAGCGAGACCACCATGCCGAGCGCGGCGAGCTCGACGGTCGGGCCACGCAGCCTGTCGTAGTCGATCTCCCGCCCGGCCAGGAACAGCACCATCGCGAGCCCGATGTCCGAGATCACGGTGATCGCCTGGTCGGGGTGAACCCAGCCCAGCACGGCGGAGCCGATCAGGATGCCGGCGACGACCTCGAGCACGACCGAGGGCACGCGCACCCGGCGAGCGGCCATGGCCGCGAGCGGCGCGACGAGCGCCGCCAGGCAGACGATCCAGAGCCCGGTGAAGCTCACCATCGAAGCAGACCCTCCCCCCTCGCGGGGGAGGTGGCCCGCCAGGGCCGGAGGGGGTCTATACAGCGGGGACCCAGCCTGGCGGGGTGCCGGCTCAGCCCCGGTAGGCCTCCAGCAGGCGCAGCCAGACCTCGCTGATCGACGGGAAGCAGGGGACGGCGTGCCAGAGCCGGTGGACCGGGACCTGGCCGGCCACGGCGACGGTGGCGGAGTGGAGCAGCTCCGCGACGCCCGGGCCGACAAAGGTGACGCCGAGCAGGTAGCCGCGGTCGAGGTCGACCACCATCCGGGCCCGCCCCCGGTAGCCGTCGGCGTACTCCAGCGCCCCTTCGACCTGGCCGAGGTCGACGTCGACCGCGCGCACCCGGTGCCCGGCCCGCTCGGCCTGCTCGGCGGAGAGGCCGACCGCCGTGGCCTCCGGGTCGCAGAAGAAGACCTGCGGCACGGCGTAGGAGTCGGCGGTGATGGCGTGGGCGCCCCAGGGCGCGGTGTCGAGCGGCCGCCCGGCGGCGCGGGCGGCGATCGCGTCGCCGCCGATGCGCGCCTGGTACTTGCCCTGGTGCGTCAGAAGGGCGTGGTGGTTGACGTCGCCCATCGCATAGAGCCAGCCGTCGCTGATGGCCCGCACCCGGCAGGTCTCGTCGATGTCCAGCCAGGCCCCCGGAGTCAGGCCCACCGTCTCCAGGCCGATGTCGTCGGTGAGCGGCGCCCTGCCGGTGGCGAACAGCACCTCGTCGGCTTCCAGCTCGTGGCCGTCGTCGAGCACCAGGGTGACCGGTCCGGTGCCGCCCGGGCGGCTCACGGCGATGACGGAGACGCCGGTGCGTACGTCCACTCCGGCCTCCGAGAGATACTGGGCGACCATTTCACCGACGAAGGGCTCCATGCGGGGCAGCAGACGCTGGCCGCGGACCAGCAGGGTGACCGAGGCCCCCAGGCCCTGCCAGGCGGTCGACATCTCGACGCCGACGCCGCCGCCGCCCACGATGGCCAGCCGTTCCGGCACCGTGCTGGCTGAGGTGGCATCGCGGCTGATCCAGGGCCGGGCCTCGGCCATGCCGGGCAGGTCGGGCACCGCGGCGCGGCTGCCGGTGCAGACGGCCACCGCCTGCCGGGCGGAGAGCACCACCCGCCCATCGTCGAGCGTGTCGACCGCGACCTGCCGGGGGCCGTCCAGCCGCCCGTGACCGCGTACGAGCCTGGCACCGATGCCCTTCAGCCAGCCGGCCGTCTCGTCGTCATGCCAGTTGCTCACGAAGCCGTTGCGCCGCTCGAACGTAGCGGCCGCGTCGACCGGCCTGCCGACCGCCTCGAGCGCGCCCTCGACCCGGCGCGCATCCGCAACGGCGACGACCGGCCGCAGCAGCGCCTTGCTGGGGACGCAGGCCCGGTACTGGCATTCGCCTCCGACCAGCTCCTTCTCTACCAGCGCGACGCTGAGTCCGCCGGCGCGCGCCCGGTCGGCGACATTCGTGCCCACCGGGCCCCCGCCGATGACCACTACGTCATAGATGTTGTCTGCCTGGCGCCCACCTGTTGCCATGTTCATAGCCACCTGTATTCCCGCTGCGATTGCCGGTCTCAAAGCGCGGTTCCGAGCATCCTGTTTGTGAGTTGCTCGTGTCGCCGCGTCGAGATCTTCTGCTCTCAGGATACGCCGCCTGTAGCGACCTCCCTGTCACCACTCGGCGCTGCCGTCGTCGACGACGACGTCGCCTTTCGGTGGCGCGGGCTCCACGGGCCAGGTCCAGTCCCGGATGTCAGGCGGGTCCTCGCCCTGCGCGCGTGTGTACTGGCGACAGCGCAGCCGCTCGTCCATCATTCGCTGGCGCAGGTGCGCGCATCGTTCCCCCAGCCCGGGCACCCGATCGATGACGTCAGTCACCAGGCGAAACCGATCCAGGTCGTTGAGCATCACCATGTCGAAGTGCGTGGTCGTCGTGCCCTCCTCCCGGTAGCCGTGCACGTGCAGGTTGTCGTGGTTGTGCCGGCGGTAGGTGAGCCGGTGGATCAGCGATGGGTAGCCGTGGTACGCGAAGATCACCTGCCGGCTCGTCGTGAACAGCGCGTCGAACTCGCTGTCCGGCAGGCCGTGCGGATGCTGCGAGGGCGGCTGCAGGCGCATCAGGTCCACCACGTTGACGACGCGGACCTTCAGGTCGGGGAGGTGATGGCGCAGCAGGTCGGCCGCGGCCAGCGTTTCCAGCGTCGGGACGTCACCGCAGCAGGCAAGCACCACGTCAGGCTCGGCTCCGTCGTCGTTGCTGGCCCAGTCCCAGGTCCCGATGCCCCGGGTGCAGTGCAGGATCGCTTCCTCCATCGTCAGGTAGTTCAGAGCCGGCTGCTTGCCGGCCACGATGACGTTCACGTAGTGCCGGCTGCGCAGGCAGTGATCCGCCACAGACAGCAGCGTGTTGGCGTCGGGGGCCAGGTAGACCCTGACGACCTCTGCCTTCTTGTTCACCACGTGGTCGATGAAGCCCGGGTCCTGGTGTGTGAAGCCGTTGTGGTCCTGCTGCCACACGTGCGAGGTCAGCAGGTAGTTGAGGGAAGCGAGTGGCCGGCGCCAGGGGATGCCGCGCGTCACCTTCAGCCACTTCGCGTGCTGGTTGAACATCGAGTCCACGATGTGGATGAACGCCTCGTAGCAGTTGAACAGCCCGTGCCTGCCGGTGAGCAGGTAGCCCTCCAGCCAGCCCTGGCAGAGGTGCTCGCTCAGGACCTCCATGACGCGGCCGTCCCGCGCCAGGTGGTCGTCGCCCGGGACCTGCTCCGCCATCCAGGTCCGGTCGGTCGCCTCGAACACGGTGCCCAGGCGGTTGGAGGCGGTCTCGTCCGGGCTCATCATCCGAAAGCTGTCTGCGTTCTTCCGGATCACGTCGCGGAGGAAGGCGCCGAGGACGCGGGTGGCTTCGCTGGTCGTGGCGCCCGGCCGGGGCACGTCCACCGCGTAGTCCCGGAAGTCCGGCAGCCGCATGTCCCGCAGCACGAGGCCACCGTTCGTCTTCGGGTTGGCGCTCATGCGCCGGTCGCCCTCGGGCGGAAGCGCGGCCAGCTCCGGCACGAGGCGGCCGGCGCCATCGAAAAGCTCCTCCGCCCGATACGAGCGCATCCAGGCCTCCAGCTGGCGAAGGTGGTCGGGGTTGGTCCGGACCTCGGCCAGCGGCACCTGGTGGGAG
This sequence comes from Candidatus Dormiibacterota bacterium, assembly GCA_035263645.1. GTDB lineage: Bacteria > Chloroflexota > Dormibacteria > Dormibacterales > Dormibacteraceae > CF-161. The sequence continues at coordinate 2,108 of DATFRD010000059.1, read as the reverse complement.
CGGAACGTGCCCTCGACCTGCTGGCCGTCGACGACCTGGGGTCCCGTCCAGCCCTTGGGGGTGGACAGCACGATCGCGGGCCAGCGCGGCCGCGCGGTCTCGCGCTGCTGGCGGGCCGCTCGCTGGATCGCCGAGATCCGGTCCAGCGCCTCGTCCACCACCGCCGCCAGGAGCTGGTGCACCGACGCCGGCTCGTCGCCGCCCACGAAGATCGGTTCGTGGCCGCACCCCTGCAGCCGGCGGCGCAGCTCGTCCTCCGGGATCCGCGCCGGCACCGTCGGGCCGGCGATCTTGTAGCCATTGAGGTGGAGGATCGGCAGGACGGCGCCGTCCGTGACCGGGTTCAGGAACTTGTTCGACTGCCAGCTCCCGGCGAGCGGCCCGGTCTCGAACTCCCCGTCCCCGATCACGCAGAAGACCAGCAGGCCGGGGTCGTCGAACACGGCGCCGTAGGCATGAGCCAGGGAGTAGCCCAGCTCGCCTCCCTCGTGGATCGAGCCCGGCGTCTCCGGCGCCGCGTGGCTCGGGATGCCGCCCGGGAACGAGAACTGCCGGAACAGCCGGCGCATGCCGTCCACGTCCTGCGTGACGTCGGAACACACCTCGCTGTACGTGCCCTCCAGGTAGGCGTTGGCCACCACGGCGGCGCCGCCGTGGCCCGGGCCCGTGACGAAGATCGCGTCCAGGTCGCGCGCCCTGATCGCCCGGTTGGCGTGCAGGTACAGCAGGTTCAGGCCGGGCGTCGTGCCCCAGTGACCGAGCAGCCGGGGCTTGATGTGCTCGGGCCTGAGCGGCTCCCGCAGCAGCGGGTTGTCGAGCAGGTAGATCTGGCCGACCGAGAGGTAGTTGGCCGCCCGCCAGTAGGCGTCCATCCGGCGCAGCTCCTCGGCTGCCAGCGGCCCGGCGTCGGCGGCTGTGGCCCGCTCGGCGGCGGTGGTGTTGGTGCGCAACGGTCTTGCCTCCTCCGGACGTCAGCTCGTCACGCTCCCGGCCAGCGGTACTCGCGGCGGGCGCGGCTCCGTCACGGCGTCTCCTTCCTCTCGTCAGGCAATCCAGGTCTCATCGGCGGCCGAGCTGGGCCCGAGCCGCCTCCAGGACGCGCTCCGGCGTGAACCCGAACCGCCGCTGGACGTCCTTCAGCGGCGCCGACGCGCCGAACGTGTGCATGCCGATCGTCTCGCCGGTGGGCCCCACGTAGCGGTCCCACCCGAACGACGACGCCTGCTCCACCGCGACCCGCGCCGTCACCTCCGGGGGCAGCACGGACCGGCGGTAGTCTGCCGGCTGCCGTTCGAACAGCTCCCACGACGGCATGCTGACGACGCGGCTTCGCACGCCCTCCCGCGTCAGCTGCTCGTGCGCCCCCACCACGAGGCTCAGCTCGGTGCCGGTCGCCATCAGGATCACCTCTGGCGGCGCGGAGCCCGACTCGGAGGCGAGCACGTACGCGCCCCGGGCGACCCCGGAGGCCGGGGCGTAGCGCGAGCGGTCCAGCGTCGGCATGGCCTGCCGGGACAGGACCAGCACCGCCGGCTGCCGCTCGAACCGCATGATCACGCGCCAGGCCTCGGCGACCTCGTTCGCGTCCCCGGGCCGCAGGACGACGAGCCCCGGCATCGACCGCAGCGACGGCAGCTGCTCCACGGGCTGGTGGGTAGGGCCGTCCTCGCCCACCCCTATCGAGTCGTGCGTGAAGATCAGGATCGTCGGGATCTGCATGAGCGCGCCAAGCCGGATGGGCTGCCGCTGGTACTCGCTGAAGATGAGGAAGCCGGAGCCGTACGCGCGGATCTTGCTCAGTGAAAGACCGTTCACGATCGCGCCCATGGCGTGCTCGCGGACCCCGAAGTGAAAGTTGCGGCCGGCACGGTCGTCCGGCTGGAAGTCGCCCGCGCCGGCGAACGTGAGCCGCGTCCTCGTCGACGGCGCCAGGTCGGCGGCGCCGCCCATCAGCCACGGCACCCGAGGCGCGATCGCATTCAGCGCGGCGCTGGACGCGTCCCGCCCCGACATCCCCCTGGCGTCGGCTGGCCACGTCGGCAGGCTGCGGTCCCAGCCGTCGGGCAGGCGCCGGCGCTGCATCCGCTCCAGCTCGTCGGCCCGCTCGG
>DATFRD010000058.1:0-2896 GCA_035263645.1 Candidatus Dormiibacterota bacterium | reverse complement strand
GTCGTGTCCTCCCGCAGCCTGACCCCCCGGTCGATCACCATCGAGACCAGCACGCCGCCGGCGCCGTCGCCGGCGACCCGCACGACATGGCCGACCCGGACTCCCGAGACGTCCACGTCGGACTGTGGGACGAGGCCCTCGGCGGCCGAGAAGCTGGCGTCGAGCCGCCAGCCCTGGGGAAGGCCGGGCACGTCCAGCCCCATGCCCATCGCCAGGAAGGCGAGGCCGCCGGCGCAGGTGAGCGCGAAGACGCCGACCATGGCCAGGCTGGAGGCGGTCCTCCGGTTCACCGTCCGCCGCCTCCGGCCGGGACGCTCGCCGGGCCCGCGCCGGCCACCGCGTACACCCGCCACATGTGGTCGCCCCGGGGGTCGGTGCCGCTCATGACGGAGGCCAGCCGGTCCAGCACGTCCACGACGGCCGGCGTCTCGGAATCGAGGTGGCCGAAGATGACCTGGCTGTTGACGAGGTAGCGGTCGGTCCTGTCGAGCAGCCCCGGCGCCTCGGCGATCGCGTCGTGCAGGCCGCGCGCGTTGCCGCCCGCCAGCGCCTGGTCGAGGATGGCCGCGACCCGGTCCTCCTGTACGATGGTCCCCTCGAGGTCGGTTTCGCTCGACGCCAGGGTGCGCATCAGGCGGTCCCAGTCGGTGATCAGGAGGCGGACCTGCTCGTGGTACGCGGCCAGCGTCTGCAGCACCTTGTCCAGCGACGCGAGCAGCGTGTCGAGGTGGCCGGACTGGCTGGCGACCGCGCCGGCGATCGTCTCCAGCGACCGGGCGACGTCCCGCAGGTCGGCGGCCGAGGCGTTCAGGTCCTGTCCGCGGCCCTGGACCGCCTCGCCGAGGGTGTTGATGAGCAGCACCAGCCGCTGGCGCGTGTCCGCGTCGAGCACGCTCAGCACCTGGTCGACCTCGACCGGGGTCAGCGTCCGCTGCCTCGGGATCTGGCCGCCGTCGGCCAGCGGTCCCGCCGCGGGCGTTCCCCGGCTGAGCTCCACGTACGTCTCGCCCAGCAGGTTCTTGCTCTTGATCATGGCCCGGGCGTCCCTGAAGAGGGGCGCGAAGCCCGTGTGGATCTCCAGCGCCGCCAGCGCCCCGCCGTCCGCCGGCTGCACCTGACCGACGCGGCCGACCTGGACGCCGGAGACCGTCACGTCGTCGCCCGCCACCAGCTGCGCGCCCGTGGCGAACGCCGCCGTGACGTGGTACACGGGCTGGAGCAGGAACTGGCCCCCGACCTGGTCGACAAGGAAGCCGAGCACCAGCAGGCTCACCAGCCCGTAGGCGACGACGACCGGCAGGTTGGCCCGACTCCTCACCGGCCCGCCCCTCCGAGCAGCAGGCTGGCGATCGCGTTCAGCCCGGGATCCTGGCCGGGCAGGGCGGCGGCGCCTCCGGAGAAGAAGGAGGGAGTGGTGCCGGAGGCGGCCGCCGGTCCCTGGCCGGCCGGGACGCCTGGCTGAACGCACGGGCCGGCCGAGCCGCAGCCGATGAGGACGCTGATGCGGGTCGCGTAGCCGCTGGCGTCGACGCCGCCGAACACCGAGGGCCCGGCGGCGAGGGCGGCGTCGAACTGCTGCAGGTGCGGCAGCAGCGCGTCGGAGTCGGGGCCGAGGTCTGCCATCAGCAGGTCGGCCAGGTGGACGGTGACCGGCACCTGGCCGGCGATGTCCGCCAGGCTGCCGCCCGTGCCGTCGAGGGCCACGGATGCCCGGGACAGGGTGCTGTCGGCCTCCGCCAGCGCCTGCTTCAGCTCCGCCTCCTGGTCAGCCAGGTCGTGCAGCAGCGTCTCGAGGCTCCGGATCAGCTCGCCGAGCTGCTGGCGGCGGTCGCTGGTCGCCAGCTCCCCCGTGACCGAGTCCAGGTCGGCGATCATGGACCGCAGGTCCGCGTCGCGGCTGGCGAGGGCAGCGGCGATCCCGCGCAGGCTGCCCAGGTCCTCCTTCCCGGCCGCCAGGCCGGCGTTGAGCTGCTCGCCGCGGCCGGCCACGCCTCCGCCGAGCTCGACGATCAGCGTCTGCAGCTTGTCCCTCGTCGGCTGGTCGAAGGCGCTCACCACGTCCTCGAGGCTGGTCGACTCGGTCACCGACGTGGCCGGCAGGGTGGAACCGCCGGGCAGCGTGGCCGCGGCCTGGCCGGGGTCCAGGGCGACGTACCGCTCGCCGAGCAGGCTCTTGGGCCGGATCGCGATGGTGGCGTCGGCGCTGAGGGGCGCGTGCTCGGGATCCACCGCGAGGGTGACGAGCGCCGACCCGCCCCGCAGCGCGACCGACTCGACCCGGCCCACCCGGGCGCCCGCGATCATCACGTCGCTGCCCGGGTACAGGCCGGCCGCGTCCTGGACGGGCACCGCGACCCGGTAGGGAGAGGGCGCCAGGGCAGCCCGGCTGGCGAGCACGCCGGCGCCGACCGCCGCGGCGAAGGCGAGCGTCCAGCCCAGCCTGCCGAGCGTCGCGCGCATCGCGTTCCGCATCCCCGGCCCCCTCAGTCCATGGCCAGCGGGCCGTCCACCGCTCCGGCGATGAACTGCCGCGTGAACGGGTTGAGAGAGCTCCTGAGCCGCTCCCTCGGCCCCTGCTCGACCACCCGGCCGCCGTGGAGGAGGATCACGTTGTCCGCGACGTCGAAGACGGCCTTGGTGTCGTGGCTGATGATCACCGCGGTGCTCGCGTGCCGGCGCTGGATCTCCCTGATCAGCTCGCAGAGCAGCGCCGTGCGAACCGGGTCGAGCCCGGAGTCCGGCTCGTCGAACAGCAGGATCCTGGGCTGCAGCACCAGCGCCCGGGCCAGGCCGGCCCGCTTGCGCATCCCGCCGGACAGCTCGTTGGGCGTGCGCCGCTCGGCGTCGGTCAGGCCGACCTCGCGGAGGCGCTCCATGACGATCTCTCGGATCTCTC
>DATFRD010000057.1:0-6856 GCA_035263645.1 Candidatus Dormiibacterota bacterium | reverse complement strand
TACCGCGAGCTGAACGCCGAGGTCTGTCGCCTGGCCCGGGGCCTGCGCCGGCTGGGCGTCGGCCGCGGCGACCGGGTCGCCGTGTACATGCCACTGGTGCCCGAGACCGCGATCGCCCTGCTCGCGTGCTGCAAGCTGGGCGCCATCTTCCTGCCCCTCTTCAGCGGTTACGGGCCGGCGGCCGTCTCGAGCCGGCTCGACGACTGCGGCGCCACGGTCCTGCTCTGCGCCGACGGCTTCTACCGCCGCGGGCAGGTGGTGCAGATGAAGGAGACAGCCGACCGGGCGCTGGCGGAGTCGCCCGGCGTTCGCCACGTCGTGATGCTGCGACGCACCGGCCGCGAGGTGCCCTGGACGCCCGGCCGCGACCACGACTGGTCCGAGCTGGTCGACGGCGAGGCGGCAGAGCTCGACAGCGAGGTGGTCGACCCGGAGACGCCGCTGATGATCATCTACACGAGCGGCACCACCGGCCGCCCCAAGGGCGCCGTGCGTGTGCACGGCGGTTTCCCCGTCAAGGCGGCGCAGGACATGGCCCACGGCTTCGACGTTCAGGCCGACGACGTCGTCTTCTGGTTCACGGACATCGGCTGGATGATGGGTCCCTGGCTGATCCTGGGCACCCTGCTCCTGGGCGCGACGATGGTGCTGTACGAGGGCACCCCCGACACGCCGGGACCGGATCGCCTGTGGCGCATGGTCGCGGAGCACCGGGTCTCGGTCCTGGGCGTGTCGCCGACCCTGGTCCGCGGCCTCATGGGAGCCGGCACGGACCACCCGCGCCGGCACGACCTGTCCGCGCTCCGGGTGCTGGGCGGGACAGGCGAGCCCTGGAACCCGGAGCCGTTCCAGTGGTACTTCCGGGAGATCGGCCGCGGTCGCATCCCCGTGATCAACTACACGGGTGGCACCGAGGTCGCTGGCGGCATCCTCTGCGGGAACGTCCTCAGCCGCCTGCGCCCGTGCGCCTTCGCCGGCCCGCTGCCAGGCATGGCCGCCGATGTCGTCGACGAGCAGGGTCACAGCGTTCGCGGCGAGGTCGGCGAGCTGGTCGTGCGAAAGCCCTGGCCGGGGATGACTCAAGGGTTCTGGGGGAACCGCGAGCGGTACCTGGAGACCTACTGGTCGCGCTTTCCCGGGGTCTGGGTGCACGGCGACTGGGCCTATGTAGCCGACGACGGTCTGTGGTACGTGCTGGGCCGCTCGGACGACACCATCAAGGTCGCCGGCAAGCGGCTCGGGCCGGCCGAGGTGGAGTCGGTGCTGGTGGCCAACCCGGCCGTGGCCGAGTCGGCCGCGGTCGGGGTGCCTGACGAGCTGAAGGGGGAGGCCCTGGTCTGCTTCGTGGTCCTGCGGCAGGGCCAGGCGGCCGGGTCGCAACTCGCGGAGCAGCTCAAGGACGAGGTGGCGGCCGCGCTGGGCAGGCCGCTGCGACCGCGGTCGGTGAACTTCGTCGGCGACCTGCCCAGGACGCGCAACGCCAAGATCCTGCGCCGCCTCGTCCGGGCCGTCTACCTCGGCCAGGATCCCGGTGATGTCTCGGCACTGGAGAACCCCGCCGCGCTGGACGCCATCGCCGCGGCACGTGGCTGAGCCGCCGGTCGCGTCCCTTCCCCGACACCAGCGAGGGGCTGCCGGCCCGCTGTGGCGCGCCGGCGCGGTCCAGCTCGCGCTGCTCTGGCTGGGGGGCTTCGACCTTCGCGTCACGATCCTGGCGGTGCCGCCGGTGATCCCCGCCATCCACCGGGACCTGGGCCTGGACGAGACCATGATCTCGGTGCTGACCGGCCTGCCGGTGCTGCTGCTCGGCGTGGCCGCCATCCCGGGATCGCTGCTGATCGCCAGGGCGGGCGTCCGCCGGGCTCTGCTCGGCGGGCTGGTGGCGATCGGCGCGGGTTCCCTGCTGCGAGGGGTCGGCCCGAGCCTGGTGCTTCTCCTTGCCATGACGGCCGTCATGGGCGCCGGCGTCGCGGTGAGCCAGCCCGCGTTCCCGACGCTGACGCGCGAGTGGTTCCCGAACCGGGTGGCCCTGGCCACGGCCGTCTACTCCAACGGCCTGCTCGTCGGGGAGACGCTCCCGGCTTCGCTGACGGGACCTGTCATCGCGCCGGCGCTCGCCGGCAGCTGGCCGCTGACGTTCGCGACCTGGTCGCTGCCGGCATTCCTCGGCGCGCTGCTGGTGGCGCGGCTGACCCGCGAGGAGCCACGACGCGCGGACCTCCTCATGCGGCGCTGGTGGCCCGACTTCGGCGACCACCAGATGCTGCGGGTCGGCATGGTGATGGGGTTCGCCTCGGCCGTCTACTTCGGCACCAACGCGTTCCTGCCCGACTTCACTCGGGCGATCGGGCGGCCCGGCCTGAAGGACCCGACGCTCACCGCGCTCAATGCCAGCCAGCTGCTCGCGTCGTTCGCGGTGCTGGCCCTCTCCGGCAGGCTCACCGGTCGCAGGTGGCCGTTCGCCGTGGCGGGCGCGATCATCTGCGCCGCCGGCCTCTCCATCGTGGTGACGGCAGGCGCGGGGATCGTCTTCTGGGCGGGGGCGATCGGCTTCGCAAGCGCGCTGGCGCTGGTGCTGACCCTGGCCCTCCCGCCGCTGCTGGTGGCGCCGGCCGACGTGCCGCGCTTCAGCGCCGGCATCTTCCTGATCATGTACGTGTCGTCGTTCGCAGGGCCGCTGCTCGGCGGCGCAGCCTGGGACGTCAGCGCCCGCCCAGCGGCGGCCTTCCTGACCCTGGCCGCCTGCGGCGTGCTGATGCTCGTCGTGATCGCCCGCAGCGACCTCCGCCGGCGCGCGTGAGCCGACCCGACCGCACGAGCGGACGTCCGGCTGGGCACATGCACCATTCCGTATGGGACCGGGGGGCCGCTACGCTGGGTGGCTGCTCAACGAGATCAGGGAGGTCACCATGGACACACCCCTCACTCCCCTCGAGTTCGCTCGTCGCAGCCGGCGGCTGTACCCGGACCGCGAGGCGGTCGTGGACGGCGACCTCCGGCTGACGTACCGGCAATTCCTCGACCGCTGCGACTGCTGGTCCGGGGCGCTGCAGCGACTCGGCGTGGGGCGCGGCGACCGCGTCGCCTACATCGCGCCGAACACCCACGCCCAGCTCGAGTCGTTCTACTCGGTGCCCCAGGCCGGTGCCGTGCTGGTGCCGATCAACTACCGCCTCACTGCCTCCGACTTCGCCTACATACTCGCCCATTCGGGCGCCCGCGTCGTCTGCGCCCACGCGGACTACCTCGACGCGGTCGACGGCATCCGGACCGAGGTGCCCGAGGTCGACCAGTTCGTGGCCCTCGACGGCGCGCGGGAGGGCTGGCTGGACTACGAGGAGCTCGTCGCGCAGGGCCCGTCGGACTTCACCCGCCCACCCATCTCGGAGCAGGACCTGCTCACGATCAACTACACGAGCGGCACGACGGCCCGGCCCAAGGGCGTGATGATCACGCATCGAAACGCATACCTCAACGCAGTGGGCACGCTGCTCCACCTGTCGCTGCGGATCGACGACCGCTATCTGTGGACGCTGCCCATGTTCCACGCCAACGGCTGGACGTTCGTCTGGGCGGTGACGGCGGTCGGCGGCACCCACGTCTGCCTGCCGAGGGTCGAACCGCAGCGCGTCTTCGATCTGATCCGGCGGGAGCGAGTCGGCTGGCTCTGCGCCGCGCCCACGGTGCTCATCGGCCTGGCCAGCGCGACGGAGGCCGTCCGCGGCGAGGTGCCGCCAGGCGTGCGGGTGGTGACCGCCGGCGCGCCCCCGGCCGCCGCCACGATCGAGCGGATGGAGGAGGACTTCGGCTGGGAGGTCACCCAGGTGTATGGCCTGACGGAGACGTCGCCGTTCATCACGGTGTGCGAGCCCCGCCCTGAGCACGCTTCGCTGGGTCGGGCGGAGCGGGCGGTGATCAAGGCCCGGCAGGGCGTCGAGCTCATCACCTCCGGCGCGCTCCGGGTCGTGGACAACCGCGGTCGAGAGGTCCCTGCCGACGGCGGATCGATGGGCGAGATCGTGGTCCGCGGGAACGTGGTCATGAAGGGTTATTACAACGACCCGGAGGCCACCGAGCGGGCAATGGGCGACGGCTGGTTCCACACCGGCGACGCGGCCGTCGTCCACCCCGACGGGTACGTGGAGATCCGGGACCGGATCAAGGACGTGATCATCAGCGGCGGCGAGAACATCTCGTCGGTGGAGGTCGAGGGCGCGTTGCTCCGCCACGGAGCGGTTCAGGAGGTGGCCGTGGTCGGCATGCCCGACGAGCGCTGGGGCGAGTCGCCCTACGCGTTCGTGGTGCTGAAGGACGGTGCCGCGGTGTCGGAGACCGAGCTCATCGAGTTCGCACGCCAGAGCCTGGCTCACTTCAAAGCGCCCAGGGAGATCCGCTTCGTGTCGGAGCTGCCCAAGACGGCCACGGGCAAGATCCAGAAGTTCGCCCTCCGTGGAGGCAGGGCTGCGATCTCGCAGCAGTAGCTGCGACGGCGCTTGCTCCCGTCCAGGTCGATCGCAGCGGGGGAGGCCCCTTAACGGGTTGGATTGACCGCACCAGCCCCGGTTGGCAATGTGGGCCCGCCCCCCTGGGCGGGTGGGGGCTCTGTTGCTGGGGTGCCGTGCTGGGATCGGCGGTGCCGGTCCGCCGACCCGCTGGGCGATCACCGCGCGGCCGCCTCCGGCGGCGGCGTCAGGCCGAGCGCCCCGAGCCGGTCCAGCTCGGCCCCGGCCCGACCGGCCGCGGCCAGCAGCCCGAGACTGGTCCACGCTCCCGACACGGCAGCGCGCTGCAGCAGCACCGGCTCCAGGCCTGCCGCCCGAACCGGCCCAGCCTGACCCTCCAGCCCCTCCAGCACCACAGCCACTCGGCCGGCCGCGCCCGCCACCCGGGCCGCCTCGGCCCAGAACGGCTCTACGCCGTGAGCCAGCGTGCCGGCCAGGCCAACCCGCCGGCTCCACGGCGGGTTGGTCAGCACCACATCGGCGGCCCCGGCCCGCAGTGCCAGCCGGCCGGCGTCGCCCACCATCCACCCCGGCCGCGGCCGCGCCCGCCGCTCGCGGCCGCCGGCGCCAGCAACGCCAGCGCGGGCAGCGTTCGCCAGGGCCGCGCGGATCGCCGCCGGTTCCGCGTCCACGCCGATCAGCCTCGCCTCGGGCTGGCGGCTCGCCGCCTCGATCAGCATCGTGCCCACCCCGCAGAACGGGTCCACCACCACGTCTCCCGCGTCGGGTCCGCCCAGCATGGCGGCCGCGTACGCCAGCGGCGGGTGGAGCGCGCCGGGCTGCGACCGGAGCCGGTAGGGTCGGCGGTGGAGCGGCGCGCCGGACAGCCGCAGCCCGAGAAACCCGCCGCCATCGAAGAGGTGCACCCGCCAGCTGAGCGCCGGACCCTCCCCCGCCCAGTCGCCCCGGGTCTCGAGCCGCCGGCCGGTCAGCCGGAGGAGCTCCTCCCCCACCGCCGCCTCGATCTCGAACCGGTTGTAGTTCCGCCGGCCCAGGAAGCTCGCCACGACCTCGAAGCCGGCGTCGGCCTCGATCGTCCGCAGCCGGCCGGCCGCGGCCTCTGCGCCGGCCAGGTCCATCATCCGCACCTGGCGGCACAGCTCGGAGAGCGCGGCTCGGCGACGATCCACCCCCACGAACCGGCCGGCTACGACGAACGCGTCGTCGGCCGTGCCGGAACCCAGGAGGGCCCCGGGCGCCGCCTCGCAGGTGACGAGGCGGTGCTCGATGCTCAGGACCCGCGCGCCGAGGCCTGCCACCTCAGCCGCGCAGATCCATTCGATGCCGCGCAGGCACCGCACCACGACGAGCACGCGACGCAGATTGTGTGTCGCCGGGCCCGGCCGGCGCCAGTCCGACCGCGCCCGGCCGGGCCAGAATCTGGTCTGTGCAGCGCGAGCGGAGACGAGCTGCGAGAGACCGGGACGACTGCCTGGACGGGTTGGCCGGGCTCTGGCCGTCCAGAGGGAACGTCAGGGCCGACCTGGTTGGTCTTGCCCTGCGGCTGATCGCCGACGGCGTCGTCGAGCGCGACGGGGTGGCCGGGCTGGCCCGGCGGCTGGGGTGCACCGAGCGCCACGTCCACCGGCTGCTGGTGGCCGAGGTGGGCTGCGGGGCGCGGGCGCTCGCCAGGTCGCGCGGCGCGCAGACCGCACGGCTGCTGCTGGAGACCACGGCCCTGCCCCTCGCCGAGGTGGCCGTCGCCGCCGGTTTTGCGAGCCCGGGCCAGCTCGACGGCGCGGTGCGCGAGGCGTTCCGGACCACGCCGGCCGCCCTGCGCGCCGCCGCCTCGCGGCTCTCTGGCGGCGGCGCCCGGGGCTCGACCTGCGTCCGGCTGCCGTACCGGCCGCCACTCTATGCGGCCGGCCTGCTGGACTTCCTGGCGGCACGAGCCGTCCCCGGCGTCGAGGAGGTGCGGGACGGCTCCTATGTCCGCAGCCTCCGCCTGCCCCACGGCTCCGGGACGATGGAGCTCACGCCGCAGGACGGCCACGTCCGGTGCGCGCTCCGGCTCGACGACCTCCGCGACCTCGGGCCTGCGGTCCACCGCGCCCGCCGCCTGCTCGACCTCGACGCCGACGCCGTGGACGTGGACGCGAGCCTGGGCGCCGACCCGCTGCTTCGTCCGCTGGTGGCCGGGACGCCGGGCCGGCGGCTCCCGGGCACGGTGGACGGGCCGGAGCTGGCGATCCGTGCCGTCCTGGGCCAGCAGGTTTCCGTGGCAGGCGCCCGGACGCTGACCGGCCGGCTGGTGGCCCGGTACGGCACCCGGCTGGCCATCCCCGCCGGGGCGGTCACCCACCTGTTCCCCTCGCCCGAGCAGCTGGCCGCCGCCGACCCGGCCGACCTGCCGC
>DATFRD010000056.1:0-14930 GCA_035263645.1 Candidatus Dormiibacterota bacterium | reverse complement strand
GTTGAGCGCGTCGGCGAGGTCCTGGGCGGTTACCAAGTGCTGCATGGATGGGGTTGGGCTCTCCTTCACGGTGTCTCTGCCACGGTGTCTCCTGCCGCGGTCCCGGAGGGCTGATGGCCTCGACGGGCCGGCCCCTACAGGTTATCCGGCCGGCAGCGCCGCCCGGCGCACCGCCGACGTCCGGCCGGGCGCGCCCGCACCGCGGGGGGCACCGGCACAATGGTGAGATGCCGCGCACCGAGCGCGAGCCGGAGCTCCGGGCGGAGCCGCCGCTGCGCCTCGCCCGCTTCGGCCACGTGGCGCTCACCGTTCGCGACCTGGAGCGGGCGACCCGCTTCTACACGGCGCTGCTCGGTCTGGCCGTGTCCGATCGCCTGACCTACCCCGCCGGCCGCGCTATCGCGGAGGGCGTATGGCTGCGCTGCGGGAGCGACCATCACTGCCTTGCCCTGTTCTCGACCGCGGCAGTCCCCGGCGCACCGGACCCGTTCGGGCTGCACCACCTCGCGTTCGAGGTCCCCGAGTACGCCGACCTGCTCGGTGCCCACCGGCGCTTGCTGGCGCTCGGCGCGTGGCATGAGGCGCGGTTCGGTGGCCCCGGCTGGCAGGTCCGGGTCTACCTCCGCGACCCCGACGGCAACCTGGTCGAGCTGTACTGGGACATGGACCGCATCGGCTGGGACGGCCGCGCCCGCCCCTATGTGCCGATCCAGGTGATCCCGGACCTGGCCGAGTTCGACGTCGCCGCCTACCTGGCCCTCAAGGCCAGCCACGCCCACGGCGCCCCGGGCGCCTGAGGAGGTCCCTCCCCCATCGCGCGGGAGGAGGGGGCCGCCTTCGGCCTAGATGCGGAGCAGGCGGCGGGCGTTCCCTTCGTAGATGCGCTGGAGGTCGCCGCCCGACCGCCCGAGCGACTCCAGGTTGGCGATCGTCTCCCGGATGTAGCCGGGTCCCTGCTCGGGGTCGAACGGCGTGTCCGACGCGAACAGGACGCGGTCGACGCCGAAGAAGTCGATCGCGCAGCGCACGGCGTTCGCCGCCCCGAACATCGCGGTGTCGGCGTAGAACATCCGGAAGTAGTCCAGCGGCCGCCGTGACAGCGGGTAGTGCCGCACGTCGTCGGCCTGGTCGGGCGGCGTGCGGGCGCCCAGCTGGTCCAGCCCCGGGCCGACCCGGCCGGCGAAGTGGGGGACCATGCTGCCGCCGTGGTGGACCAGGATCTTCAGGTCCGGGTATCGCTCGAGCACCCCGGAGAAGACCATCCGACCCATGAAGATGGCGGTGTCGTACTCCCAGCCGAACACCCACCACAGCTCGTACTTCGAGCGCTGCTCGGTCGGGTAGTCCGCCCAGGACGAGTTGCGGGACGGGTGCACCCAGATCATCCGGTCGAGCTCGGCCATCCGAGCGTAGACCGGCTCGAAGCGCGGCTCGTCCATCGGATGGCCGTTGACGTGCGTATAGATCTGGACGCCCACCGCGCCCAGCTGGCCGCAGGCCCGGTCGATCTCACGGACGGCGGCCTCGGGGTCGTTCATCGGCACCGCGGCCACGAAGCCGGCGAACCGGTCGGGGTGCCGCTGCACGAGCTCGGCCAGGCCGTCGTTGCCCAGGCGCGCGAACTCGACCGCCACGGCGGGCGGCCCGATGTCCTCCGGCGGCGGGGCGGGCAGGCTGACCACCTGGCGGTAGTCGCCGAACTGGTCCATCTGACGGAAGCGGACGTCCAGGTCGACCAGGGCCGGCACGCCGCCCGTGCGACGGCGCAGGTTCGCCGCCTGGGGCGTGTCACCCAGGGCGCTGAGGCGGTCGAAGTAGGACCGGGGAAACAGGTGACAGTAGGCGTCGATCTTCATCCAGGGCACCAAGGGTGGGGAGTCCCGGAAGCCGCTGTCAACGCGACCCGACCGGGCCCGGCCGTGCGGCTACCGCTCGCTCGACCTCGACGAAGGCGTCGTAGCGGGCGGACCCGCCCGCAGGGAACGCGGCGACGGCGGCGTCGGGCACGGTGCGCTCGGAGCTGGTCAGCCGGTTGACGCCCAGCCATCCGTCCCGCATCCACACCACCCCGGCCGGCACCCGGTCCGTCACTCGGGCCCTGGCCTCCATCGCCCCGCGCTCGTTGTGCAGCCGCACCGGCTCGCCGTCCTCGATGTCGCGGGCGGCCGCGTCCTCCGGGCCGATCCACAGGATGGGCTCGGGATCGGCCCTGGCCAGGGAGGGGAGGGCCTGGCCGTGGTCGTAGAAGCCGTGGAAGTGGGTCAGCGTGCGTCCCTGCACGAACGCCAGCGGGTGCCCGGCCGGGCGGTCCGGCGTCTCGTGCACGGGCAGCGGCGGCAGGCCCATGGCCAGGGCTCGCTCCGAGTACAGCTCCACCTTGCCGGACGGGGTCGGGAACCGCAGCGAGCCGTAGGCGTAGGCCGCGGCGGCCGTGGCGGCGCTGGGGCCGTCGGCGCGCAGCTGTTCGACCGTCACGTGCCGCGTGTGGTCGCTGTCCAGCACCGCGTCGACAAGTCCCTCGGCCGAGCCCCACGGAAAGTAGCCCTCCAGCCCGAGGCGCTCGGCCAGGCCGGCGTAGAGCTGCCAGGCGGGCCGGGCCTCGCCCCGGGGCTCGAGCACCCGGTCCATGAGGTGGACGTGCGTCGGGCCGAGCTTGAGGCCCGTCTCCTCCAGCCACGAAGTGCCGGGGAGGACGACGTCGGCGAAGCGCCTCGAGGTGTCGCTCATGAACAGGTCGAAGCAGACGATCAGGCCCACCCGCTGCAGAGCGCGCTCGACCCGCGCCGTGTCGGAGAAGGACGAGAGCATGTTCGTGCCCGGCAGCAGCAGGACCTGCACGTCCCCCGCCTCCAGACGGTCCAGGATCGTGTCCATCTCGCTCGGGATCACCGTCTCCGGCGACCGGATGTCGGGCGGGACGATGCGGGCCAGCGCGGTGGACTGGGTGCCGGCGCCGTGTCGCGGTCCCATCCCGGCACCCGGGCGTCCGAGGTTGCCGGTCAGCGCCGGGAGGCAGGACACGGCACGGGCCGCGTGCCACCGGTTGGCCGTCTTGTGCATCGAGCTGCCGCCGAGCAGGATCGTCGCCCGCCGGCTGCCCGCGTACTCCCGCGCGAATGCGCGGATGCGGGCGGCGGCGAGACCCGTCTCCGCTTCCGCCCACTCGGGCGTGCAGCCCTCGACGTGCCGGGCCAGCGCCTCGGAGCCGACGGTGTGGCGCTCGATGAAGTCCCGGTCCTCCAGGCCCTCCCGGAAGATGACGTGCGCGACCGCGAGGGCGAGCGCGGCGTCCGTCCCCGGCCGCAGCAGCAGGTGGTCGTCCGCGTGGTCGCAGGCCTCCGTCCGGCGGACGTCGATCGCGATCACCCGCGCCCCCCTCCGCCTCGCCGCCACGATGCGGGGCGCGGTGGTGGGCTGGCTGGCCAGGTTGGCGCCCCACAGCACCACCAGGTCGGCGTTCTCCGCCAGGTCGTCCGCGGTGTTCACGTGCGGCAGGCCGGTCAGCCACACGCCCAGCCCGCCCAGCCCCCAGCACACGATCGAGGGAACCCACCACTGGGCGCCGAGCAGGTTCGCGAATCGCCACGAGAGCGACGCGCCCACGGTGTTGACGAAGACGCCGTGGCCGGGCCAGACGGCCGTCCGGTGCGGCGGCGCGGACCCGATCGCGGCCGCGATCCGGTCCAGGGCGTCGTCCCAGGTGGTGTCCCGCCAGGGCCCGTCGCCGCGCCGGTCCCGCAGCCTCGGTCGGAGGAGCCGGAGGGGGTTGTCGACGATCTCGCCGGCGGCCCGGCCGCGGATGCAGAGGAAGCCACGGCTCTCCGGGTTTCCAGGGTCGCCGTGCACGGCCGTCACGCGCCCGTCCTCGACCTCCACGCGCATCCCGCACACCGTGGGCAGGCAGTTCATCGGGCACATCGTCCGGTGGGTCGTCGCCGTCCCGCTCGTCATCGTTCCTGGGGAACATGATGCCCCCCTCGCGCCGGTCCTGGCGAGGGGCCACCGGCGGTCGAACGATCGTCGATCCGGCCCCTATAATCTCCAGCCGGTCCCGGGCTCGACGGGCATTCGCGCCGCCGAGGGTTGCTGAGGAGATGGGCATGAGTGCGGCCGACGCGGACGGGTCCGACGGGGGCGCGATGCAGACGATCGAGGAAGCCGAGCAGTACCTGGCTCGCGGGGGCGTCGAGTACGTCAGGTTCGAGCAGCCGGACCTGCACGGCCTGAGCAGGGGCAAGACCGTGCCGGTCCGCCACTTCCGGCACTACGCGGAGCACGGCCTCAACTTCCTCGGCGGGCTGCTGGGCCTCGACCTGCAGGGCGGCGTCGCCTCGGGCACCGGCTACCTGGAGGAGCGCAACTTCGCCGACTCGCTGATCTTCCCCGACCTGCCCACCCTGTCGCCGGTGCCGTGGGCCGACCGCACCGCACGCGTGCTCGCCGACCCGATGTGGTACAGCGGCGAACCCCTGCGCGCGGCGCCCCGCCACCTGGCCCGCCGGCTCGTCGAGCGCCTGGCGCGCCTGGGGTACGTCCTGCGCAGCGGCTTCGAGTACGAGGTCTACCTGTTCGACGCTGCCACCCGCGCCCCGGCGTTCGAGGGCATCCAGATCTTCTGGACGGTGCGCAACAACTTCGACCAGGAGTTCGTGACCTGGCTGCTCGATGGCCTGCTGGCCACCGGCATCGACGTCATCACCTCCAACGTGGAGTACGGGCCCGGCCAGATGGAGATCAACTTCGCCCCCGCCCTCGGCCTGGCGGCGGCCGATCGCGCGTTCGTGTTCAAGAACGCCATGAAGGAGCTGTCCCAGCAGCGTGGCTACCTGGCCAGCTTCATGACCAAGCCGCTCGCCGACCAGAGCGCGAGCGGATGCCACTACCACCACAGCCTGGTCCATGCGGACAGCGGCCGCAACGCGTTCTTCGATGTCCGCCAGAAGGATGGGCTGACGGACCTGGCCCGGCGGTGGATCGCCGGCGAGATGGCTCATGCGCCGGCGCTGACCGCGCTGGCGGCGCCCACCGTCAACTGCGCCAAGCGGTACAAGCTGTACAGCTTCGCCCCGATGAACGTGACCTGGGGGTACGAGGACCGGACGGCGGCGCTGCGGGTGAAGGGGACGAGGGGGCCGGAGACGCACCTGGAGAACCGGCTGCCGTGCGCAGGCAGCAACCCCTACCTGGTCATGGCCGCCGTCCTGGCGGCCGGCCTGGACGGGGTCGAGCGCCGCCTCGAGCCGCGGGCCCCCACCACGGGCCTCGCGTACGCGGACGAGACGGCTGCGCCGCTGCCGCGCACGCTGGACGAGGCGCTGGTGGCGTTCGAGGCGGACGAGGCGCTCTGCGAGTGCCTGGGCGAGGAATTCGTCAGGCTCTTTCTGGCCGTGAAGCGCCACGAGTGCGCCAAGGCCAGGGAGGCGGTCCCCGAGTACGCGCGGGACGACTGGCCGGACGTCGTCACCGACTGGGAGCGGCAGCACCTCCTCGAATACCTCTAGGAGCGCGGCCGAAAACCAAGCCGGATCTTTGGGGCCCATGCACCCCATCTCCGGCGTTGCCTTCTGCGGTGCTCGCTCACGCCCTAGAGGGCGCTCCCTGCGCTCCTCGTCGGCGCCACCGCATCTGAGGCACCTGGACCCCAAATCTCTCGGCCCGGTTTCCGGCCGCGCTCCTAGAGCGCCCTGGGGCTCCCACCCCGCCTCGCCGGGCGGCCTCTCCCCCTGACCCTCCGAGAGCGGGGGAGAGGGGCAATTTTGCCGTGCGCTGATCGGGCCCCTGGAACCAGAGCGCACGATCAGGCCATAATCATGCGCCAGACGTGGGAGTAACGCCGCCCCATGTTCAGGAGCACATTGGGGGTACGCTGGGCCATGGACGGTGAGACCTGCCAGGCGACGCCTGGCTGCATGGGCGTCGTCGAGGACGGCTACTGCACGGTGTGCGGCAAGATCGCACTCCGCCGAGGCCACACGCCGGTCGGACGGCCGGCAGGGCCGATGCCACCCCGGACCGCGGTGCCGGCGGCGCCGGCGGTGCCGGGCGCGCCGCTTCCGGGCGCGCCGCTTCCGGCCGCGCCCCCGACCGGGGCGTGGGGCGGCAGGCTGCCGACCCGGCCGCCAACCCGGCCGCCGACCGGCCCGCCGTCCAGGCCAATGACCACGCCGCCGTCCACGCCCGTGACGAACCCGCCGGCGACCACGCCGCCCAGCAGCAGCCCTTCGGTGTTCACCAACGGCACGACTGGGACGTCGCCCTCTGGCCAGACGCTGGTCCCCGCCTCGCGACGGGCGCTGGGCACGAGCCGGCGCCCCACCGCCAGGAGCCGCATCGGCGCGGGCCTGGTGAGCGTCTCGCCGATGCCGACGCTGGACCCGCTGGCTGCGGTCATGGCCAATCCGGAGGTGTCGGAGGACAAGCGCTTCTGCCCCCGGTGCGGGGCTGAGGTCGGCCGCAGCCGCGACGGGAAGCCGGGCCGGCTCACCGGCTTCTGCAGCAAGTGCCGCCAGGCCTACTCGTTCCTGCCCCCGCTCGGCGACGGCGACCTGGTCGCGGGCCAGTACCGCATCGCGGGCTGTCTCGCGTACGGCGGCCTGGGCTGGATCTACCTGGCCCAGGACGAGCAGGTCTCGAACCGCTGGGTGGTGCTGAAAGGCCTGCTCAACTCGGGCGACGCGGACGCCATGGCGGCCGCGGCGGCCGAGCGCCAGTTCCTGGCCAGGGTGGAGCACCCGAACGTGGTGCGCATCTACAACTTCGTCCAGCACTCCGGAGCCGGCTACACGGTGATGGAGTACGTAGGGGGCAAGCCGCTCCGGGAGATCCTTCGCGAGCGGCGCCAGGCCAACGGCAGCGACGGTGGCGCGCTGCCGGTCGAGCACGCCATCGCGTACATCCTGGCCATCCTGCCCGCCTTCTCCTACCTCCACCGCCTGGGCCTGGTCTACAACGACTTCAAGCCGGACAACGTGATGCTCCAGGGCGACGACGTGAAGCTGATCGACCTCGGAGCCGTGACCCGGATGGACGACACCAGCGCGGCCGTCTATGGCACCGACGGGTACCAGGCGCCGGAGGTGGCCCGGCTGGGGCCGTCGGCCGCGTCGGACCTGTACTCCGTCGCCCGCTGCCTGGCCGCGCTGGTCCTCGACTTCCGCGGCTACCAGACCAAGTACCGCTACAGCCTGCCCGACCCCTCCGAGCAGCCCCTGTTCGCCCGCTACGAGTCCCTCTATCGGTTCCTGCTGAAGGGCACGGCCGAGAATCCGGACGATCGCTTCCAGAACGCCGACGAGATGTCCGAGCAGCTGATCGGCGTGCTCCGGGAGGTCGTGGCGGCAAAGGATCGGACGCCGAGGGCGGCGGCGAGCAGCCTGTTCGGCGGGGACCTCCAGGCGCTCTACGTCAACGCGGGCGCACCCCCGGGCAAGCCCGACTGGCGCCACCTGCCGATGCTCAAGGTCAACCCGGCCGATCCCGCGGCCAGCTTCGTGGTCAACGTCTCGGCGCTGACCGACCAGGCCGAGCAGGTCGCCTTCCTGCAGCGGGCCATCGCGCAGGGCCAGGTCCCGGAGACGGCCGAGGCCAGGCTGGGCCTGGCGAGGGCGCTGATCGGGCTGGGCGCGGAGGACCAGGCCGAGAGGCATCTGGAGGAGATCAATCGCGACGACCCGTGGGACTGGCGGGTCACGTGGTATCGCGGCCTCTCGCTGCTCATGCGGGGGAGGTCGGCCGACGCGCGCCGGGCGTTCGAACGGATCGCGTTCGACCTGCCGGGCGAGCTCGCGCCCAAGCTGGCCGAGGCGCTGGCCACGGAGCAGACCGGCGACCTGCTCCGGGCGGCGGTCCTGTACGACGTGGTCTCGGCGACCGATCCCAGCTTCACCTCGGCCTGCTTCGGGCTGGCGCGGGTGAAGGAGGCGTCCGGGGACCGAGCCGGCGCCGTCGAGGCATACCGGCGCATCCCGGAGGGCTCCAGCCTCTACGTCCCGGCCCAGCTGGCCCTGGTCCGCACGCTGATGCGGACGGGCGCGCAGTCCGCGCCGGGCATCCCGGAGCTGTCGCTGGCGTCTGCCACGCTGCAGCGCCTGGGCCTCGAGGGGCGGCAGCGCTGGCAGCTCACGATCGAGCTGCTGGAGAGCGCGCTCGGGCTGGTCGGGTCGGGCGCCGTGCGGCCGGACCGGTCGGTGGAGCTGCTGGGACACAGGCTGGAAGAGAGGGCGCTGCGGCTGGGCCTCGAGCGGTCCTACCGGCAGCTGGCGCGGCTCGCCACGGGAGACGAGAGGATCGGTCTCGTGGACCGTGCCAACGAGGTCAGGCCGCTGACCGCGGTCTGAGCAGCGCCTGGCCCTCGCCGCGATGGAGACGCCCGACGGGTTCCGATGCCCCAACCCGGGCTGCGGGGAGCCGGCCCGGCCGGAGGACCGCTTCTGCGAGGCGTGCGGCGCTCCGCTGCCGACCCGGGTGGCCCTCATCGGCGTCCAGGCCGAGGCCACGGCGCCGCAGTACGCGCCGACGACCTGGGAGCCGGCCGCTGAGCCGGCCCAGGGTCGCGACCACGTGGAGCTCGCGTACCCGGACCTGGCGGGCGTGAGCGACCGCGGCCTGAAGCGGAATCGCAACGAGGACGCGCTCGCGCTGGCCCGCCTCGACAACTATGGCGCGCGGATCCTCGTCGTCTGCGACGGCGTGTCCAGCTCGGCGGAGCCGGCCGCTGCATCCCAGGCTGCCGCCGACGCCGTGCTGGCCTACCTGGTCGCGGCGGTGCGGGACCGCCATCCCGACCCGGAGGAGGCTATGCGCGGGGCGATGAGCGCCGCGCAGGCCGCGGTCTGCGTCGTTCCCTGGCAGCAGGCGGATGGAGAGGAGGCGCCCGCCACGACCGTGGTGGCCGCGCTCGTCTTCGACCGCAGCATGACGATCGGGTGGGTGGGGGACAGCCGGGCGTACTTCATCGGGGTCATGGATTCCTGGCAGCTGAGCACCGACGACACCTGGGCCGCCGATCAGGTCGAGTTCGGCCTGATGGGGGAGGAGGAGGCCCTGGCGGATCCTCGTGCCCATGCCCTGACGAGCTGGGTGGGGGCGGAGCAGGACGGGGAGCCGGTACCCTCGATACGGTCGTTCACCAGCCCGACCAGCGGATGCATCCTCTTGTGCTCAGATGGCCTCTGGAACTACGCTCCGAGCCCTGAACGTATGCGTGAGCTCTTGACGGAGCTGCCCGGGGACGCCAGCGCCGTCGACGTGGCGCGAGGCCTAACGGAGTTCGCCCGCGCGCTCGGGGGAGTCGACAACATCACCGTCGCCGTGGGGCTGGTGTGACGGCGACGAGGGGACGAGGTCCGAAGCAGGGACCGGGTCCCCAAACGGGACGAGAGGAAGGAGGGGGAGACACATCGTGACCACTTTCAGTGCCACGGTGCACCAGAATGTCTACCTGCCCCGGGGCACGTCAGCCGTGCATGCCATCGTGGCGGTCGGGACGGGCGCGAACGGCGCCGACGGCCGGCGTCTGATCGGGGCCGAGGAGGCGGTCGAGGTCATCCTCCTGGACTGCTCCGGCTCCATGGGCACGCCGTGGACGAAGCTGGAGGCAGCCAGGACCGCGACGGGCAAGGCGATCGACCAGCTCCCCGACGGCACGTGGTTCGCGATAGTCGCGGGCACCGCGTTCGCCCGGCCGATCTACCCGGAGCCACGCTTCGAAGGCGGCGAGCTGGTGCCCTCACTGGCCCTGGCCTCGGAAGCCACCCGGGCCGGGGCCAAGCTGGCGATCGCGCGGCTGGGGGCGGGCGGCGGCACCGCGATCTCGAACTGGCTGGCGATGGCGCGCCAGCTGTTCGAGAGCCGGCCGGCGGCCATCAACCACGCGTTCCTGCTCACGGACGGCCGCGACGAGGGCGAGGAGCGAGCCCGGCTCACCGCGGAGGTGGACCGCTGCCTCGGCCTCTTCCAGTGCGACTGCCGGGGCTTCGGCACGGACTGGGACCGGCGTGAGCTGCAGGCGGTCTCGGACGCGCTGCTGGGCACGACGGACATCATCTCCGAGCCGTCGCAGATGGACAGCGAGTTCGAGGCCATCATGCAGCGGTCCGTCGAGCGGCGGATCGGCGCGCTGTACGTGCAGGTGCTGACACCGCTCGGCGGCACGGTCCGCTTCTTCAAGCAGGTGTCGCCGGAGGTGCTCGACCTGAGCGAGCGGGTCGCCTGGCAGCAGCCGGCCGGGCCCGAGCACCAGTGGCAGCAGGTGGGTGCGATCGACCCGGGCCTGCCGCTCGCCAGCACCTACTCGACCGGCGCCTGGGCGAACGAGGAGGAGCGCGAGTATCACCTGTGCCTCTCCGTGGTGCCGCAGCAGGTCGGCGCGGAGAACGAGCTGCGCGCCGCGCGCGTCGCGCTGATCGTCGATGGCCGCTACGTGTGCCAGACGCCTGTGCGGGCCTGCTGGACCGACGACACGGAGCGCACGACGCGGATCGACCGCGCGGTCGCCCACTACACGGGCCAGGAGGAGCTGGCCCGCAGCATCGAGGAGGGCCTGGAAGCAAGGCGGTCCGGCGACTACGCCACCGCCACCCAGCGGCTGGGCCGCGCGGTCCAGCTCGCGGCCGCAAGCGGCAACGAGCAGACGACCCGTCTCCTGTTGCGGGTCGTCGACATCGACGACCCGAGGGAGGGCACCGTGCGCCTCAAGGCTGGCGTATCGAAGGAGGACGAGATGACGCTGGACACGCGGTCTCGGCGCACGGTCCGCCTGAACAGGCCGCGAGAGCTATGAGCTTCACCTGCCGGCGGGGTCACTACTCCGTCAGCGACGACTACTGCGACGTGTGCGGTGCCAGGAACTGGCACGCGGGCCAGCGCGCCGTCGCGGCCCGGCTGGCCGAGGCATCGAGCGCGCAGACGTGCCCGATCTGCGGCTCGCTCCGCGAGGGTGCCGACCGCTACTGCCCGAGCTGCGCCTACGACTTCGAGACGGGCGAGGCGCTGCAGGCCGCGCTGGCTCCCGCCGACGGGCAGGCCGACCACGGCCGAGCGCCGATGGGAGGCCGGCTCGTCCTGATCCTGAGCGCGGACCCCACCCGGAGCAACGAGCCCGGCTGCCCGGACCCTCCGACCGACGGCGGCGAGCATGTCTTCATGCTGGACCGCCCCTCGATCGTGGTCGGTCGTGACGAGTCGGCCGGCGTGCAGATCCCCATCGACGCCGATCCCTACGTCTCGCGGCGTCACGCCGAGATCGTCGACCTGGGGGACGCATGGGGCGTCCGCGACCTGGGCTCGACCAACGGAACCAAGCTGAACGGTATGGTGCTGGTGGGCGCCGAGGTCAAGGTGATCGGGCCGGACGACGTGATCGAGCTGGGCTGCTTCTCGCGGCTCACGGTGCGCCGCCGCGCCTGGATGGGGGGATGACCGCCGCCACGGCCTGGGCGACGCGGGTCGGCGAGGATGCTGCAAGCATCAGGGTGGGCGCCTCGACCACCCCGAAGCGGCTTCGGATGCTGACCGCGCTGGCCGCGGTCGGCGCCGGCCTGATGTGGCTCTCCGGCGAAGCCGCCGTCTTCTGGGCCCTGCGCCCGCGACTCGCCGAGTACACCGGGTGAGCTCGCGCCCCCCTCCCCTCCCCGCAGGGAGGGTTGGGGGACGGGGCCGCTCGGCTTCGGTGCGCTCCCTCAGCAGGCCGACGAGGTGATCGCGGCGGAGGTCAGGGTCAGGTTGGGGGCCCGTATCGACTGCACGAACATCTTGACGGAGAGGAAGGCGGTGTCCGTCGGCAGTGGCGGCAGGGACACGCCGGGCAGCGTCAGCGAGCCCACGGGCAGGTCGGCCGCGGCGAGGATGATCGTGACCCCGAGCACGGTGACCTGGAGCGCGGTGGCATTCAGCGTGAGGCCGCCGGTGGCGACCTCGCGGGCGGCGGTGGTGTGCACCTGGACGTGCCCGACGCACGGTGCGAGCAGGTCGAGGCCGCCGATGGTGGCCGCCCCCGCCTGCAGCTGGATCACATTGGTCGGGCCCGCGGCCGTGTTCACCGTGACCACGGAGATCGACCGCAGCGCGGTGATCTGCAGGGTCGCCGAGGAGAGGACCGCCGACGACGAGCTGGGCGACGGCAGCGCCTGCCGGGTCTTCACGACGGGAGTTGGGGTGGGCGAAGGAGACGGTCCCGCCCTGCCCGGCGACGGAGCCGCCGACGGCGACGGGCTCGGGCTCCCGGCCGGCGACGGCGACGCGCCGGGGGCAGCCGAAGCGGTCGCGCTCGGGCTCGGCAGCGGCGACGCGGAGGGCAGTGCCGGCGCGCCAGGCGACGAGAGGGCCAGGGAGTGGGGTGAGGGTGACGGGGAGGGCGTCGGTGAGGGTGAGGGCGAAGGGCAGGGCAGGGGCCACGGCCAGGGCCAGACCCAGACCCAGCAGTTGGACGCGGCCGCCCCGACCGACGGCATCGCGCCCACGGACGAGGAGCCGATGGCGGTCATGCCGACCGCGAGCACCGCGGCCAGGATCAGCCTGCCACGTCGGCCCTGGGCGCCGCCAGGACCGGAAGCGCTGCCGGTCACCTCTCTCCTCCCACGGCGGTCGCGCCGCCCCCACCTGCGGTACTGGGACGTACCGCAGGGCGAATCCTAACCCAAAGGCCCTGAGGTTGTCGCGGACGCCCTCTGCTCGTACGATCGGGGGCGGTTTTCCGCCGCGCCCGCTGGGAGGAGATCGATTTGGCCGACGCCGCCGACGCGTACGAGAGCAGCTCGCCGGGCTCGACCGGGCTCTACCGGGAGGCCCGCCGCCACATCGCCGGCGGCGTCACCCGCACGACCATCCACTTCGCGCCCCATCCGCTGTACCTGAGCCGCGGCGACGGCGCTCGGGTCTGGGACCCGGACGGGGTGGAGCGGCTGGACTTCATCGGCAACTACACCGCCCTCATCCTCGGCCACCGCCACCCGGCCGTCACGGCGGCCATCCAGAGCCAGCTCGAGCGGGGTACGGCGTTCGCCGCAGCCAACGAGCAGGAGATCTCGCTGGCGCGCGAGCTGCGCCGGCGGGTCCCTTCGCTGGACCTCGTCCACTTCGCCAACTCGGGCACCGAGGCGACGATGTACGCGATGCGGCTGGCCCGTGCGCACACCGGCCGAACCGCGATCGCCCGGTTCGAGGGCTGCTACCACGGCACCCACGACGCCGCGGAGGTGAGCGTCTCGCCCGACCCGGAGGCGGCCGGTCCGGACCACGCGCCGCTGCCGGTGGCCGAGTCGCCCGGCATCCCCGCCTCCGTGCTGGCGGACTCCGTGGTGCTGCCGTTCAACGACTCGGTCGCCGCCGCCTCGATCCTGCGCCGCGAGCGCGGGCGGGTCGCCGCCGTGATCATCGACCCGCTGATGTCCGCCACGGGCCTCGTCCCGGCCCGCCCCGAGTTCCTGCACGACCTGCGCCGCCTGACCGAGGAGCTGGGGATGCTCCTGATCTTCGACGAGGTGATCTCGTTCCGGGTGGGCACGGCGGGGGTACAGGGCCGCCACGGCGTGCGGCCCGACCTGACCACGCTGGGCAAGATCATCGGCGGCGGCCTCCCGGTCGCGGCGTTCGGCGGCCGCCGGGACGTGATGGAGCTGCTGGACCCGGAGCGCGAGCGCTCGGTCCCGCACGGCGGCACGTACAACGGGCATCCCCTGGGCATGGCAGCCGGGCTGGCCGCCATGGGCGAGCTGACGCCGGAGGTCTTCGCGCGGCTGGACCGCGACGGCGACTGGCTGCGGAGCCAGCTCGAAGAGGTGTTCGCCGACCACCGGGTGCCGGCCCAGGTCACGGGGCTCGGGTCCCTGTTCAACGTCCACCTCACCGGGGCCGAGCTGGTGGACTACCGCTCGGTTCGGCGCGCCTGGTCGGCCCGGCTGGCCCACGGCTTCCTCCTCGGGATGCTCAACCAGGGCATCCTGATGGCGGCGCGCGGGCTCGGCGCGCTCTGCACCCCGATGGGCCCCGCCGAGCTTCGCGCCTTCGTGTCCGCCGCCGACCGGGTGCTCGGCGAGCTGTTCCCTCGGGGCGGGGCGGAAGGGTGAGCGGCTCGTCACGCGCCCCGGGTCCGGGCGAGGATGGAGAGGCCCCTTGACAGGCTCGCGTTGCCGCGCGGATAGTTACGCCAGTACCCCGGTAGCTGGTGCTGCACTCCCTCGTCGGCGCAGCTTTGCATCGCTCCTCCCGTGGTGAAGAGGGTGGGGGAGCAAAGGTGAGTGCGTGGCTCTTGGGCGGGCACAGCGATCCGACCGGTTGAGAGAGTGTCCGATCTCGAATCGACAGCGGTTAGGTCCCGTCCGGCAGCGCTCGTCCCGCGCTCGTGGGTCGCGAAGCCACGGCACGGCGCGGGCTCCTGCCCGGCGCCGGGGCCGCCGGTCGGTCCGAGTTGGAGAGAAGGAGGAAGGAAACTTGCGTAGACGTCCCGGTCTCGTCAGGGCGCTCGGCGTGGCCGTAGGTGGACTGCTGGCAGTCGCCGCCTGCGGCCAGGGGGGCGGCACCTCGCAGCCGAGCCAGACCCTGGCCGCCGACCAGACCCTGAAGTTCGCCATCGGCGACGACTTCGGCACGCTGGACCCCGCCCAGCTCAACGCGGAGTCCGACTCCGAGGTCGCGCAGAACGTGTTCAACGGCCTTATCAAGTTCGATCAGAACCTCAACATCGTCCCCGACATCGCGGCCAAGATGCCCGACATCTCCTCGGACGGCCTGACCTACACGTTCAAGCTGCGCCAGGACGTGACGTTCTCGAACGGCGACAAGGTCACCTCCAAGGACGTCGTCTACTCGTGGAACCGCGCCGCTGCGCAGCAGGGCCCGTACTCGACGAACCTGTCGGCGATCGCGGGCTTCGACAAGCTCTCGACCAAGCCACCCCCGGTCGCCCAGATCGAGGCGCTGCTGGCCAAGAACGA
>DATFRD010000055.1:0-18768 GCA_035263645.1 Candidatus Dormiibacterota bacterium | reverse complement strand
TGGAGGCCGGGTTGGCCTCCAGGGTCACCTCGGCCTCCGGCTCCACCTCGAACACGGCCCGGACGTGGGCCAGCAGGCGCGCCGCCAGCCCGGCCGGGAGCAGGCTCGGGGTGCCGCCTCCGACGTACACGCTCCGGAGGGCGCCGAAGGGCAGCGTGGTCGAGGCCCGCTCCAGCTCCCGCTCCAGCGCAGCCTGGTAGGCCGGCATCAGCCGGTCCATGCCGGCGTAGGCGTTGAAGTCGCAGTAGCCGCACTTGTGCCGGCAGAACGGAACGTGGATGTAGAGGTGCCGAAACGGCTGGAGCGCCCCGGCCCCCTCCCCCAACCCCTCCCGCACGGGGAGGGCAACTGAAGCCCCTCCCCCCTCGCGGGGCAGGTGGCCCGCGGCCGCCGGACCCCTCGCCGTGCTCAGCGTGGCCGCCTCAGCTCGTAGCGGGCGGCGCGCGCCTTCTCCAGCGTGCGGCGCAGCTGCTCCTCGGCCGCCTTCTCTTCCGGGACCAGCGCGGCGACGCGCGCCGCCATGCGCTCCTCCAGCCGGGCGACCTGGGGACCGATCGATCGGGCGTTCGCGCCCCGGGCGGCGTAGCGGTCGCGCTTGCGCCACAGGCGCACGTGCTCCTCCCGGAGGTCGGCCAGGGCGGCGTCCACCCGGCAGTCCAGGCAGAGGCCGTCGCGCACCTGCGAGCTGAAGACCTGCTTCCCGCAACGCCGGCAGGAGAGGAGGATGCCCGTCACGCGAGCTGCGCCACCTGCGCCCCGCTCAGCTCGGCGAGCCGGCCGGGGGCGATCGGGAACACGGCATCGGGGCGGCCGGCGGCCGCCCAGACGACGTCGAAGGCGGTCAGGTCGGCGTCCATGTACGTCGGCAGCGGCGTGGCGTGGCCGAACGGAGGCACCCCGCCGATGGCGTACCCCGTGGCCGCCCTGACCGCGTCGGCGTCGGCCCTGCCCACGGGGGCGCCGGTCAGCGCCTCCAGCCGCCCTGGATCCAGCCGGTTGGCGCCGCTGACCAGGACGATCACGGGCTGCCCATCGACCGTGAACACCAGCGACTTGACGATCTGCGCGACGTCGCACCCGATCGCCCTGGCCGCGTCCACCGCCGTGCGCGTGCCGGCCGGGTACCGGCGGACCTCGAGGCCCAGGCCCTGCTCCTGCAGCCAGTCCTCGAAGCGCGACCCCGGCCCCGGGGCTACGCGGCCGGGGACGCGGTCCGCCATACCACCTCCTCCTGCTGACCCGGCCGGCGGCCGTCGGCCGGCGCCGTCACCTGGATGTAGTTCTCGCTGACGCCCCGGATGCTACCGGCGATCACGCGGTCCCAGATCACCTGGAGCGGCCGCCCCTCGAACCTGGCCTCGTAGGCGGCGCGCAGCCGGTCCGCGAGCGCGATCGCCGCCTGCGAGCGCGCCCTGGCCTCGGACACGGGGACCTGGTCCGGGTACCGGGCGGCGGCGGTTCGGGGGCGGGCCGAGAAGCGGAACACGTGCAGGCCGGTGAAGCCCGCGCGCTCCAGGGCATCGAGCGTCCGTCCGAAGTCGTCCTGGCTCTCGCCCGGGAAGGCGACCATCACGTCGCCGGTCAGCGCGAGGTCGGGCCGGACGGCGCGGAGCCGCGCCACGGCCCGCTCGAACGCGGCCAGGTCGTAGCGCCGCCGCATGCGGGCCAGGATCGCGTCGGAGCCGGACTGGAGCGGCAGGTGGACGTGCGGGCAGACCCGCGGATGCTCCAGGAGCCGGGCCACCTCCCCATCGACGTGGGAGGGGTCGACCGAGGACAGCCGGATCCGGGCCGGCGCGCCCGCGTCCAGCAGCCGCCGGACCATCGGCGCCAGGCCGCCGCGGTACGACCCGAGGTCGATCCCGGTCAGGACGATCTCGCGATACCCGGCCCGCGCGGCCGCCCGGGCCCGACGCTCGAGGTAGGGGAGCACGCGCGAGAGCGAGCGGCCGCGGGTCTGCCAGACGATGCAGAACGTGCACCGGTTGTCGCAGCCGTCCTGGGCCTTGAGGACGTAGCGGGACCGGCGCGCGCCGGGCGGCGCGATCGCCTCCTCCACGCCGTCCGGGGCGCGCTTCCAGGCGTTCGGGACCACGACGTCGGCGCCCAGGGTGTCGCCGGGATGGGCGTCCACGTAGCAGCCCATCAGGACCAGCGCGGCCTCCGGGTGCTGGCGGCGAGCCCTGGCCACGGCCTTGCGGGTGTCGCGGTCGGCGGCGGTGGTCACCGTGCAGGAGTTGACCACCACGTACCCGTGGGCGTCGGCGAGCAGCGAGGCCATCTCGTCGGTCTCGGCGGCGTTGGTCCTGCAGCCGAGGTTGATGAACGTCATCGTGCGTCGCTGTAGGTTACGCCCGGCGCTGCCAGCCAGAGCCGTCCCACAGCCACGTCTGGCTCGAGGCGGGATGCGGTCCCCCCGGCACGCCGGTCAGCAGCAGCGCGCCGCCGGGCAGGCCGGCCAGGGCGGCGTACGGCTGCCAGGCCGGGGCCCGGCCCGGCGCCGCCGGCGCCCAGTCGCCGTCCCGCCAGGACCACGTTCCGTCGCGCTCCAGCAGCAGGGGGCCGGCCCTCGTGGTGGCCAGCGCGGCCGGTCCGCCGCCGGGACGGTGGGCAGGCGCCAGTGGCTGCCACGCCGCGCCGTCCCAGGCCCAGGTGTCGCGGGCGGGCGCGGCACCGCCGGCCAGGACGCCGCCGGAGAGCAGGACCCGGCCCGAGACCGGGTCCCGCGCCAGGCCGGCCGCATCGCGCCAGGGGGGCGACAGGGCCGGCCGCTCCTCCACCCAGTCGCCGCCGCGGGCGAGCCGCCAGGTCCACGTGCTGACGCCGCCGTCGAGCCCGAACACGACGAGCACCGGGACCGCGCCGGGCCCGAGCGCCATGACGCGATAGGCTCCGGCCGGCGGAACGGTGGCCGGCCGCAGCCTCGTCCAGCGGCGCCCGTTCCAGGCCCACGTGTCGTTCGGCGGCGCGCCGCCGTGGGGCGTGTCGCCGCCGAAGAGCAGGACGCCGCCGCGCCCGTCGGCGGCCGCCGCGGCGAAGGCCCGTGCGGAGGGGCCGCCGGACGCCTGGAGCGGCCGCCAGCGGCCGCCGGACCACGTCCAGGTGTCGCCCGTCACCCCGGCCGCCGCCTGCCCTCCGAAGAGGACCACCTGCCCCGTGGCCGGGTCGCAGGCGGCCGAGGCCCCGAGCCGGGCGCTGGGCGCCTCGGCCGGGCCTGCCGCCGGGGCGGTCCCCCCACAGCCCACGGCTGCGAGCGCGACCGCCAGCACCAGGACCGCGTGGCCGGCCCCCCTCCCCCAACCCGTCCCGCGAGGGGAGGGAGGCCACCGGGGAGCGTCACTCGTCGAGGCTGAGCACCGCCATGAACGCGTCCTGGGGGATCTCCACGGCGCCGACCCGCTTCATGCGCTTCTTGCCCTCCTTCTGCCGCTCCAGCAGCTTGCGCTTGCGGGTCACGTCCCCCCCGTAGCACTTGGCCAGCACGTCCTTGCGCATGGCCGAGATCGTCTCGCGGGCGATGACCTTCCCCCCGATCGCGGCCTGCAGGGCGACCTCGAAGAGCTGGCGCGGGATGATCTTGCGCAGCCTCTCCACGAGGCGGCGGCCATGCTGGACGGCACGCTGCCGGTCCACGATCATCGACAGCGCGTCCACCGGCTGGCCGGCGATCAGGATGTCGAGCTTGACCAGGTCGCCGGGACGGAAGCCGAGCAGCTCGTAGTCCATGGACGCGTAGCCGCGCGAGCGCGACTTCAGGAGGTCGTAGAAGTCGTGCACGATCTCGGCCAGCGGCAGCTCGTACTCGAGCGTCACGCGGCCCCCGGCCTGGTGCTCCATGGTCCGGAAGGTGCCCCGCCGTTCCTGGCAGAGCTCCATCATGGCGCCCACGTACTCGCTGGGCACGATGATGGAGACCCGAACGTAGGGCTCCTCGATGCGTTCGATGGACTGGACCGCCGGCAGCTCGGCCGGGTTGTCGACCTCCACCACCGTCCCGTCGCGCAGGTAGACCCGGTACTCCACGGTGGGGGCAGTGGTGATGAGGTCCAGGTCGAACTCGCGCTCCAGCCGCTCCTGGACGATCTCCATGTGCAGCAGGCCGAGGAAGCCGCAGCGGAATCCGAACCCCAGCGCGGCCGAGTTCTCCTGCTGGTAGACGAGGGCCGCGTCGTTGAGCTGCAGCTTCTCGAGCGACTCCTTGAGCTCCTGGTAGCGGTCCGAGTCGGTCGGGAACAGGCCGGCGAAGACCATGGGCTTCACCGCCCGGTAGCCGGGCAGCGGCTCCGCCGCCCCTCGCTCCGCGTAGGTGACGGTGTCGCCGACCCTGGCGTCAGTGACGTTCTTGATCGCAGCGGTGAAGTAGCCCACCTCGCCGGCCGACAGCGCGTCGCCCGGCCGGCGGCCCGGCTGGAACCAGCCGACCTCGTCCACCTCGTGGACGCGTCCGCTGGCCATCAGCCGCACCCGCGTGCCGGGCCGGATGACGCCGTCGACCACCCTGACGTAGGTGACCACGCCGCGGTAGGTGTCGTAGGTGGAGTCGAAGATGAGCGCGCGCAGCGGGGCGTCCGCGGAGCCCCGAGGCGGCGGCACCTCGCGGACAAGCGCCTGGAGGACCTCGTCGACGCCGGCCCCGGTGCGGGCGGAGGCCAGGATGATCTGCTCGCGCGGGATCCCGGTGGCCTCCGTGATCTGGGCGGCCACCACCTCGGGCTGGGCGGCGTCCATGTCGATCTTGTTCACGACCGGGACGAGGTGCAGGCCGGCCTCCACCGCCTGGTAGAGGTTGGCCAGGGTCTGCGCCTCGATGCCCTGGCTCGCGTCCACGACCAGGATGGCGCCCTCGCAGGCGGCCAGGGAGCGCGACACCTCGTAGGCGAAGTCCACGTGGCCCGGGGTGTCGATCAGGTTGAGCTCGTACGTCGCCCCGCCGGGGACCTGGTACGCCATGCGCACCGGCTGCAGCTTGATCGTGATGCCGCGCTCGCGCTCGAGGTCCATCGCGTCCAGGACCTGGTCCACCATCTCGCGCGCGGCCACCGTACCGGTCCGCTCCAGCAGGCGATCGGCGAGGGTGGACTTGCCGTGGTCGATGTGGGCGATGATGCAGAAGTTCCGGATCAGGTCCTGCTGGGTCGCCACGGGCGTCAATGGTAAGAGCAGGAGGGTTACCCCCCAACGCCGGAGGATCCCATCTGCCTTGCCGGAGGGTCCCATCCGCCTTGCCGGAGGGTCCCATCCCCACGGGGCACCGCTGCCCTACCATTCCCCGCGTGGTCGGTAGGGCTGCCCCGTCGTTCGCCGCCCACCGGCTCCGCGGCGTGGCACTGCTGGCGGCACTGCTCCTGACCTCGTCGATCGCCATCTGGACAGCCACGCCGGTCCCGACCAGCGGCCAGGTGATGGACAGCGCCGGCCAGCCGGTGGCGGGGGCGGTGGTCACCGAGGCCGCCAGCGCGTTCGCACCGGCCGGCCAGGTGCGCAGCGACCCCCTGGGACGCTACCGGCTCGGCGCCCGCCGGTGGCCGTACGCGGCGCCCACGCTGACGGTCGTGGCGGAAGGGTTCGAGCCGGCGACCACGTCAGGGGGCCGGCTGGTGCTGCACCGGGTGCCGGCCGTCGCGGGCCGGGTCGTCGACGACACGGGCGACCCCCTGGCCGGGGCGGTGGTGACGCTGAGCCAGCTGTCTGCCGTTCTGCGGGCCGGCGTGACGGACGTCGACGGGCGCTTCGCGCTCCAGGCGCCCGGCCACGTCGGCACCGCCACGGTCTCGGCCGCGATGGACGCGCACGACAGCGTCTCCGAGGCAGTGTCCCTGGTGATGGACCGGCTGGCATCCATCACGCTGACGCTGGCGAGGCAGCTCGCCACGCTGCACGTGGAGAGCGACCCCAGAGGCCAGGCGCCCCAGGTGGACGGCGCGCCGGCGGCGGCCTGTCCGGCCACCCCCTGCGACCTCACCGTGCCGGCCGGCCAGCACGAGGTGGCGTTCGACAACGACCTGTTCCTGCCCTGGACGACCGAGGTCCAGGTGGCGAAGAACGGCACGGTCGCGGTGACCGCTCACCTGGTGCGCAAGACCGGCACGCTGATGATCAGCGCGCCGGCCCAGGGCGAGCTGTCCATCGACGACCAGCCGGTGGGCGCCGCCCCGTGGAGCGGGGCGGTGCCCACCGGCCAGCACACCGTGGCCGACCGCTCCGGGGCCACCTGGCCGGCCCTAGCGCAGACGACGATCTCCTGGAACCAGACGACCCAGGTCTCGCTGACGCCCGTCGCCATCGCGCCAGGTGACACCGCGGCCTTCGGCGCCAACCTCCGGAAATACCTCGGCGCCCAGGGCGGCGGCAGCTTCGGCGTCTACCTGGAGGAGCTGGGCAGCGGCACCACCATCGGCCTGGGCGACACCACCCCGCTGGAGGCGGCCAGCGTGATCAAGGTGCCCGAGGCGCTGTACCTGCTGCGCCAGGTGGATGCGGGGCAGGTGACCCTGGACAACCAGATCGACCTCCACCCGGAGGACTTCATGAGCGGGACCGGCACCCTCTTCGGCACCGCCCACCCCGGCGACATGTACTCCTACCAGCAGCTGCTGACGCTGCTGATCAGGCAGAGCGACAACACGGCCTGGATGGCGCTCCGCCGCGTCCTCGGCTCCGCCAACATCGACGCGTACGCCGCGCTCATCGGTGCCCGGGACTGCGTGCAGGAGACCGACCAGTGCTCAGCCCGCTCCGCCGGCCACCTCCTTGCCCAGCTGGCGCGGGGCAGCCTCCTGAGCGCCACGTCGACACAGCTGCTGCTCGGCCTGCTGGAGACCACGATCTTCAACGACCGCATCCCGTACTACCTGGGCGGGACCACGGTTGCCCACAAGGTCGGCATCGACCCCGACAACGGCGTCGCCAACGACTGCGGGGTCGTCTTCGCATCCGGCGACCCGTTCGCGGTCTGCGTGCTCACGACCACCGCGGACCCCGACAACGGGGTCCAGGTCATCCGCGACATCGCCCGCGCAGCGGTCAGGCTGTGGTGAGCGGGGCCGCGACCCTGGCCCGGACCGGACCCGGCCCGCGACGCGCGGACCGCGCGTACGCTCGCGCAGTGGAATCCGGCTTCGTCAGCGCCAACACCCACCTCGGCACGCCGGCCCTCGTGCCCGAGGTCCGGCTCCACCTCGCCGACGAGGCGTTCGACCTCTGGACGCGCACGCGCGAGCCGCTCGGCTGCGGCGAGCCGCCGCCCCCGTTCTGGGCGTTCGCCTGGTCTGGCGGCCAGGCCCTGGCCCGCTTTCTGCTCGACCACCCGGAGCTGCCAGCCGGCCGGAGCGTCCTCGACGTCGGCTCCGGCTCCGGCCTGGTCGCCATCGCGGCGGCGAAGGCGGGGGCGGCGGCCGTGACGGCCAGCGAGGTGGACGCGCTGGCGATCGAGGCCATCGCGCTCAACGCCGAGGCGAACGGCGTCGTCCTCGAGATCGTGCCGCGGGACGTGCTGGACGGCGACGGCGAGGGCGCCGACCTGGTGCTGGCGGCGGACGTGTTCTACGACCGGCCGCTCGCGGATCGCGTCCTGGCGTTCCTCGACCGGGTCAGGCGGCGCGGCGCCGCGGTCCTGGTCGGCGACCCGGGCCGCGCCCACCTGCCGCTGGGCCGGTTCCAGGCGCTGGCCGTGTACGACGTGCCCGTGACGGCAGGCCTGGAGGACGCGCCGGTGAAGCGGGCGACCGTGCTGCGGCCGGCCTGAGCCGGCCGGCATCGCTACGCCGGCCCGAGCGCCAGCACCAGCCCCGCCAGGGCCGCAGTGTCGGCGCGCAGGTTGCGCGGGCCCAGGCTGCGGACGCGGTCGCCGGCCAGCTGCGCCTCGGCGGGCGACCAGCCCCCCTCAGGACCCACGAACAGCGTCGCCGGCCCGCGCAGCCGGGCCAGGGGCGGACCGGCTCGATCCAGGAGCACCGGGTGCGTCGCTCGCTCCCAGGCGGCGGGGAACGGCAGCGGCCCCTCGACGGCCGGGACCACGAGCCGGCCGGCCAGCATGGCGGCCTCCCGGCAGATGGCCGCCCAGCGCTCGGCCCGGCTCGGCCTGGCGGGGCTGCGCGCCGCCTGGACCAGCAGGAAGCCCGCCGCCCCGGCCTCGGTGCAGCGCGAGAGGACGAGGTCGAGGGCGCCCTCCGGCAGCATCGCCGGCGCCATCGTGACGGCGCGGTCCGGCTCCGGGCGATGCTCGGCCTCGGCCTCGACACGGCCGGTCACCGCCGCCGGAGAGACCGACTCGATCCGCACGGTGAGGAGCAGGCCCTGCGGCTCCACCACGGAGATCAGCTCGCCGGGCCGCGCGCGCAGCGAGCGCGCCAGGTGGCGGGCGTCGGCGCCGACGATCTCGACCCGGTCGCCCTGCCGGGTGGCGAAAAAATGGGGCATCTAGGTTCGTCTGGGGATTTTGTCCCGGTGCTCCATGCGACCCCGGCCAATCGTCTAGACTAGCGCGGCCAACGTGACGGCCGGGCCGGACCCACGGTCCGAGATTTCACTTGGGGGGCGTTACTCCATGTCCTATCTCATCACTGCCGCGATCACGACCAACAAGATCATCGCTGCGATCGTCCTGCTCGTGGTCATCATCGGGGGCGCGTACTTCTGGATGCGGTCCCGCCGGAGCGCCGCCTAGCCGATCGGCCGGCGGTCCGGAGCCAGGAGCCTGGGTCCGGGCCGCCATTGCCCCGGCTGCGAGGTAGCGGCGCCGTTCCCCGCCGATGGCGGCGAGGGCGGCCACCAGTCGCCGCCGGTTGGCCGGGTCGTTGAGCCACCGGCTCTGTCCCGACGGGTGCGGCAGGGGGATCACCACCGGGTCGCGGCCGAACGTCCTCCCCACCCGGTCCTCGAGCCGGCCCGGCCCGAGGAAACGGCGGATCGCCAGCTGGCCTACCGGGATCAGCAGCCGGGGTCGCAGCAGCACCAGCTCGGCGTCGAGCCAGCTCGCGCAGTTGCGGATGGCGCGAGGCGGCGGGGGCCGGTCGCCCGTGCCCTGCGGGTTCCGGCCGGGGAAGCAGCGCATGAGCGCTGTGATGTAGGTCAGGCGCCGGAACTCCTCGTCGGACGTGAACCCGGCCCGCGCCATCCAGCGGTCCAGCTCGCGGCCGGCCCTGCCCGCAAACGGCCGTCCCAGCCGGGCCTCGACCGGGCCGGGCGCCTGGCCGACCAGCAGGAACGGCGCGTCCGCATCACCCGAGAACACGGGCCCGGCCTCGGGGATGATGCCCTCCGCAGCGCAGCGGCGGCAGGCACGGCAGGCGGCCTGCAGCTCGCGGAACGCGTCTCGGCCGGCCACGGGTGGCTCGGACCCGCCCCCCCGCTGGCGCGGCAGAGGCGGCCTATGCTCGTCCTCGATGCTTCGGCTGGGACTCATCGGCGACACCCAGGGAAGGTACCGGGTCCCGGCCCTGCTGGACTTCGTGGCGGCGCGGTTCCACGGGGTCGACGAGGTCTGGCACGCGGGCGACTGGCAGGAGGAGGCGGTGCTGGAGGGCCTGCGCGCGCTCGGCCGCCCGCTCACCGTGGTCAACGGCAACGCGCCCGACGACCGGCGCTACCCCGAGCGCGTGCAGCGCCGGCTGGAGGGCCTCGAGGTCGGCATGGTGCATCGGCCGCCCCGCCGGGGCGACGGGTGGGCGGCCGGCCTAGACGTCTGCATCCACGGTCACACCCACCGCTGGCGGGACGAGGCCATGGGTCGCACCCGCTTCGTGAACGTCTCGACGCCCACGGCGGCTGGCTTCAGCAGGGAGCGGACGATCGGCATCCTCACGCTCGACGCCGGCCGCGCCGACCTGGAGCGCATCCCGGTCGAGCTCTCGTCCGCTTCGGGGCGCGCGAGCCGGGGTCCTTAGAATCAGGTCTGCCATGCCAGTCCCCAGCCAGCAGCAGGTGCTCGAATCCCTGGCCACGATCGTGGACCCCGACCTCGGCCGCGACGTCGTCAGCCTGGGCATGATCAAGGACCTGCGCATCTCTGACCGCGGCGAGGTCGCATTCACGTTCGAGCTGACGACGCCCGCCTGCCCAGTCCGGGACCGGTTCAAGGGCCAGGCCGAGGCGGCGGTCGGCTCGCTGCCCGGTGTGTCCCGGGTCGACGTGCGCATGACGGCCAACGTCCGGCCCGGCTTCATGCGCCAGCCGGCGTCGGAGACGCTGCCCGGCGTCAAGCAGACGATCGCCGTGGCCAGCGGCAAGGGCGGCGTCGGCAAGTCGACCGTGGCCGTGAACCTGGCGGCGGCGCTGCAGCAATCCGGCGCCAGCGTCGGCCTGCTGGACGCGGACATCTACGGTCCCTCCGTGCCCGGACTGACCGGCACCAGCCAGCAGCCGAGGGTCGTCGACCAGAAGCTGGTCCCGCTGGAGGCATACGGGCTCCGTCTGATGTCGATCGGCTTCCTGGGCGGCGCGGACAAGGCCATGATCTGGCG
This sequence comes from Candidatus Dormiibacterota bacterium, assembly GCA_035263645.1. Classification (GTDB taxonomy): domain Bacteria; phylum Chloroflexota; class Dormibacteria; order Dormibacterales; family Dormibacteraceae; genus CF-161. Next base: position 8,308 of record DATFRD010000055.1, on the reverse strand, counting down.
CGGTCCGATGGTGTCCCGAGCGATCCAGCAGATGATGTCGGACGTCCGCTGGGGCGAGCTCGACTACCTGGTGATGGACCTGCCCCCCGGCACGGGCGACGCCTCGCTCACGATCGCGCAGTCGGTCCCGCTGACCGGCGTGGTCATCGTGGCCACACCGCAGGACCTGGCCCTCGACATCGCGGTGAAGGCGCTGCAGATGTTCCGGTCGCTCAACGTCACGCCGCTCGGCCTGGTCGAGAACATGAGCTGGTTCGTGTGCCCCGAGTGCGGCCACGAGCACCACGTGTTCGGGCACGGCGGCGCCGAGCGGGCCGCCCAGCGGCTCGGCGTCCCGTTCCTCGGCGGCATCCCGCTGGCTGAGGACGTCAGGGTCGAGGCGGACGCCGGCGCGCCGATCGTCGCCTCCCGGCCCGACTCGGCCTCGGCCCGGGCATTCCGGGACGTCGCCTCGCAGATCGCGGCGCGAACCTCGATCCAGTCCTTCCGGCGGCTGCCGGTGATCAACGTCCGCTGAATTCGGGATCACGCACCTGAGAGACGCCGACCCGTTCCCGACCGCCGTTGACCTGGTGAGGGCCGACAACCTGGTCGAGATCGCCTGGGAGGACGGCGCCCGGACCCGCCACTCCGGCGCTCAACTGCGCTGGGCATGCCCCTGCGCGGAGTGCCGTGGGGAGGGTGGCGGGGCGGGCCGCCTGGACACGGCGAGCAGCCTCCCCGAAGAAGAGCTTCAGGTCACCGACGTAAGCCTGGTCGGCCAGTACGGCCTCCAGATCGGGTTCGCGAGCGGCCACGCCACCGGCATCTACACGTTCCGCCACCTGCGGACACTGCCGTCGGTCTGAACAGCAGGCCCCCCTCCCCTCGCGGGAGGGGTTGGGGGGAGGATTGCTCGATCCGTCCTCCCTCCGGCCCTGGCGGGCCACCTCCCCTGCGAGGGGGGAGGGGCGGCTCGTCTAGCCTTTGCCGCCGACGGAGGACGCGGCCTGGCGGGCCCGATCGCGGAGCCGGTCCACGTGCTGGGAGGCGGCCACGGCGGCCGTCGTGCCGTCGCCGACCGCCGTGGCGATCTGCTTGGTCAGCTGCGCCCGGACGTCGCCGACCGCCCACAGGCCCTCGATCGACGTCTGCATGTTCCGGTCGGTCACCAGAAAGCCCAGCTGGTCGTGCTCGACGTGGGGGCGGACCAGGCCCGAGTTGGGCTGGAAGCCGATGAAGATGAACACGCCGCCCACCGCGAGCTCCCGCTCCTGGCCGCGCTGCACATAGCGCACGGCGTCCACGCTCCCGTCGCCGCAGATCTCCTGCACCTGCGCGTCGAGGATGAACTCGATCCTGGGGTTCGCCCGCGCCCGCTCCTGGAGCACCGGCTGGGCCCGGAACTCGCTGCGCCGGTGGATCACGTGGACCCTGGTCGCGTAGCGCGTCAGGAAGTCCGCCTCCTCCAGCGCCGCGTCGCCCCCGCCGACCACCGCCAGCTCCTGGCCCTTGAAGAACGCCCCGTCGCACACGGCGCAGTAGGACACGCCGCGGCCGGCGTACTCCTCCTCGCCGGGCACCCCGAGGTGCTTGGGCAGCCCGCCGGCGGCGAGGATGACCGCGGGCGCGGTCAGCTCCGACCCGCTCTCCAGCCGGACGATCTTGGTGCCGTCGGCCGCCACCTCGAGCTCCCGGATGGGCTCGAACTCGCGGATGTCCAGGCCGAAGCGCCGGGCGTGGTCGCCCATCTTGAGCGCCAGCTCCTCGCCCAGGATCGACTCGAAGCCCGGGTAGTCCTCGATCAGCTCGGTGTTCAGCAGCTGACCCCCGAGCGGGCCACGCTCGAGCAGGACCGCCGACAGCGCCATGCGCGCCGCGTAGAGCCCGGCCGCGAGCCCGGCGGGGCCTCCGCCGACGATGATGACGTCGAGCTGCTCGCTCACGAGCTGTGCAACCGGGGAGCGGGCACCGGGATTCCGGGGCGCCGGGGGGCAGAGTACATGGCTGCTCCCAGCGTAGCCGCGAGGGACCGGAGTTCGCGGCGCCCGGTCGTACAATCGTCCTGAAATACGCGGGAGCTCCTCGGGGGCTGAGAGGGCCGCACGGCCGACCGCCAGGAACCTGAACTGGGTAATGCCAGCGGAGGGAAGTGATGATGAGCAGCGCAGTTCCGGGCGCCGCGCCGCCCACCACGGACCAGTTCCTCAGGGTCGAGGAGCACGGCATCGAGCCGATACCGCGCAGCGAGCGACACGGGCGCTCGCGCGAGCTGGGGTTCCTGTGGGCCGGCGCCTTCGTGAACTACGCCACGCTGCTGACCGCCAGCCTCGCCACCAGCGTCTTCGGGCTGGGCGTCTGGGACGGGCTGGCGGCGACCGTGCTGGGCACGGTCGCCGGCGCGGTCGTGCTCGGCCTGCTCAGCCACACGGGCCCGCGCTCGGGGCTGCCCCAGATCGCGTTCACCCGGCGCGTCTTCGGCGGGGCGGGCATGCGGATCGGGGCCTTCCTCACCCTGTTCCTGGCCGTCGGGTGGTTCGCCGTCGACACGGTGATCGCCGCCCAGGCCGGTGTCCAGATGATGGACGTGGCGGGCCTGGGCGAAGCGGCGGGCAGGCTGGTCTTCCCCTTCGTGCTGGTCATCGCCGCGGTCAGCGTCGCGGTCGCCGTGTACGGGCATGCCACGATCCGGATGTTCGAGACCGTCGGCGCCCTGGTCTTCGCCGCGCTCTCGCTGATCCTATTCGCCCTGCTCGCGACGCAGTTCCGGTGGGGCGCCGGGCCCAGCGCGACCGGCGCGGGCTACCCGGGCGCGTTCGCCCTCGGCTTCATGGTCTGCTTCGCGCTGGTCGCCTCGTGGTTCCCGTTCGCGAGCGACTACTCGCGCTACCTGCCCGAGGACACGCCGTCCCGGGGCCTGACGTGGTGGCCGATGGTCGGCGTCGCGCTGCCCATGGTGCTGCTGGGCCTTTTCGGGCTCCTGCTGCCCACCATCGACCCCATGGTGGCCGCCAACGAGGGCGTCCTGGCCGTCATCACGCGGCACGCGCCGGCCGGAGTGGCCGTCTTCTTCTTCTCCTTCGTGGTCCTGGGCGAGATCTGGGCGAACTACCTCGACGTCTACACCGCCGGTCTGGTCGCGCTGACCATGGGCTTCCGGGTCAGGCGCTGGCAGACCGCCCTCGCCTGCGGTGTGCTGGGCGCGGCCCTGGCCTCGTACGCCGTCGTGTTCCGCGACTTCCACACGGCCTACCAGCAGTTCCTGCTGCTGACCTACCTGTGGGCGCCGGCGTGGGCCGCCATCGTCCTGCTGGCCTTCTTCGGGCGCCGGGAGCGCCGGGCCCGCCCGGCGCTCCTGGCGTGGGCGCTGGCGACCCTCGTCAGCCTGCTGTTCGTGAACTACCCGAACATCTATCCCAACGCCACGGTGTTCAACCAGCCTCTCATCAACGCCCTGCACGGCGCGGACCTCTCGGGCCTGGTCAGCATGCTGGTGGCCGGGGCCGCCTACGTCGGTCTGAGCAGCCTCGACCGCCGCAGGGAGCGGGCCGCCGGGGCGGCTGCATGAGGCTCAGGGTCGCGCTGACGATCGCCGGCTCCGACTCGGGCGGCGGAGCCGGCATCCAGGCCGACCTGAAGACGTTCGCCGCGCTGGGCGTGCACGGCACCAGCGCGGTCACAGCGGTCACGGCCCAGAACACGCTTGGCGTCAGCGATTACGCGGCGATGTCCCCGGCGCTGGTCCGGGCCCAGATCGACGACGTCGTCACGGACCTGGCGCCGACCGCGGCCAAGACGGGCATGCTGGCCACCGCCGACATCGTCGAGGTGGTGGCCGCGGCCGTCGAGGAGCACCGGATCGCGAACCTGGTCGTCGACCCCGTCATGGTCGCGAAGGGCGGAGGGAAGCTGCTCCGCGACGACGCGGTCGACGCCCTCCGCAGCCGGCTGCTGCCGCTGGCCGCCGTGGTCACTCCCAACATCCCGGAGGCGGAGGTGCTGCTCGGCCGCTTCGTCTCCAGCCGCCGGGAACGCGAGCGCGCGGCAAGGGAGCTCGTGGCCATGGGCTGCCGGGCCGCGGTCGTGAAGGGCGGTCACGCCCGCCGCGGCGCCGACGACGTCGTGTACGACGGCCGGGAGGTGACCTGGCTCATGGGCGAGCGGGTGCCCACCCGCCACACCCACGGCGGCGGCTGCGCGTTCTCGGCCGCGATCACAGCTGGGCTGGCGAAGGACCTGCCGCTGGCCGTCGCGCTCCGCGAGGCCAAGGCGTTCATCGACGGCGCGATCCGCTGCTCGCTGGACATCGGCCAGGGCCGCGGGCCGGTGAACCCGATGTGGAGGACCGGCGGCTGAGAGCGTCCAGCCGTGCGATCCCGGTCGCGATCCCGGTCGCGACAGGGCGTAGCCTTGATCTCGTGACCGAGGGAGCCGCGGAGTTCCACTTCTCGCCCCGGCCCAACCGGGCCGACGACATCCGCTGGCGGCGCTGGTCGGCGGAGGCGTTCGAGCAGGCGCGAGCCGAGGACAGGCCCATTCTGCTCGCCATCTCGGCCGTCTGGTGCCACTGGTGCCACGTGATGGACGAGACGACCTACTCGAACCAGGAGGTCATCGACCTGGTCAACGCCGAGTACGTGCCCATCCGGGTGGACAACGACGTCCGGCCCGACATCAACCAGCGCTACAACATGGGCGGCTGGCCCACGACCGCGTTCCTCACCCCCCAGGGCGACATCCTGACCGGCGGCACGTACCTCCCGCCCGACCAGATGGCCGACGCCCTCGCCAAGGTCGCCAGCCACTACCGCGTCAACAAGCCGGAGATCGTGTCGCGAATGCTGGAGGGGCGCCGGCGCGCCGGGGCGGCGGTCGCCGCCAGCGCCGCCTCCCTCGACCTCGGCCTCGTCGACCGGGTGCTCGGCGCGGTCGAGAACGCCTACGACCCGCGGTATGGCGGCTTCGGCGGCGCCCCCAAGTTCCCGCAGACCGACTCGATCGCGCTGCTCGCCGAGCAGGCCGTCCTGAAGGGCGAGCCGCGGCTCGCGGAGATGGCCCACCACACGCTGGCGCAGATGGCCGGCGGCGGCACCTACGACCACGTGGAGGGGGGCTTCTTCCGCTACTCGACGACGCCGGACTGGAGCGTCCCCCATTTCGAGAAGATGCTGGAGGACCACGGCGGCCTGATCGCGGCACTGGCGCTGACCGGCCAGCACGAGATCCTGGACGACGCCACCCGCTACCTGGACGCCGTGCTGCGCGACCCTGCGACCGGGCTCTACGCCGGCAGCCAGGACGCCGACGAGGAGTACTACGCACGCGACGCCGCCGGCCGCGCCGCGCTGGCCGCCCCGTACGTCGACCGCCGGGTGTACGCGGCCTGGAACTGCGGCCTGGCCGTCGCCTACCTGGACGCGGATCGACGGCTGGGCCGGCCGGGCCTGCGGGACTCGGCGGCCCGGCTGCTGGAGCGGCTGTTCGCCGACCTGTACCGACCGGAGACGGGCCTGGGCCACACCGAAGGCCTCGGCGGTCAGCTCGGCGACCAGGTGTGGGGCCTCTGGGCGACGACCAGGGCCGCGGCAGCGGGCCTGGGCGGAGCCTGGCGGGACCGGGCGCTGGCCCTGGCTGCCCACCTGGAGGCGGAGTACGCGGACGCCGAGCTGGGCGGCTACCTCGACCGCGCCGGCGGCGAGGAGCTCGGCATGCTCCGGGAGCGGATGAAGCCGCTGCTGGAGAACTCGGTCGCCGCAATGGCGCTGCTGGAGCTGGACGCCCTTATCGGCAACCCCGAGCTGGGCCTCCGCGACCGGGCCCGGCGCGCCCTGGAGTCGGTGGCCGCGCTGCCGCCCCGCTACGGGATCATGGCCGCCGCGTTCGCCAGGGCACTGGACCGGCTGCGACGGGAGCCCGTCCGGGTGACCACCGGCGACGACACGCTCGCCAGGGCCGCGCTGGCCGCCTACCCTTACGCCGTGATCGAGCGCTCGGACGAGGCCGCCGCGGTCGTCTGCGTGGGCACCGTCTGCCTCGCCCCCACCAGCGTTCCGGATGCCCTCGTGGACACCCTGAGGCAGGCGATCGCCGCGCGTGCCTGAGACGCGGCGCCACTTCCGCCGGCGCGTCGACGCGGCGCTGGAGAACCCGCGCCTGCAGGAGGCCCTGACCGGCGCGCTGACCGCGCTGCGCGCCCACCGCGAGCGCGGCTTCCAGTCCCTCGACTTCGAGGCCGGCCGGGAGGAGCTCAAGCGCCGGAGGCGCGCCAACCTGCCCCGCCTGCCGGAGCTGATCGAGCAGTTCTGCGAGCGGCTGGAGGCGGCGGGCGGCACGTTCCACTACGCGCGCGACGCCGCGGAGGCCCGCCGCGTCATCGGGGAGATCTGCCGCCGCGCCGGGGCTGGCGTCGTCACCAAGACCAAGTCGATGGCCACCGAGGAGATCGGGCTCAACGGGCACCTCGAAGGCCTGGGCATGGAGGTCGTGGAGACGGACCTGGGGGAATACATCGTCCAGCGCCTCGGCCAGCACCCGAGCCACCTGCTGGCGCCGGCCATTCACCTGACGGTGCAGGACTGGGCAGAGGAGCTGGGCGTCGAGCCCAGCCGGGACGCGATCATGGCCCACGCCCGCAGCGCCCTGCGCGAGAAGTTCATCGGCGCCTCGGTCGGCATCAGCGGGGCCAACGCGGCCATCGCGGAGACGGGCACCGTGATGATCGTGACGAACGAGGGCAACGCCGACCTCACGATCACCCTGCCGCGGGTGCACGTGGCCGTCTTCGGGATCGACAAGGTCATCGCCACCCTGGACGACGCGGTAGCCATGCTGCGCATGCTGCCCCGGTCCGCCACCGGCCAGCTCATGAGCGCGTACGTGAACTGGGTGACCGGGCCCTCGCGCTCGTCCGACATCGGCTTCACGCCGGTGATCGGTGCCCACGGCCCCCGGGAGCTGCACTGCGTCGTGCTGGACAACGGCCGCACCGACATGCTGGCCGACCCCCTGTTCGCCGACGCCCTCACGTGCATCCGGTGCGGCGCCTGCTCCAACGCCTGCCCCGCCTTCATGGCGGTCGGCGGCCACCAGTTCGGCCATATCTACAGCGGCCCGATCGGGCTCGTGCTCACCCCGTTCCACCACGGCCAGGAGGCGGGCGAGCTGCCGAACTCGCTGTGCACGCAGTGCAACGCCTGCCAGGAGATCTGCCCGGTGGACGTGCCCCTGCCCCGCCAGATCCTCGAACACCGGCGGCGCGGGCACCGCAGGCCGCTGACCAAGCGCGCCCTGCTGCGCCTCTGGTCGTCGCCGGGCGCGGCCAGGACGGGCCTGCGCCTGGCCGCGCCGGTGAGCCGGCTCTTCCCGGTCGGGCCCGCTCCGCTCGCCTCGCCGCCCTACCGCGCCCGGGTGCGGCCCGGCGGCGAGGGGGATCCGGCGACGGTGTTCGCCTCGTGCCTCGTGGACCGGCTGCTGCCCGAGGCAGGGGAGGCCCTGGAGCGCGTCCTCCGGGCCGCCGGCCGGCGGGTCGTGTTCCCGGAGGACCAGTGGTGCTGCGGGCTCATCTGCAGCAACGCCGGCGACTTCGACCGCGGGGCCCGCCTGCTGCGCCGTCTGGTGGCCGCGCTGGAGGCGTCGGACGGCCCGATCGTCACCCCCTCAGCCTCCTGCTTCGGCGCCGTGACGATCGACTCGGTCGAGTGGGGCGTCGACGGGGACCGCCTGGACGCCCTCCGCGCCCGGATGCGCGACTCCACCCGGTTCGTGCTGGACCTGCTGGAGTCGCGGCCCGAGCTGGTGCGGCCGGCGGCGGCCCGCCGCCCCCGCGTCGCGTACCACGACTCCTGCCAGAGCCGGCGCCAGCTGGGCCTGGTGCGGGAGCCCAGACGCCTTCTGGAGCTGGCGGGCTACGACGTCGTGGAGATCCCCGACATCGCCGCCTGCTGCGGCTTCGGCGGCACGTTCTCCATGGAGTGGCCGGAGGTCGCCGACCGCCTGGCGGCCTGGAAGCTGGACGCGGTCCGCCGTACCGGGTGCGGCCTGGTCGCCTCGGACAACCCCGGCTGCCTGATGCACGTCCGGGCCGCGGCCCGCCGCCGGGACCTGGAGCTGCGCGTCGCCCACGTGCTGGAGCTGGTGGCCGAGCGCCTGGCCTAGTAGCGACAGCGGCGGCGTAAGCATGGGCTCCGCCCTGCGTGTGAGTCCGTCTTCCCGACGCCGCCGACACCACACATAGCCCCGAAGGGATGCGCTGAAGGCGCCCCCAACGTCCCAAGAAAGAGGGGGGTTCCGGAAGGGGGGCCTGCCCCCCCTTGCATCACCCTTCCGGAAT
>DATFRD010000054.1:0-4390 GCA_035263645.1 Candidatus Dormiibacterota bacterium | reverse complement strand
ACGCTCGACGCCCTCTCCACCAGCTCCACTGGGAGCAGCAGCTTCGGAGGGACGTCAGGGCTCGTCTCGATGAGCTTCAGCAGCGTGCGCATGGCGGCCTTGCCGGTCTCGAGGAAGGGGATGCGGACGGTGCTGAGCGGCGGTGCGGTGTGCGCCGCGATGTCGATGTCGTCGCAGCCGACGACCGCGCAGCCGGCCGGCACCGCGACGCCGCGGGCGCGCAGGGCGCTCAGGACGCCGATGGCCATGTTGTCGTTCTGGGCGAAGATCGCGTCGATGCCCGGACGGCGGTCGAGCAGCCGGCCGGTGGCGGCGAAGGCCCGGTTGATGTCCCAGCCGCCCTCCTCGACCAGGGCCTCGTCGATGGCGCGGCCGGCCTCTTCGAGGGCGAGGCGGTAGCCACGCAGCCGCGACTGGGTCACGCGCCGGCCGCGGTCGCCGAGGATGGTGGCGATCGTCCTCCGGCCGCGGGCGAGCAGGTGGGCGGTGGCCAGGTACCCGGTCAGCACGTGGTCGGACCCGACCGTCGCCACGCCGCCGCCGGGGAGGTGGTGGAGGCTGACCAGGGGCACCGTCACGCGGCGCACCTGGCCCGCGGCAAGCCCGTCCTCGACCAGGGGGGCGGCTAGCAGGATGCCGTCCACCCGATGCTCCAGGAGCACCGGGAGCGCGTCGCCGAAGCCGGTGTCGTCACGGCCGAGGCTCGAGATCACGACCGCGTAGCCCTGCCGGCGCGCCTCCTGCTCGGCCCCGATGATCAGCTCAGTCAGAGCATGGTCGCCGAGGTCGCCGGCCAGCAGCCCCACAGTCTGAGTCCGGCGCATGACCAGGCTGCGGGCCTGCCGGTTCGGAACGTAGCCGAGGTCGTGGGCCGCGCGGAGGATGCGGGCGCGGGTCGCGTCGGACACCGAGCCCTTGCCGTTCAGGACCTTGCTGGTGGTCTGGAAGCTGACCCCGCAGAGCGCCGCGACGTCCTTCACGGACACGTGCCTCCGCTCCGTCACGCCGGGATCATAATTCCGGAGGCGAACGTTCGCTCAATACCTCTTGAGAGCCTTCCGATGATGCCCCGGCCGGAGTACCCCAGGCCCATGCTGCGTCGGCGGCGCTGGGTCAACCTGAACGGCCGGTGGGAGTTCGGGGCGGGCGATCCACCGCGCTTCGACGGGCGCATCCAGGTGCCGTTCTGCCCGGAGTCCGCCCGCTCCGGCATCGGCGAGATCGTGGGCGACGTGGCCTGGTACCGCCGCAGCTTTGACGCGCCGGAGGCGGAGGTGCTGCTGCTGCACTTCGGCGCAGTCGACTACCGCGCCACCGTCTGGGTCAACGGCGTCGAGGTCGCGGCCCACGAGGGCGGCCACACGCCCTTCAGCGCCGACATCACCCGCGCCGTCCGCGAGCGGGGGAACGAGCTCGTGGTCCGGGCGGAGGACCCCCTGCGCGACCGCACCATACCGCGGGGCAAGCAGTTCTGGGAGCCGGAGCCCGAGGGCATCTTCTACACGCCGACCACGGGCATCTGGCAGACGGTCTGGCTGGAGCCGCTGCCCGCCCGGCACCTTCGGCGCCTGCGCCTGCGGCCCGACCTCGACTCGGGGTCGCTCGCCTTCGAGGTGGGGGCAGAGGGCCGGGTGGAGCTGGTGGCGAGGCTGGACGGCCGCGTGGCCGGCACCTGGTCCGGCCCGGCCGGCTCCGGGACGCTGCGGCTCGACCCTGTCGTGGCGTGGCACCCCGACTCGCCCCGCCTCTACGACCTCGAGGTCAGGCTCGAAGGCGGCGACAGCGTCGCGGCGCACTTCGGCCTGCGCAGCATCGCTACGGAGGGCGGCCAGGTCCTGCTCAACGGCGAGCGCTTCGTCCAGCGCCTCGTGCTCGACCAGGGCTACTTTCCAGATGGGCTGCTGACCGCTCCGAGCGACGCCGCGCTGCGCCGCGACATCCGCCTTGCCAGGGCGCTGGGCTTCAACGGCGTCCGCAAACACCAGAAAGCCGAGGACCCGCGCTGGCTCTACTGGGCCGACCGCCTCGGCTTCCTGGTCTGGAGCGAGGCGCCCAGCTTCCACCGGCACTCGCCGGAGGCGGAGCGCCGGCTGGCGGCCGAGTGGGCGGAGATCGTGCGCCGCGACGAGGGCCACCCGGCGGTCGTCACCTGGGTGGTGGGCAACGAGAGCTTCGGGCTCGGCGACGTCGACGCCGGCGTGAGGTCGGCCTACCTCGACCGCCTGCGCGATCTCACCGACAGCCTCGACGGCACGCGCCCGGTCGTAACCAACGACGGCTGGGAGCACGCGCGGAGCGACGTCTGCACTGTCCACGACTACTCGCCGCCGGAGGTCCTGGCGAAGCGCTATCGAACCCTCGATGGGGCGCTGCGCGGCGAGGGCGACCACGCGGCCTTCGATCCCGGCCAGGCCTACACGGGCCAGCCCGTCCTGGTCAGCGAGTTCGGGGGCCTGCGCATCGCGGGCTCGGGCGGCTGGGGCTGGCTCGACGTGCCTGACGCCGCGCAGCTCGCGAGCGCCTACCGCGAGCTGGTCGAGGCGCTGATGGGCCCCGGGCCGGTCGAGGGCTTCTGTTACACGCAGCTTGCGGACGTCCAGCAGGAGCGCAACGGCCTGCTCACGGCGGAGCGCAGGCCCAAGGTCGCGCCCGAGCTCATCAGCGCGGCGACGGGCACGCGGAAGCGCGATCGGTAGAGGTGCGGCCGAAAACCCAGCCGGATCTTTGGCGCCCATGCACCCCATCTCCGGCGTTGCCTCCTGCGGTGCTCAGTCACGCCCTTGAGGGCGCTCCTTCCGCTCCTCGTCGGCGTCACCGGATCTGGGGCACCTGGACACCAAATCTCTCGGCCAGGTTTCCGGCCGCACCTCTAGCCGACGACCTCCTTGCCAAGCCGGGGGGGCATTGCTATGCTCCCGAGCGAACGTTCGCCTCTGGCCATGCGTGTAGAGGGCAGTTGAGAGATGGCATCAGTCACTTATGACCACGTCGTCAAGCGGTACACAAGCGACGTCGCCGTGGTCGAGGACATGAACGTCGAGATCAAGGACAAGGAGTTCATGGTCCTGGTCGGCCCATCCGGCTGCGGCAAGTCGACCGCGCTCCGGATGCTGGCGGGCCTCGAGACGATCACGGACGGCCGCATCCTGATCGGCGACCGGGTCGTCAACAACGTGGCCGCCAAGGACCGTGACATCGCGATGGTGTTCCAGTCCTACGCCCTGTACCCGCACATGTCCGTCTACGACAACATGGCCTTCCCGCTGCAGATGAAGAAGTTCTCGAAGCAGGACATCGACAAGCGTGTCAAGCAGGCGGCGGGCATCCTCGGCCTGGGGCCGTTCCTCAACCGCAAGCCGCGCGCGCTCTCGGGCGGCCAGCGCCAGCGCGTCGCGCTCGGCCGCGCCATCGTGCGCAACCCGCAGGTGTTCCTGCTCGACGAGCCGCTCTCGAACCTCGACGCGAAGCTCCGCGGCCAGACCCGCATCGAGCTGCAGAAGCTGCACCGCGAGCTGGAGACCACGTTCATTTACGTGACGCACGACCAGGTCGAGGCGATGACCATGGGCGACCGGATCGCGATCATGAACGCCGGCATCCTCCAGCAGGTCGGCACGCCGGACGAGATCTACGACCACCCGGCCAACCTCTTCGTGGCAGGCTTCATCGGCACGCCGACCATGAACTTCGTGCCGGTCCAGGTGCAGGACGGGACCGCCAGGGCGGCCGGCTTCGAGGTCAAGCTGCCGCATAGCGCGCCGCCGCAGCCGTCCGTGCTCGGCTTCCGGCCGGAGGCGGTCACCGAGCGGCCGTCCGAGTACGCGACCCTCGACGTGACGGTCGAGGTCGTGGAGCGGCTCGGCTCCGACCAGTTCCTCTACGGCCAGGTCGGGGGCGACGCCGTGACGGCACGGGTCGACCCCCGGATGCACGTCACGCCGGGTGACAAGGTGCGCCTGGGGCTCGAGCCTCACGGCCTGCACCTCTTCGACGCCTCGAGCCAGGAAGCCGTGTTCTAGGAGCGTGCTGTTTGGCCGTGGCGGGGCTAGAGCTGCAGCGTGCCCGCGAGGACTTCGACTCGGGGCGCCTGAAGGCGTTCTGGCGGGCGCTGGGCGCGACGCTGACCGGCCGCGACCGGCACCTGCTCTCCCTGGACCAGGTCCTGGAGGCCGCGCGCCAGCAGGGCCGCGTCTTCGAAGGGGAGCGGGAGATCCCGCTGGACCGGATCGCCGGCACCGCCGCCGCGCCCGGCAAGGCGGCCGAGTTCGACCCCGCCTTCCTGCCCGTGGACCGCCGGCTGCGCGACCGCTGGCAGCGCATCTACACGGCGATGACCGAGGGCGACGAGCTGCCGCCGATCGACGTCTACCGCCTGGGCGGCAGCTACTTC
>DATFRD010000053.1:0-7838 GCA_035263645.1 Candidatus Dormiibacterota bacterium | reverse complement strand
AGATCCCGGTCGTGACGCTGCACGGACCCTCATCGGACGCGCCCGGCTCCAGGCCGCCCACGCAGGTCTGGAACACGCTCGGATCGCTGAACGTCTGGCCGTCGGCGAAGGCATCTTTGACCGGGAAGCTGTTGGCCAGCGACGAGCACGTCTCGAAGTGGCCCAGCTCTTGCTGCATCAGCACACCGCCCTCCAGCGCCGCCCAGGGCACCTGGTTCTGCTGCTGCGCGGTGCTGTACTCGGGGTGGAAGTCGAACGGGGTGCCGCTGCAGTCAGCGATGTTCGTGTTCATGAAGCCGTTGGCCGCGCTGGCCACCATGAACCCGGACCTGCCTGTGGTGAGGTCGTTGATGCGGGTCAGGAGGCCGTGCCGGGTGTCCCTGATCGTGACCGACAGGACGTCGCCCCCGTTCATCATCAGGGTCTCCCGGTTCGGGAAGAACGTGCTGGTGTCCGTCCGCTGCGGGCTCGGCGGTCCCGCGGGCCTGCCGTCCATCTGCAGGAACGCGAAGTTGACCGGCTCGATGCAGTTGTTGTTGCAGGTGGCGAACGCGAACGTGCACTCGAGGCTGTCGATGTTCACCGCGGCGCACCAGCGCTTGGCGTCGCAGCTGACGCTGTCGATGAACGGCGTGAAGCCGGGAGCGTAGAACTGGAGCTCCATGAACGCCGAGCCGGAGCCTTTGGGGTTGTTGATCTGGCCCTGGTTCGTGTCGCTGTCGGGCGTGCACGGGTTCTGCGGGTAAGACTTCGGGTCGCACATCGGCAGGCCGAACCAGGGCGCGGGGCTCAGCTCGGCGTACCGGCTGACGGTCAGGCTGGTCGGGATCGGAGCGGCCTTGGGGTCCGTGGAGAGCCGCATCACGTAGGTCATGTCGTTGCCGCTGCCCGGCGCGCTCGAGATGAACTTCACCGAGGGCTCGTCGTGGCCGACGTAGCGGCCGTTGTCATAGAAGCGCGTCGCCTGGCCGTTCTCGATGGCGAGCGGGTCGACGCAGTTGGGCCCCATCCCCATCTTGATGGTCTGGTAGAGCGGGCTGTGGCCGTTGCAGTCGAGGCCGCCGCCCGTGGTGGGCGCGACCGCTCCGCTCGTGCTCGCCGCCATCACGGGACCGGCCGGGCTCATGGTGAAGAACAGGGCGGTCGCGCCGGCACCGGCCATCGACAACCACCGGGACCACGCTCTGCGCATGCGCAACCTCCCCTCCACAGTGGCGGCCACCGGCCCCGCTTGCCCTCGGGTCCGCTGGCCTGTTGGGGCCGCCAGCGGCGGCCACCCGAACAGGTACCGCCTCGGCCGCCGCGTGTCAAGTCTGCTGCTTGACGCGCCCTGGCCCCGACCGAGCGGGACGACTGCTTGACTGCGTGGTTGTACGGGCAAGGGGCGTTCGCGGTGCCGTCGGAAGGAGGGCCTGGCGACATGGGGGAGCAGGGATGACGAGGATGGGCAGCTGCGGTTGGTCCAATCCGTATAACTCTTGGGAACGTGAACGATATAATTGCGTGCATGGTACGCACCAGAACCGTGCGGCGAGTTGGCGGATCGTTGATGATCGCCATTCCGCCTGAGATGGCGGCTGGCCTGGGTCTCGGCGAAGGGGCGGACGTGACGCTTCGCTCACATGCCGGCGTGATCGAGATTGAGCCCTCCGATCTGGGCGAGCGCCTGCGGGCCGAGGCGCGGCGGGAAGCCGAGCGGCTGCGGGCCGACCCAGCCTACGCGGCCGAGATGCAGGCTGTGCGAGAGGACATGGAGGCTGTGCGTGCGTGGTGACGTCCACCTTCTGCGTTCGCCGCGGGATGCCCGCGGCCACGAGCAGCGTGGGCTCCGCTACGCGGTCGTGCTCCAGTCCGATTACCTGGCCGAGCTCTCGACCTGGCTGGTAGCACCCACGTCGACGAGTGCCCTGCCGCTGTCGTTCCGTCCGCGTATCGAGGTCGAAGGCCAACCGACCCTGCTCCTGGTCGATCAGCTCGCGGCAGCCGACCTCAGCCGGCTGGGGAGACCAGCCGGGCGGCTGACACCGGACGAGCTAGCCGAGGCGGACGCGGCGCTTCGGATCGTTCTCGGCCTGCGCTGACAGACGCCGGCAGACGCTCCGTCCAGGTCGAGACCTCGGCACCAGTCTCGCTACCCCAGCTCGAACCTCACGCCCTGGGCGAGCGGCAGGTCGCGGCCGTAGTTGACCGTGCAGGTCTGGCGGCGCATGTAGGCCTTCCAGGCGTCGGAGCCGGCCTGCCGGCCGCCGCCGGTCGCCTTCTCGCCGCCGAACGCCCCGCCGATCTCGGCGCCCGAGGTGCCCACGTTCACGTTGGCGATCCCGCAGTCCGAGCCGGTGACCGAGAGCCAGCGCTCGGCCGCGCGCAGGTCGGTCGTGAACAGGCTGCTCGAGAGGCCCTGGGGGACCGAGTTGTTCAGTGCCACCGCCTCGTCCAGGCCGTCGACCTGGAACACGTGCAGGATCGGCGAGAAGATCTCCTCCGCGCACACCGGCATCTCCGCTGTGGAGCGCACGATCGCCGGCCGCACGAAGTAGCCCGGCCGGCCGGCCAGCGGCTCGCCGCCCTCGATCACCTCGCCGCCCTGGCGCCGGATCTCAGCCAGGCCCTCCACGTGGGCCTGGACCGCCTCGGCGGAGACCAGCGGGCCGACCAGCGTGCGCTCGTCCAGGGGGTCGCCGATCCGGGCGGTCCGGTAGGCCGCGACCAGACGCTCCAGGAACCGGCCGGCGATGCCCCGCTGGAGGATGAGCCGGCGGGTGCTGGTGCAGCGCTGGCCGGCGGTCCCGATCGCGCCGAACACCACGGCGCGCAGCGCCAGGTCGAGGTCGGCGTCGTCCAGCACGATGACCGCGTTGTTGCCGCCCAGCTCCAGGATGGCCCGGCCGGCCCGGCGGCCGACGGCGCTGGCCACGCGCTCGCCCAGCGCGCACGAGCCGGTCGCCTGGATCAGCGGCACCCTCGCGTTGGCCAGCAGCGCCTCGCCAACCACCGCCCCCGGCCCGATCAGCAGGCTGAAGACGCCCTCCGCCTCGGTGCCCGTGGTCACCTCGTGGAAGAGCTGCTGGGCCGCGATGGAGACGAGCGGCGTCAGGCTGGACGGCTTCCATGCGATGGTGTCGCCACAGGCCAGCGCGATGGACCAGCCCGAGCCTGGCACCGCCAGCGGGAAGTTGAAGGCGGAGATGATGCCGACCACGCCCAGCGGGTGCCACTGCTCGAGCAGACGGTGATCGGCCCGCTCCGAGTGCATCTCGCGGCCGTAGAGCTGGCGGGACAGCCCGACGGCCAGGTCGCAGATGTCGATCACCTCCTGGACCTCGCCGCGCGACTCGTCCAGGATCTTGCCGTTCTCCAGGCTCACGAGCCGGGCGAGGTCCTCCTTGCGGGCCCGGAACGCCTCGCCCAGGCGCCGCACGACCTGCCCCCGCCCCGGGGCCGGCACCGCGCGCCAGCGCTGGAAGGCCTCATGGGCCGCGCCCACGGCCGCGGCGCAGTCGCCGGCGCCCGCCGTGCGCACGGTGGCCAGCACGGCCCCGGTCGTCGGGTCGCGGGTCTCGTCGGCGGGCCCTGACGGCTCCGGCAGGAAGCCCCCGCGCAGCGCCACCCCGGAGACGGCGGCGCCGGGCGTCAGCCCGAACGCGGCCAGGATGTCGCGCACGCTGGCGTCTCGATCGGCGGCAACGGTCTGGCTGGCGGTGCTCATGGCGGTCCTCCTCGGCGGCGCGCGCCGCCTCTCTTCCAAGGATGCCAGGCGCGGCAGCGGCCCGAATAGACTGGGACCGTGACGCTGATCGGCTCTCGGCTGACCAGGGTCGAGGACCGGCGGCTGGTGACCGGCGGCGGCCGGTTCGCGGCCGACGAGCGGCTGGACGGGCTCTGCCACCTCGCCCTCCTGCGCTCCCCACACCCGCACGCGCGCGTCGTCCGCGTCGACCTGGCAGCGGTGAGGGAGATGCCGGGCGTCGTGGCCGTCTGGACGGCGGCCGATCTGGGCGAGGCGGCCACGATGCCCCGTGCCGCCTTCCCCCCTCCCCCGCCCCTGACGGACACGCGGCTCCAGCCCGTCCTCGCGGCGACCGAGCTGTGCCACGAGGGCGAGGCGCTGGTCGCGGTGGTGGCCGAGTCGCCCGAGGCTGCCACGGACGCGCTGGGCGCCGTCGACGTGGACCTGGAGCCGCTGGCCGGCGTCGGCGGCGCCGCGACCGCGGCCGCCGAGGGCGCCCCGCCGGCCCACCTGGGCCTCTCGAGCAACGTCGCCGGCAGCCTGGCGATCGAGTTCGGGGACGCGGTCGCGGCCTTCGCCGAAGCGCCGGTGACGGTGCGGGCGAGCCTCTCCCTGGCCCGGATCTGCGGGGCGGCGATGGAGCCCCGGTCGGTCTGCGCCGCGATGCAGGCGGACGGCACGCTCGTCGTCCGGACGTCGACCCAGACCGTGTTCTCGGTCAGGGACGCGGTGGCCGGGGCTCTGGGCCTCGAGCCCGAGCGGGTCCGGGTCGTGGCCGACGACGTGGGGGGCGGGTTCGGGGCCAAGGGGAGCGCCTACCCGGAGGAGGTCCTGACCGCGCTCGCCGCGTGGCGCCTGGGCCGGCCGGTCCGCTGGGTCGCGACCCGCAGCGAGGACGGCGCGACGACGAACCAGTCGCACGGGACGGTGCTGGACCTCGAGCTGGCGGCGGAGGCGGACGGTCGCCTGCGCGGCCTGCGGGGCAGCCTCCTGCACGACATGGGCGCGTACGCCGGGGAAGGCGCCGGGCAGGGCGGCAACGCCGTCCTGCACCTGGTGTCCACCTATCGGCTGCCCGCGCTGCGCGTGGAGGTGCGGCCGGTCTACACGAACTCCGCCCCCACCGGGTTCATCCGGGGCGGCGGGCGCGAGGTCGGTAACTTCGCGATCGAGCGCCTGCTGGACCGGCTGGCCGACCGGCTCGGCCTGCCCCGCGCGCAGGTCCGCGAGCGCAACCTCCTGCGCCCGGAGGACATGCCCTACGAGACCGGCCTGCGCTTCGGCCCGGCCTCCGTCCACTACGACCTCGGCGACGTCCCCGCCATGCTGCGGCGCGTCCGCGAGCTGGCCGGCGGCGAGCGGCTTGGCCGCTCAGGGTCGGTCACGCGCGGCCTGGGGATCGCCTGCTACGCGGAGTCGACCGGCTTCGGCACGCAGGAGCCGGCGCGCCTCCGCCTGGAGCCCGACGGGACCGTCACCGTCATGGTCGGCTCGACGCCCCAGGGCCAGGGGCACGAGACGATGGTCGCCCAGGTCGTGGCGGACCGGCTGGGCTGGCCGGCGGAGCGGATCCGCGTGGTGGCCGGGGACAGCTCCGTGGTCTCGTTCGCCCTCCTCACGGCCGGCAGCCGCTCGGCGGTCCATGTGGGGAACGCAGTCTCCGGGGCGGCGCTGGAGGCGCGGCGGCGGCTGCTGGAGCTGGCCGCCGAGCGGCTGGAGGCGGACCCGGCCGACATCGTCCTGCGCGACGGGATGGCGCAGGTCCGCGGCGCCCCCGCCCGGCGGGCGGACGCGGCGTCGCTGGTGCCGGACGACGGCCTCCACGTCGAGCACGCGTTCGCCACCGACCAGGGCACGACGTGGGCGAGCGGGTGCCACGCGGCGGTGGTCGAGGTCGACCTGGCGACCGGCCTGGTCGACGTGGCTCGCTACCTGATGGCCCACGATTCGGGGCGCCTGATCAACCCGGCGCTGGCCGAGGGCCAGCTCCACGGCGGCCTGGCCCACGGCCTCGGATACGCGCTCTTCGAGGACGCCGCCTACGCCGGCGACGGCACGCTGCGGGCGCCGAGCTTCCTGGACTACGCCATCGTCTCGGCGCCGGAGATGCCGCGGGCCATCGAGATGGACCACCAGGAGACGCCCAGCCCGGCCAACCCGGAGGGCTTCCGCGGCATCGGCGAGAGCGGCACGATCCCGGTCGCGGCGGCGGTCTGCTCGGCCATCGAGGACGCTCTCCGGCGGGCCGGCCTGGCAGCCGAGCTGGACCAGGTCCCCGTGACCCCGGAGCGGCTGTCCCGGCTGGTCGAAGGAGCCGGCGCGAGGTGACCGGCCGCCGCTTCCAGCTCGTCGACGTGTTCACCGACCGGGCGCTTGCCGGCAACCAGCTGGCGGTCGTCCTGGACTCGGACGGCCTGGACGACGCGTCGATGCAGGCGATCGCCCGCGAGTTCAACTTCTCGGAGACGACGTTCGTCATGCCGGCAGGCGAGCCCGGCTGCGACTGGCGCGTCCGCATCTTCACGCCGGTCACCGAGCTGCCCGTCGCCGGCCACCCGACGGTGGGGACCGCGGCGGTGCTCCGCGGCCTGGGCCTGGCCGGAGACCACCTCGTCTTCCAGCTCGGGGTGGGCCCGACGCCGATCGACTTCGACCCGGAGGGCCGGGCGTGGATGACCCTGCCGGCGGCCGCGTTCCTCGCCACGGTCGAGGACCGGGGCTCGCTGGCCGCGGCGCTGTCGCTGGCCCCCGGCGACCTCCGGGAGGACCTGCCGGCCCAGGTCGTCAGCTGCGGCAACGAGTTCCTGCTGACTCCGCTGGCCTCGCTCGAGGCTCTGGCCCGGATGCGGCCGGACCCGGGCCGCTGGTCCGAGGCTACGGCCGCCAGCAACCAGCACGCGGTCTACGCCTTCGTGCCGGCCGGGGCGGGGCAGGTGCGCGCCCGCATGTTTGCGCCCGGGCTGGCCGGCGGCGAGGACCCGGCGACCGGGAGCGCCGCGGGGCCCCTGGGCGCTTATGCCGCCCGCTACCTCGGCCTGAACCGGCTGTCGATCGTGCAGGGGGTGGAGATGGGGCGGCCCAGCCTGCTCCAGGTCGACGCGTCCGGCCCGCGCCCGCGCGTCGGCGGCGCGTCCGTGATCGTCGCCGCGGGCGAGCTCCGCTTCCCTACCTGACAGGCCCCTCCCCCTCCACGGGGGAGGTGGCCCCGCCAGGGGCCGGAGGGGGGTCCGCGACGGCTGTCCAGTCTGACCCCACCCGACCTCCCCCGCGAGGGGGGAGGAGCCCGAGATCAGCCCCGGACGAGCAGGTCCAGGACCTCGCCGAGAGCGCGGAGGTGCTCGTGCGAGCGGTCCGGGCAGAGACCCAGGGGGTCCAGGTGCAGCGGTCGGATCCCGGCCGCGAGGGCCCCCGCCACGTCCGTGCGCCGGCTGTCGCCGACGTGGACCGCGGCCTCCGGGCGGACGCAGCAGGCCGCCAGCGCGAACCCGAAGATGCGGGGGTCGGGCTTGGCCACCCCCACCGCGGCGGAGTCGACGACCACCTCGACCGGCACCCCTCGGCCCGCCCCGACCTGGACCACGCCGGCGGCGGCCAGCCGGGCCTCCACCGTCCCATCGGAGTTCGACACGATCGCCAGGCGGACACCGGTGGCCGCCAGGGCCGGCAGCACGTCCAGCGACGACCGGATGGCCGGCTGCCAGCCGGCCGCGCGGATCGCCGCGTCGAACGCGCCAGCGCGCGCGCCGCTGATCCCGGCAGCCTCCAGGAACCCGGCCAGGTAGGACCCCGAGAGAGCGGCCTCCGTCCCGTCCGCCTCGTCATAGGCCAGCATGCCGTGGTAGTGGCAGCGCTCGACGGCCTCCGGGGTCCCGTCCGCGCCGTGGGCGGCCAGGAAGCGGCCGGCCTCGGCCAGTGGGGGCAGCGTCAGCACGCCACCCGCGTCCAGAAACACCGCCTCGACCGCCCCGCTGAGCGCCACGACGCAGGTATACCATCGCCAGGGGTGCGGCCGACCGAGGAGGTCAGGCGCCCGACCCGCTGGCCCCGGCCGCGCTGGCGGCCGGGCTGGGCGCGGGCGGGCGGCGCCGGATCCAGGCCCGCCCGGTCAGCG
>DATFRD010000052.1:0-8857 GCA_035263645.1 Candidatus Dormiibacterota bacterium | reverse complement strand
GGTGCCATGCTCGAGCAGGTCATTGCCCGCGGAGTTCGCGGAGTCATCGCCTGCGGTGGGGCAGGGGCCCTGGTACCGGAACTGGTGATGGGGCACGCGGTGATCTTGACCGGCGCTGTGCGCGACGAGGGCACGTCCTTCCACTACCTGTCGGCCGGCCGGGTCGTCTCGGCTGACCCGGGTCCGGCTGAGAGCCTGGCCGACGCGCTCAGCGCCGCCGGCGTGGAGACGACGCGCGGCCTGAGTTGGTCGATGGACGCCATCTACCGCGAGACCCGGGCCCGAGTCTCGCGCCGGGTGGAGGAAGGGTGTCTAGTCGTCGAGATGGAAGCGTCGGCGCTGATGGCGATCGCCCGCTACCGCTCCATCCCGTTCGGCGAGGTGGTGATGGCCGGAGACTCGCTGGCCGACCGGGAGTGGCGGCACCGTGGGTGGATGACGGCCAAGTCAGCGCGCCGGCAGTTGTTCGCCTCGGCCGCGGACGCCGCCGTCGCGTTGAAGAGGTGACCGCGATCCGCCCAGTCTGACCACCGGCCTTGGACAACCCACGGGGTTGCCGACACTTCACACAACCCCGGCGGCGGAACTGGAAAGAAGCTCTTGACACGAGCGACGCCCAGCGAGGACGACTTCTAATAACTGAATAGGCGTGGCGTCGCCATCCTCCGACCCGGTCCGTTTCGCCCCGAACCGCGTGGTCCGTTTGGACCGAAACGCCCGGTCCTGTTCGCCGAAATGCGCACTTGAACGGTTGAATCCGGTGCGTCTCGGTTGCGATCGTATTCGGACCGACGGGTGATACGTCGAGCAGTTGACGCTTCAGCGTCAAGCTCCGGCTGGGGCCCCGGCAGGGCTGGACCCAGAGTTTCCGCGACCCTGACCCTTCGTCCCTGCCCAGCCCCGCCGCCTCGTGCTCCGAGGGCGGCACGCCGCGCGAGGCCTGGGCCCGGGCAGGCGACCATGCGCCCCCTCTGCCGCGTTTGACTGAGCAGGGAAGGTGTCGCTCAAGCTGCTCTGGCTGCTCTTCTGGCTGGTGGGACTCCTGACGGCTGCGGCTTGGCCGATCGAGGCGTCGGCGGACGATTTCGGCAGACCGCAGCTTGGGAAGCACGTCTACGACAGTGCCGGGGTGCTCGGCGCCGGCGAGCTGGCGAGCCTAGAGTCGCAGGCGGCCGGCCTGGACCCCTTCGGCGCCCGTCCGGTCGTCTACCTCCGCCTGAGGTCGGCGGACGACGCGGCGACCCGGGCCGACGCGCGCAGCCTTATAGAGGCCTGGTCGGTCGAGAGCGCCCCCGGCGCAGCCGATGGATTCGTGATCTTCTTCAACCTGCGGCCGGACGACGTCCGCCACGGTTCGGCCGCGCTGGTTGCGGGTGCCCGGCTCGCCGATGACGGTCGGCTCAGCGGTGCCAGACTCCAGGCGATCTACGACCAGCAGATGAGCGTGTCGCTCCGCAGGGGAAACCTGGCAGGCGCCATCGCCTCCGCCCTGACGGCGGCGCGCGCCGACCTAAGGACGGCCCCCGGGGGCCGCTCGGCGCTCGAGTGGTTCGTATCGGTCCCAGTCAACGTGGTGGCGGGACTGCTGGCAATCCTGGGAGGCGCCTGGCTGCTTGGGATCTGGCGGGAGGGTCGCGGCGCTCTGGTGCTGCCCGTCCTCCGGGTGCCCGACACGCGGACGCCGGCCGCGATCGCTGGCGCGCTCGCCGCGGGGCGCCTGCGGCCAGAGCTTGCGGCCGCGACAGTCCTCGACCTGGCGCGGCAGGGAGCGCTTCGGATCGAGCTCGGCGCGCCGGACGCCGGCGTTGTGCAGGTCGTCCTGCTCGATCGGAGCCGCGCGCCTGCCGGCTTCCAACGAAGCGTCTACGCCATGCTGGCCGCCAGAACGCGTGGCGGTGAGGCGCTGCGCACGCCGGACCTGCCATCCCTCGACGACCTCTGGGCCAGGATGCGCCAGCCGCTGTCGGATGAGCTGACGCGTGCCGGCCTATATGCTTCGCCGACCCGCGGGCGCCGTGCCGGCTGGATCGCCGGGCTGGCGCTGGCGGCGGCGACAACTGCCCTGCTCCCGACCGTTGCGGCGCTGGAGCCGTGGGGCCTCGTCGGCGTGGCGCTGCTTGTCTCGGTGGCTGTCCTGGCGCTGGCCGTTCGCCGCACGGCAGCGGACACCAGCGCGAGCGGGGAGCAGAGAGCCGGGCCGTGGCGGTCGCTACGTGCCGGCCTCCTGGAGGCGTTGCCTGGCCAGCTTCCTCGAGACGAGCTGGGGGAGCTTGCGCCGTACGCGGTCGCGACGGGCGCTGCGGGCGTCCTCAGCGAGGAGGTCTTGCTTGCCGGCCGGGTGGGCTACCGGCCAGAGTGGTGCATCGGCGGCGTGTCCAATGAGGACTTCCTGTCCGGGTGGCGCCATCTGCTTGCGGCCCTGTTCAGACGCCGAATCCCTTCCCGATCACAGCGGGGCTGGGGCGGCTCGGGAGGCGTCCGGCCGGACTGGACCGGGGACAATGGCGGCGGTGGCGTCGGCGGCGGCGACGCCTCTGGCGGTGGCAGCTTCTGACACGAACCGGCGAGTATGCAGAGGAGCCCGAGGAGAGGGGAGGCAGGGTGCTGGGCCTCGATCAGTTGCTGCAGGCCCCTCGCCGGCGCCGGGGGCTCTCAGAGAGGTGCTGCTGAACTCGTGGGCGGCAGCAATGGGATGGAGCGCGCGTACGTGCGCCGGATCATCACTAGCGACGAATCAGTCTTCCTCGTCATCGGTAAGCATCTTCATTGTGGCCGCGTACGCGTCCTGAGGCACAAGATGGCTGTACACGCGGTCGATCATGGCCGTGCTCTCGTGGCCCACGATCTGCCGGATCTGGACCGGATGTATCCCGCGCCCGATGGCCCAGGTGATGTAGCTGTGGCGCAGCAGGTGGGGATACGCGCGGCGCTGGATGCCCACCACCCGCGCAAGGTTGCGGATGAGCTGCTGGACGCCGGACTCGGTTAGCGGTTCGTAGGCACCGCCCAGGTGTTCGGCGACTTTTCCAGGGCATTTCAAGGCATGTGAAGGGAGTTGCAAGGAGGGAAGCAAGACCTTCAACTGAACTCGAAGGAGGTCGATGGTGGGCGGCGCAGGTTTTGAACCTGCGACCTCTTGCGTGTGAAGCAAGCGCTCTCCCACTGAGCTAGCCGCCCACGGCCCGACCATTGTAGGCGCCGGCTCGGCGGCAATGCCGTTCCGCCGCCGTCCGGATCGGCTCGGGAGGTTCGCCCGCGCGGCGATTCGGGCTTAAGATCGCGTCGTACTTCGAAATGGCCAGCGCAGCCAAGACCCATTCCGACCCCGGCAGGAGGAACCAAACGCTGACTCCCCTCCTGCGGGTCGAGGACCTCCGGACGTACTTCTTCACATCGTGGGGGGTGGTCCGGGCTGTCGACGGGGTCTCCTTCGACGTCGGGCCGGGCGAGGCGGTCGGCATCGTCGGGGAATCCGGGTGCGGCAAATCGGTGACCGCCCTGTCCATCATGCGCCTGGTCCCACCGCCCGGCCGGATCACCGGCGGCCGCATCCTGTTCTACGCGGGGGGCGAGGGCCAGGACGTGGCCCGGATGTCCGAGCGGCGGCTCCGCGAGCTGCGGGGCAGCGATGTCGCGATGGTCTTCTCCGACCCAATGACCTCGCTCAACCCGGTGCTTAGAGTCGGCGACCAGGTGCGCGAGGCGATGGCCGCACACCGGCGGTTCACGCCCAGGCAGGCGGGCGAGCGTGTGGTCCCGCTCCTGCAGCGCATGCGCCTGACCCGGGCGAGCCGCCGCGCTGGAACGTATCCACACCAGCTGAGCGGGGGCGCCCGCCAGCGCGTGATGCTGGCGATGGGCCTCTCCAACGAGCCGCGCCTGCTGATCGCGGACGAGCCCACGGCCGCGCTGGACCTCACGGTCCAGGCCCAGGTCGTCGAGCTCCTGATGGACCTGAATCGAGAGCTGGGCACGGCCATCGTCCTGGTCACGCACGACCTGTCGCTGGTCGCCAGCCTCTGCACGCGGGTGGTCGTCATGTATGCGGGACAGGTGGTCGAGCAAGGGCCCGCCCGGCAGCTGCTCCGTGACCCCCAGCACCCGTACACGTGGTCGCTGCTACGCGCCGCCCCGAGGATCGACCGGCCCCGGCCCGTCCGGCTGGCCGCCATCGGCGGCACCCCTCCCGACGCTGCCCGGCCTCCCTTCGGCTGCCGCTTCCACCCTCGCTGCCGCCATCGCGTCGACCGCTGCTCGAGCGACGAGCCCCCCCTCGATCCCGTGGGTGACCACCACCTGGCCCGCTGCTGGGTGACGATGGACGGCGTCGCCGCCGGCCAGCCGGATGGCCCGCTGTGAACATTCGCCCTCTCCGCATCGCCGCCACGCCGCGGGCGGATGAGGCGACGCCCCTGGTCCGGGTCGAGAATGTCACGAAGCACTTCCCGATCGGCCGCGGGCTCTTCGGCGGCCAGGTGGTCAGGGCGGTCGACGGGGTCAGCTTCGCCATCAGGACTGGAGAGACCCTGGGGCTGGTCGGCGAGTCGGGCTGCGGCAAGTCCACGCTGGGGCGGGTGATCGTGCAGCTGCAGCCCGCCACGGCCGGCCACGTGTTCTTCGAGGACACCGACCTGGTTTCCCTCCGGGGCGAGCGGCTGCGCCGGATGCGGCGCCAGATGCAGATGGTGTTCCAGGACCCGTACTCCTCGCTGAACCCCCGCATGACGGTCGGCGACCTCGTGTCCGAGCCGCTGACGAACTTCGGCATGGCGCGCAGCCGGGACCGTCAGCGCCGGGTGACCGACATCCTGCGGGTGTGCGGGCTCAGCGCGAGCGCCGTCGGCCGATACCCGCACGAATTCTCGGCCGGCCAGCGCCAGCGGATCGGCATCGCCAGGGCGCTGGTGCTCAACCCCAGGTTCGTGGTGGCGGACGAGCCGCTCTCCGCCCTGGACGTCTCTGTCCAGGCCCAGATCGTGAACCTCCTGGAGGACCTGCGGAGCCGGCTCCAGCTCACGTACCTGTTCATCACCCACGACCTGGCCGTGGTCCGGCATGTCAGCGACCGGGTGGCGGTGATGTACCTCGGCCGGCTGGTGGAGGTGGCGCGGACGGCTGACCTCTTCGCCCGGCCGCTCCACCCGTACACGACGGCGCTGCTGAGCGCCATCCGGGTGCCGGACCCCGACCTGCAGGCCCGGCGGCGGCCAATCCTCCTCAAGGGCGAGCTGCCGTCCCCGATGAGGCCGCCGTCCGGCTGCCGCTTCCACACCCGCTGCCCGATCGCGCGGTTCCCGATCTGCGCGGAGCGGGAGCCGGCGCTGGAGCAGAGGCGCGGAGACCGGGCGGTCGCCTGCCACTTCCCGGGCAAGCTCTGATGGGTGCCCGGGTCCGACGCCCCGAACGCCGGCGGCCCAATAATGGGTTGGTGCCGACGTAGCTCAGGTGGCAGAGCGATCGCCTTGTAAGCGAAAGGTCGCCGGTTCGAATCCGGCCGTCGGCTCCACCTCCTGCTTCGAGCTCAAGCACAGCAACTGCTAGTTGGTTGCTCTTGTTGGCGATTGCTGCAAACTCGTTTGCTCGATGCGCTCCGTTTCGAGCAGGTGCAGCACGGCCACGCCGACGTCCCGCTGCTGGCGCTGCGCCTCGGCCGGCTGGACGGACAAGCCGAGAGCCGCTGGAAGCCCCAGCAGCAGCCCGGGGCGGAGCCATTGTGTCCGAGTCCCGGACGATGGTCACTTCAAGACGATAACCGGCCGCCGGCCGTCGTATTTGGCTCCTCGCAGGCAGCTAGTGTGTGACTGTGGCCAAGCTACGAGAGTCCGAGCCCTGGATGAGCGGCGCCGACTACGGCCGCACGCTGACGGGTCTCTCGGTCAACATCGTCGTGCGCAACGTCCAGCGGAGCCTGCCCTTTTACCGCGACGTGCTCGGGCTCACCTGTCCCTACAGCGACCCCGACTTCGCCGCGCTGCAGGGCGACGGGGTGCGCCTGACGCTCCACGCGGACCACACGTACGAGCGGATGCCGTGGGCCGAAGCCCTGGCGGGCAACGCCACCCGCGGGCTGGGCGCCGAGATCCGGATTCTCGGCATCGAGCCGGAGGCGGCGGAGCGGCGGGCGCGGGAGCTTGGCTTCAGGGTCGTGATCCCCACCCGCGACTGGGCGCACGGCTGGCGTGACGTCTTCCTCCAGGACCCCGATGGATACGTCTTCTCGGTCGGGGTGCCGACGCCGGCTGCGGACCGAGGGTGAGGATCAGCGCTCCTAGCGCCGGCCGCGCTCGAAGGTCCGCCCCTCGCGGGCTGCCGTGCCCATGCGCAGCACGCGGTGCAGGGCGAACAGGCCCATCGTCACGATGAGCAGCGTGGCCAGCGCGTGCCACAGCACGATCGCCCCGGCCGCCGCGTCCCGGGAGAGCCCGAGCGAGGAGAGGAGCAGGGTGCCCCCCGCCTCCAGGCTGCCCACATAGCCGGGGGCCGCCGGCAGGATGTACGTGTACAGAAGGGTGACCTGGGCCACCGCCGCGGAGGCGAACGGCACGGCCAGCCCGAGCGCCAGGAACAGCATGGCGAAGGCCGCACCGTCCAGCGCGACCGCGATCGCCGACGCGGCCACCACGGCGGCCAGCCGGCTGCCGCGTACCGTCCCGAGACCGCTCCAGAACGAGTGGCTCTGCCGGACCAGCGCCTCGCTCCACTCCGGCCGCAGCAGGCGCCGCACGGGGGCGTTGGCCAGGAGCCTTGGGCCGAGCCACGCGCCGCCGGCGATCGCGACCAGGCTGGCGATCGCCAGGCCGAAGACGACCAGGAGCGCCGGCAGCGATGGCAGCAGAGGGTCCGCCGCCGTCGCCTTGAGGATCGTCCCCGCGCCGAGGACCGCCGTCACGCCGCCGAGGTCGAAGGCGTGGTCCGTGACGATCAGTCCGAGCGCCGCCGCCGAAGGCTGGTGGCGACGCTTGGCGAGCCACCACAGGCGCAGCGCCTCTCCACAGCGGAGCGGCAGCACATAGTTCGCCAGCTGGGTCGCCAGGTTGACCCACAGGGCGTCGAGCAGTCCGACTCGGGTTCGGCTGCGCAGGAGCAGCATCCAGCGCGTGGCCCGGGCCACCTGGCTGAGCAGCGTGAGCACGCCGATGGCGAACAGGGGGCTCAGGTGGCGCGGCTGCACGTGGTGGACCAGGTCGCCGAGCGGCACGCTGTGTAGCAGCAGCAGGAGGGCGGCCAGCCCGACGACCGTGTTCGCCCCTGCGCGAACCCACGGGTTCGCCCAGCCACGAGATGCCAGGCCGCTGATACGGCGCGCGCACACGCTTCTCACCACCACGTCTCCCAAACGACGGACCTTACCCCGTCAGTGCCTATCGTGTGAATCGGTCCAGCCCACCGGAAACGGTACGGTCAGCGCCATCCCGATCCGACGGGAACAGCCGATACGCCATCTGCCCCTGCGCTTTTTTGATAGTATCGCTATGACTCTTATTGGCATCTGCCAAATGCCGAATCCCACTCTCATATGGTCGGCCAAGGAGAATACGGTGCAGGGTAGATACCGGGATGCCTGGGCAGACGCCGCCGGCGCTCAGGCGGCCCTCTGGGAGCGCCGGCGCCTCGAGCGTGGCTACCGGGAGCGGCTGGCGCTCACGGACGAGCTGCTCGGGCGGCTGGAGCGGAAGAACCTGGCCGGTGAGCACGACCTCGACGACGACCTCCGACGTGAGATCGCCCTGGCTCTCGTCGAGCTGCCGGCGCGGGCGCGAGGCCGGTTCCCGGCCGCCGACACGGTGCAGACCGCCCTGGAGGGAATGTTCGCCGTGCAGGAGGAGCTGCTGGTGCCGCTCCGCCGAATGCTCCGCCGCGAGCGCCTGGTCTGCTCCACCTGGGAGGGCACGGTCCACGGCGGCGACGAGCGGCGTCTGGCCAGCCGGGTCGGATAGGACGAAGCGCCGCCGGGCGCGAGCACCGCTCAGCTCCCGCTCCCAGCGGGGTGCGCGGGCCGCGCGCCCCGCGCGATCCCCGCAGCGACCCCTGGCTCCCTGCCCCCCACCTCGATCACGGCGAAGGCCCGCCGGATGACCGGCTGCGCAACGTTGCGCACCGGCACGCCGCCCGGGGTGTGCGCGGCTTCCGCGCTTCCCGCGTGCGCGTGACCGTGCACCGCCAGGACGGGGCCGACCGTGTCGAGGGCCTCCGCGAGCAGGTAGCTGCCGAGGAACGGCCACATCGCCGGCGGCTCGCCGACCAGGGTGGCCTCGACCGGGGAGTAGTGCAGGAGCGCCACCCGCAGGTCGCAGACGAGGCCCTCCAGCGCGGCCCGGAGCGCGGCCGCGGCCTGCCTGCCGCTCGCCGCGAACGCCTTCATCTCCCGCTCGCCGAACTCGGTGGCACAGGCCCCGGCGAAGCCTCCGCCGAAGCCCTTGACGCCCGCCACCCCGACCGTGGTGCCGTCCAGCCGGACCAGGGTCGACTCGCCCTCGAGCACCCGCACCCCGACGTCGGTCAGGATCCTCGCGATCTCCCGCTCCGCGCCCTGGTGGTAGTCGTGGTTGCCCAGGACGGCGATCACGGGCAGGGGCAGGTCCCGCAGCTCGGCCGCCAGCAGCCGGGCCTCGGCCGCCAGGCCGCGGCGCGTCAGGTCGCCGGCGAGCAGCAGCAGGTCTATCCGCCCGGCCGCCGCGTCGAGATGCGGACGCAGCCGCCCGGCGGAGTCGTCGCCGAAGTGGACATCGCCCACCGCTGCCACCCGGATCACGGGTCGAGCACCTCCACCTCGTTGCGCAGGCGCTCCTCGCCGACGAGCTCCCGGAGCACGACCTCGATCGCCTGCCGCCGGCCGGCGGTGGCGACCTGTCCCCTC
>DATFRD010000051.1:0-6945 GCA_035263645.1 Candidatus Dormiibacterota bacterium | reverse complement strand
CACCCTCCGCTGCAGCTCTTCGCTGCTGCCGTAGATCTGGGAGCCGTCCCACCACGCCGCCACCGTGTTGGCGAAGCTGGGCGGGCCGGGCGCCTCCTCCGGCCGGCTGGGGTCGTGACGCGTGCGGTAGATGCGCATCGGGTGGTCGGGCCAGGGGTCGTCCGGCGCCAGGTCGACCTCGAAGGGATGGGAGCTCTGGTTCTTCCCATGCTGCAGCCAGTCGTGCACCATGAACTGCAGCCAGGCGGCCGCAAGCAGGTTCAGGGTCGTAGCCGGGATGAATCGTTCGCGGGTCAGCAGCTCGAGGCTCACGCGGCGCGGGCTCGGACGCAGGATCCGGTCCCGGTCCACCACCGTCTGCTCCACCGGGACGTTGCGCCCGAACCTGGTGCCGGCGCTGCCCATCATGGGGAACGCCAGGTCGTTGTAGCTGCCGTCGGCGCTGCGGGCGGTGCGCCAGCGGGGATCCATGGGCGGCGCGGCCGGCTGCTCCCTCGCCGGCAGCGGGTTGGTGTCGGCCAGGTTGTCGTGGCGCAGCACGAGGCGCAGTCCCACAAGCGTCAACGCGCCCACGAGCGACGGCAGCTTCGACCAGCCCCAGCGCCTGTCGATCGCCTCCGTCCATCTGGCCCAGAGGCCCGCCACGGGGCCGATCTTCATTGCAGGCAGTCGGTTCATCTGATGTTGCTCCGGCGCTCACGGCTGGCCGCCAGCCCACTCAGGGCCTGGTCAGGCGAGTGTCACGAGTCTAAGGTCGCGCGCGTCCCACGAATGTGGGCGTGGCCACCCAGGAGCAGGGGGACCTTCGTCCCATATCCATGACGCGCACGCACTGATACGGTCGGTGTCAGCGTGTCAACGCAAGTGGACGTCGGCGCACTGAAGTCGATGACGCAGGCCGAGCTCGACGACCTGTTCGTGCGGAGCCCGGCCGGTCCCATCCCGGCCGGCGAGGCGGACGGCACCGTGCTGTTCGATCCCGGCTCGCCCATCGAGGACGTCGCAGCGCGGGTGGCGCACCTCCTGTTCTGGAAGGGCAAGGTGTTCGACCCGGCCAGCGGCGAGCTGCGCAACCGGATCCTCCCCGAGGGGATCCCGGCCATCGCAGCGCGGGTCTATCAGGCGCCGAGCTGGATCGACGGCAGGGACTGCATCGTCCTCGACTACTCGCAGACCTCGGTCGTCGCCCACTGGATCCGCGACGAGATCCGCGAGGTGGCGCCCGGCCTCTACCTCGGCGTCGTGTTCTGGGAACGACGCAAGATCCTGA
Source organism: Candidatus Dormiibacterota bacterium (assembly GCA_035263645.1). Lineage (GTDB taxonomy): Bacteria > Chloroflexota > Dormibacteria > Dormibacterales > Dormibacteraceae > CF-161. The sequence goes on along the minus strand of DATFRD010000051.1, from coordinate 5,675 downwards.
ACTTCGCGCTCGACTTCGGACAATGACCCCCCAGGTCGGGGTGAACGTGGTCTGCGCGGTGCTCCCCGGTCACGTGGAGCCGCTGCGGGGCGTGCTGGGCCAGATCGGCCAGCGGCCGGCGGACAACGCGGTCATCCCCTTCGGACGCCTGGAGGGGGTGCACTTCGCGCGCCTGCTGCTCCTGGACCAGACGACCGGGCTCGACGGCGTGCCGATCCCCGCCCAGCTCATCCTCATGGCGGACCTGGACGCGCCGCTGCAGACGCGGCTGGCAGAGCTGGTCGACGCGGCCGGGCCCGGGCTGGACGCCGTGTTCGGGCACTGCGCGGGATATCCGGGCTGTGACGCCATCACCCGGCAGGCGCGGCTGGCCTTCCTGCGCGGGCACCTGGCCGCCTCCGATGCCCACTACACGAACACGATCGGGAGGACGGTCCGGCAGATCCGGCAGGAGGCGCGGCTGCGCGAGGCCATCGAGGGCTTCCTGGACACGGGCGCCCGCTGGTCCGGCCAGGGCCCGGCGCAGGTTCGCGCGGCGATCCAGGACGTCGTCGGGGCCGACCCCGAGCTGGCGTGGGCAAGCTCGCCGGCGGACGAGCGTGACCTGGCCTGGCGGCTGCGCGAGCTCGTCTGGCTGGTGCTCGTCCCGCTCCTGGCGCTGGTCGTGGCGCTGGTGCTGCTGCCCCTGGTGGTGCTTGTGCTCGCCGTGTTCGTGGTCGCGCTGCGCTGGCACGAGCTGCGCGAGCCCCTGGCGACCGAGAAGCCGACCCCGGAGCACAACCGCGAGCTGGCGGCGATCGAGGACCACGGTCCGCAGAACCAGTTCAGCGTCGTCGGCTTCGTCAAGCCGAGCCGGTTCCGACACTTCACCATCCGGGTCGTCCTGTTCCTGACCGACTACGGCGCCCGGCACCTCTTCAACCACGCCAACCTCGCCGGCGTGAAGACCATCCACTTCGCGCGCTGGCTGCCGATCGACGGCCGGCGCCGCATGATCTTCGCGAGCAACTACGACGGCAGCCTCGAGAGCTACATGGACGACTTCATCGACAAGGTGTGGTGGGGGCTGAACGCGACGTTCAGCAGCGGTCAGGGCTACCCGAGGACCGACTTCCTCCTGTTCGGCGGCTCCCGCGACGAGCTCGCGTTCAAGCACATCCTGCGCCTGCGCCAGGTCCCGACGCAGGTCTGGTACTCGGCCTACGAGCGCCTGACCGCGCTGAACATCGAGAACAACGCGCGGATCCGGGCCGGCCTCAACGGCCCCATGAGCCCGGCCGACGCGGCGCGCTGGCTGGCGCTGCTGTGAGCGCCCCGCCGCTCGACATGGCCGATATCCAGGGGATGGTCACGTTCGGCTACCGCGACCTCGCCGTCGCCCGCCTCGTCCTGCTGCAGGCCCCCGACGGCAGGCAGGCGCGGGCCTGGCTGGCCGGGCTCGCCGGCCAGGTCGCGAACGCGACCGCCAACCCGACCGGGACGGCCGTCAACGTCGCGCTGACCGCGTCCGGCCTGGCCCGGCTCGGCCTGCCCCCAGCGGCCCTGGCCATGCTCTCGGACGAGTTCCGGGGCGGGCTGGCCGACGCGCACCGGGCACGCATGCTCGGCGACGTCGGCGAGAGCGCGCCCGACCGCTGGCTGTGGGGCGGGCCCGGCGCGCCGGCCGCGGACGCGCTGCTGCTCCTGTACGCGAGCGACGCGGCGACCCTGGCCGACCTGGCCAACCGCGAGGCGGCCGCCTATCGCAAGCTCGGCCTGAGCGAGCTCCGATCGTTCGGCACCGTGGACCTGGGCCGCCAGGAGCACTTCGGCTTCCACGACGGCATCTCCCAGCCCCTGATCGAGGGCGTGCCCGCGACGGCCCGCCCGGACGACATCGTGAAGGCCGGGGAGTTCCTGCTCGGCTATCCGAACGAGTACGGCCGCTACACCGACGGCCCGCTGCTGGACGCCGCCGCGGACCCGCGCCACCTCCTGCCGGTGGACGCGGCCGGCTCCGGCCGGCCGGACCTGGGGCGCAACGGCACGTACCTCGTCCTGCGCCAGCTCGCCCAGGACGTCCCTGGCTTCCGGGGGTTCTGCGACCAGGCCACCCGCCGTCCGGACGGCAGCGCCGACGAGGCCGCCCGGGCCTGGCTCGCCGCGAAGATGGTCGGACGCTGGCCGAGCGGGGCGCCCCTGGCGCTGGCGCCGTCCGCCGACGACGCCTCCCTGGCCGACGCCAACGACTTCCGCTATGCGGCCACCGACGGGGCCGGCCTGCGCTGCCCGATCGGCGCGCACGTGCGGCGTGCCAACCCCCGCGACTCGCTCGACCCGCGCCCCGGCTCCGATGCCTCGGTCGCCGTGGGCAAGCGGCACCGCATCATCCGCCGCGGCCGCTCGTACGGCGCCCCGGACGGCCAGGCCGAGCGCGGGCTGCTGTTCATGTGCGTCTGCGCCAACCTCTCGCGCCAGTTCGAGTTCGTCCAGGCCAGCTGGGTGGGCAGCCCCAAGTTCGACGGGATGTACGAGGACGGCGACCCGCTGCTCGGCGCCCACGGGCCGGACGGCGCCACGTTCAGCGTGCCGGCGCTGCCGGTCAGACGGCGCTTCACCGGCCTGCCGCGCTTCGTCACGGTACGCGGCGGCGGCTACTTCTTCCTGCCCGGCCTGCGCGGGCTGCGCTACCTCGCGAGCATCGGAGGTGTGACCTGATGGCCGACCCGCCCGCCGTCCCCGACGAGCTCCGGGACCCGAACACGCCCCCCGACGTCGTGGTCACGCTCCAGGCGCCGGCTCCGATCACGGACCCGACGCTCGGCATCGAGGTGCCCCGCCGGGATGGCGACACCGCCCGCCACCGGCTGGTGTCCATCGGCGACTCCCTGACCCACGGCTTCCAGAGCTTCGCGATCTTCAACACCGACCTGTCGTACCCCGCCCTCGTCGCCGCCGAGCTCGGCTGGTACGACGCGTTCCTGCGTCCCGAGTACCGGGGCTTCGGCGGCCTGCCCCTGAACCTCGAGTACCTCACCCGCCAGCTCGACGACCGGTACGGCTCCGAGCCCGCCTGGTGGGAGCTCGGCCCCGCGCTCCTGTACGTCCACCACACGCTGCGCGAGATCTGCGACTTCTGGGAGGAGGGCCAGGGGTCGCAGGTGCCCGTGGCACCGGGGCTCATGCACAACCTGGCCGTGTCCGGCTACGACATCCGCGACGTGATGGCGCGTACCGCCGCCACCGAGCGCGCACGCATCAAGACGCTGCCCGCGAGCCTCCTGCACCTGGTCGCCAGGAACTCCGGGGAGCTCATGGGCCTCTACGTCCTCCAGTCGGCGGTCGATGCTCAGCGCCGGCCGCTGACGCCGGTCGGCGCAGCCGAGGCGCTCGGCCAGGACGGCGGGATCGAGACCCTGATCATCTTCATCGGGGCCAACAACGCGCTGCGGACCATGACCGACCTGCACGTCGCCTGGAGCGGGCCGGACTACGACACCCTCGACGGCAAGGGCGGCTACACGGTCTGGCGGCCCATCCACTTCGCCGCCGAGCTGGAGCTGCTGGTCGAGCAGGTCCGGCGCGTCAGGGCGCAGCACGTGATCTGGGCCACGGTGCCTCACGTCACGATCGTGCCCATCGCACACGGGGTCGGCGACGAGAAGATGCGGCCCGGGTCGCGGTACTTCAGCTACTACACGCGGCCCTGGATCCCGGACGACAGGTTCGACCCGGCGGTCGATCCCCACGTGACCGGCAACCAGGCGCGGGCGATCGACTCCGCCATCGACCAGTACAACCAGGTGATCGCGGGCCACGTGCGGGCAGCCCGGGAGGCGGGGATCGACTGGCTGCTGCTCGACACCTGCGGCCTGATGGACCGCCTCGCGTCCCGCCGCTACGCTGTCGACCAGGCGGCGCGGCCGCCCTGGTGGACCCCGTACGAGCTGCCCGCCGCCGTGCAGGCGCTCGACCCGGTGCCCGACTCCCGCTTCTTCGCGACGGACCAGCGGGGACGGTGCGCGGGCGGGCTCTTCTCGCTGGACGGCGTGCATCCGACGACCATCGCCTACGGCCTGATGGCCCAGGAGTTCGTCGACGTGATGGCCGGCGCCGGCGTCGTCTTCCCCGGCCCCGACGGCAGGCCTCGCCAGGGCCCGGTCCAGATCGACTTCGGCCGGCTGATCGGCCGTGACACCCTCATCTCCGACCCGCCGCGGGGTGTCACGCCCGACCTGAAGCTGCTCGGCTGGGCCAACGAGGCGCTGGACTGGGTGAAGGGGATGGGACGGATCTTCGCCTCGGCATGAATGCCTCCCCGCACGGCAGAGGCTTCGGGCTGCCGCCGGCCGACACGGGCAGCCCGGCGCTCGACTGGCTGGAAGCGGTGTTCGCCGCGCTGCTGCACTTCGAACGGCGCTTCGACCCGTTCTTCCGGCCGGCCTTCGACGCGCTGCTCCGGGACCCGCTCACCGCGCTGACCACCCGGCTCATCAACCTCCGCCGGCAGGACGAGGGGTACCGGCTCTGCGAGGAGCGCATCCAGCCCGACGAGGCGGCCCACCTCCAGGACATCATCGACACGTTCAACGCCCAGCTGCAGAAGCTCTGGGAGCCCGGCTACTTCGAGCGCGGGGGCAACACGAAGACGCACGGCGTCGTGCGCGCGGAGCTCACCGTCCGCGACGACCTCCCTGAGCACCTGCGCCGCGGCATCTTCGCGGAGCCGCGCGCCTATCGGGCCTGGGTGCGCTACTCCGGTCCGGGGCCCTACATCACGCCGGACATCCACGACGTCGGCTTCATGAGCATGGCGATCAAGCTCATGGGTGTGCCGGGTCCCAAGCTGCTGGACGACGAGAAGTCGACGCAGGACATGTTCGGCACCTCGGTGCCGACGTTCGTGTCGCCCGACACGCGCGCCAACGCCCGGCTGCAGCACTGGAGCCTGAAGAACGCACAGTTCTTCTACTTCCTCGACCTCCGGGACCCGCACATCCTGGACGGCATCATGAACCTGCTCTGGACGAAGACCCAGAGCAGCCCGCTGGAGTCCGAGTACTTCAGCTGCGTGCCGTACCTCCTCGGCGAGGGGCAGGCGATGCAGTACTCGTTCAGGTCGAGGCTCCTCACGCGGACCCGGGTGCCGCGCCTGCCACTGCGGCCGCCGGACAACTATCTCCGTGACGCGATGGTCGCCACCCTGGCCAGGCAGGACGTCGAGTTCGACATCCTGCTCCAGGTCCAGACCGACCCGTTCCTGATGCCGATCGAGAACGCCGCGGTGATGTGGCCCACCGGGCGCTCGCCGAGGGTGCCCGCCGCCGTGCTGCGGATCCCGAAGCAGACCTTCGCCTCCCCCGAGCAGCTCGCGTTCGCACGGGTGCTGTCGTACAACCCGTGGCACTGCGTACCCGAGCACCGGCCGCTGGGCAACGTCAGCCGGGCCAGGAAGCGGATGTACTGGGAGCTGTCGTCGCTGCGCCAGCGGATGAACGGCGTCCGGCACTACGAGCCGACGGGGGACGAGGTGTTCCCCGACTTCACCCCGCCGGGCTAGAGCTCCTTGGTGAACGGGATCTGAAGCATCGAGGCAAGTTCTCTCACGCGGCGATCCTTGAGTTGACGACGTAGTCGTCGACGGTGCGGTCGACCACCCCCAGCGCCCGGCGGAGCTCCAGGGGTGCGGGCGGGTG
>DATFRD010000050.1:0-2656 GCA_035263645.1 Candidatus Dormiibacterota bacterium | reverse complement strand
GGTGCTCCGGGTCAGAGTCGACGTCGCCGAACAGCTCCATGAACGCCCGGCGCTGGGCGTCGCGGTCGTTGTCGGTGCTGCGGAGCTGGGGCAGCTCCAGGGCCTTCAGCAGCACGGTCACGGGGACCTTGCGCTTGCGGTCGATCTTGACCGTGACCAGGTCCTTGGCCGAGGTCTCGATCTCCAGCCAGGCCCCGCGGTTGGGGATCAGCTTGGCCCCGAAGAGCCTCCGGCCGGTGGCGGGGTCCTCCGCGGCGGTGAAGTACACGCCGGGCGAGCGGACGAGCTGGGACACCACGACCCGCTCGGTGCCGTTGACGATGAACGTCCCCTCGTCGGTCATCATGGCGAAGTCGCCCATGTAGACCTCGGACTCCTTGATCTCCCCCGTCTCCTTGATCGTGAGCCGGGTTCGGATGCGGAGGGGGGCCGCGTAAGTCATGTCCCGGTTGCGGCACTCCTCCACGCTGAACTTGGGGGAGCCGAACTCGTACTCGAGGAACTTGAGCTCGAAATTCTTCCCCGTGTAATCGGTGATAGGGTTAATCTCATCGAAGAGTTCCCGCAGACCCTCGGTCCGGAACCAGTGGAAGGAGTCGAGCTGGGTTGCGATGAGGTCCTTCAGCTCGACGAGGTTCTGGATGCGGCCGTAGGAGCGGCGCGCGGGACCCTTCATCTCCGAGATCATCAAAGGGGCAGCCTCCTAGAGAGCAAGCGAGCGCACTGAAAGCAGGCACAATCAGCGGGCGGGCGCAGCACGAACCGTCATCATATCACACCCGATCGGCGGCCGTCCGGGCAGGCGCCATCGGATCGCGTGTGTACGCTGCGAGCTCGGCGGCACGTCCATGAAACGGACGAGAGGCCCGTCCGGCTACGGATCTGGCCGCCCCTCAGGAGGCCCCTAAAGGATACCTCCTCGGCCCTCTGCACGGCCTCCTCAGGGAGCAGGGGGGCCTGCGACGCGCGGAGCCCGGGGGTCCGGCGCCACCTCGACGCGATGGACGACGTGGGCCGGCTTCGCGGCCGCCACCAGGGCGTCGACCCGCGCGGCGTCGACGACGCCACCTCGTGGGACCCGCAGCCGGACCACGAGCTGGAACCCCGGGGCGCCGGGCAGCGGCGGGTCGGCTGAGGTGCTGTACGCGGTCCCGCCCGATTCCATGATCTCGACGTCGCCGGCGCCGAGGAGCCGCAGGTGAGCGGCCAGGCCGGCGGCAGTGCCCCGCGCGCGATACAGGCGCACGGCCTGGCGCAGGGCGGCGCGCCGCCGCTCGAGCGGCCAGGACTCGTCAATCGTCATCCCGACCCAGGTGCCCAGCCACTGCAGGAAGTCCTCGGGGGCCAGGTCCGGGTCGAAGTAGGCGTCCAGGTTGTCGAGACTCGCGAAGACCGGCGCCAGGACCTCGTCCAGCGCCCCCAGCAGCCGCTGCAGGAGGCCGTCCTCCTGGTAGATGGCCGGCAGCCGCTCGCCCAGGGGGTGGGCGCTGGGCAGGCCGGCCACGTGCCCGCGGCTCACTGCGGCACGACCAGGACCTGGTGCTCGTAGGAGAAGACCAGGGCATGGGGCGCCAGCTCCAGGCGCTGCACGGCACCGCCCCGCTGACCCGTCACCGGGTTGGCCCCGAACAGCCGCACGTCGTCGACCAGCTCGACACCCCTGAGCCGCGACAGCACGGCGAACACCTCGCCAGAGTGGACCGGGCGGCCGAAGGGCCAGCCGGTCCGCTCTGGGCCGCCGGAGATCGGGTTCAGGTACGCGTAGAGGGCGTCCAGCGCCTCCTCCTGCAGCCGGCCGGGGTTGACCCCGCGCCGGGCCTGGAGCCGCGCCACCACCGTCACCCCCTGGTACACGGGCGGCTGGACCACGACCCGCGTCCCGATCAGCCGGCACTCGTCCAGACGCCTGGCGATCGTCCGCACCGTCGCCTCCTCCGGCGCCAGCTGCTCGAGCCGGAGGCGGCCGCCGTTCTCCGCCGCGGCGGGCACCACCAGCACGCGGACGACGCCGGCCTCGGGGCCGCCGCTCGCGGCCAGGCAGCGCACCCGCGCCACCTCCGGGGCAGCCTGCCGGGCGAGGAACTCGTGGTCCTCGGTCGTCACGGCCCGGCCCAGCGTGCGGAGGACCATCGGGCCGCGGACCTTCGCGCTCTCGACGTCCTCGCCGTCGACGCCGCCGGCGGCAGGCCGGCGGTTCTCCACTCGGGCGACGTAGGGGATGGAAGACGTCAGCACGGCGAGGGCCCGCTGGCCGACGTTGCCCCGCGCGCCACCCCCCGTCCGGTAGGAGCGGATCCGGAGCCGGGCGCCCTTGGCGGGCGTCCGGCCGTGGCGGCGCAGGCTGCCGTCCGGCTGGCGCACTGCCGGGCCCAGCTGGAGCTCGCCGGCCGCGGGGTCGAACGCGAAGTGAGGGTCGCCGGGACCGCTGCCGGCGAAGTCGGGCACGGCCGCCCACTCCTCCCAGCCCCCCTCGTCGCCCGGCGAGCCGGCGTCCCGGCTCACCTCGAGCACGAGCGGGTCACCGGGCACGACCGGCCGCCGCTGGACCTGGAAGCGCTGGCCGGCCACGCCCTCCGAGATTCCGACCTCCTCGCCCAGCACCGTCTCCGCGTTGACCGCCTCGACCGTGCCCCCGATCGTGAACGCCTCGATCCGG
>DATFRD010000049.1:0-6932 GCA_035263645.1 Candidatus Dormiibacterota bacterium | reverse complement strand
GGCGAACCGGGGCAGGAAGAGGGCGTCCGCGCCCAGGAAGGCCAGCCAGCCCGCCCCGTCTTCCTCCAGGAGACCCTGCAGGCTGGTCGTGACCCGGACGTCGAGCAGCCCCGAGAGTCGCTCCGCCAGCGCAGCGGCCCGCGCTGTCGACGCCGTCCCCTCCCCATCCACAACCAGGGCCGCAGACACGTTCGCGTACGTCTGCGCGACCACCGAGTAGAGGGCGTCGCGAAGGTCCAACGGGTTCGCGTCGGCGGCGCCGACCACGAAGCAGACCCGCCCCGCGGGCGGTCCCTCACCAGCGGGCATCGCCGTACACCCCGGCGTTCGCCAGCGACATCCTGGGATGCGGAGGCGCTGCCGGACCACGCGGACGGATGGCGTCGAACGCGGCTCGCACCTCCGCCAGCAGCCCAGGGTCCAGGGAGCCCGAGAGCTCGTCGAGGTACCGCTCGACCTCGGCGTCGCCGAAGTGCCTGGCGCGGAGGAACAGCGCGCCGACGTGCATCCAGCGCTGCTCGGCGCTGCGGTCCTTCCCCGTGTCGTGCTCCTGGGTCACGTGCACGCACCTGGCCTGGGGGAGGTAGTGGCACTCCCGGCCGGCCATCCAGCAGCGCCAGCTGAGGTCCACGTCCTCGCAGTAGAGGAAGAGCCGCGGATCGAAGCCGCCGAGGTCCCGGAACACGCCGGTGCGGGCGAGCAGGCAGGCGCCGCTGCACCAGTTGGTGCAGTGGCTCTCCGGGTCGTACGCCTTGGGATGCTCGACCGGGAACTGGGCGGCCTCGACCAGGCCGGCCCGCGGCACGGCCTCCGCACGCGCCACCAGGCGGGCCAGGCAGTCCCAGAACGGGACGGTGTCGGGGTTCAGGAACCAGAGATAGGCGCTCTCCGCGCGTTCGGCGAGAAGGTTGTGGCCGGCGCCGAAGCCGATGTTCCCGCGAGGGGACTCGGTGATCGAGTAGGGGAACGACGGCTGGAGCCGACGGAGCAGGGCCTCACACCCGTCGTCGGGAGCGTTGTCGAGGAAGCGGACCTGCCAGTCGACGTCCGCCTCCAGGTGCTGGAGGCCCGCGACCAGGCGCGGCAGGTGCCGGGCGCTCCGGTAGAGGACGACCTGGATCGTGACGGTCGGCCGCATGGTCCGTCACATGATGCCCGAGCCCGAGCGCCCGTCGTAGGCGCGGAGCCCGAACCTCGGGCTCAGTTCCGGCCGATGCCGCGGTACACGAAGCCCAGCCGCCGCATCTCGGCAGGGTCGTAGATGTTCCGCCCGTCCACCACGACGGGCCGCCGCATGAGGCGCTTGAGCCGCAGCAGGTCCAGCTGCTTGAACTCGTTCCACTCGGTCACGACCACGAGCGCGTCGGCGCCCCTGGCCACCGCCTGGGCGTTGCGCCGGTACTCCACGTCCGGCAGGATCTGGCTCGCCTTCTCCATCGCCGCCGGGTCGTAGGCCCTGACGGTGGCTCCCCTTTTCAGGAGCGCCTGCGCGATCTCGACGCTCGGCGCCTCGCGCATGTCGTCCGTGTTGGGCTTGAAGGCCAGGCCGAGCATTCCCACGACCTGGCCGCGCAGGCTGCCGAGGCACTCGCGCAGCTTCTCCACGACCAGGGTGCGCTGGTCCCGGTTGATGTCCATGACGGCGTGCAGCAGCTCGGGGTGGTAGGCGTACTGCTCGGCGATGGCCGCCAGCGCCTTGACGTCCTTCGGGAAGCAGGACCCGCCGTAGCCGATGCCGGCGTCGAGGAAGTGGGGCCCGATGCGCCGGTCCAGGCCCATGCCCTCCGCCACGAGCTTGGCGTCCGCGTCGACGCGCTCGCAGATGCGGGCGATCTCGTTGATGAACGAGATGCGGGCGGCCAGGAAGGCGTTGGAGGCGTACTTGACCATCTCGGCCGTGTACAGGCTGTAGAGCAGGACGGGCGCCTGCAGCGGCTCGTACAGCCTGGCCACCTTCTCGGCGGCCTCCCGGTTGTGGGCGCCGATCACAACCCGGTCCGGGCTCATGAAGTCCTGGAGGGCCGCCCCCTCGCGCAGGAACTCGGGGTTCGACACCACGTCGACCGGGAAGTGCGTGTTGAAGCGCTTGATGACCTCTGACACGACGTCGCCGGTGCCGATGGGCACGGTCGACTTGTTGACGACGACGAGCGGTCCGTCGAGGTTCTGGGCGATCGAGCAGGCGGCCTGCTCGACGCAGCTGAGGTCGGCCTCGCCGTTCTGCCCCTCGGGCGTCGGCACCGCCACGAACGCGAACTCCGCCCCCGGGATGGCCTCCGCGTACGAGGTCGTGAAGCGCATGCGGCCGGCCCGCGAGTTGCGCTCGATCATCTCCTGCAGGCCCGGCTCGTAGAAGTGCAGCCGGTGGCGCCTCAGCGCCCGCACCTTGTCCTGGTCGATCTCGATCACACAGACGTCGTTGCCGAGGTCGGCAAGGCAGGCGGCGGTCGTCAGCCCCACGTAGCCCGCGCCGGCGACCGCGATCTGGCTCACGCTGGTGGATTATCCCAGGAGGCGCTCGTAGACCGCGACAGTGGCTCGCGCGCAGCGGAGCCAGGAGAACTCCGCGGCCCTGGCGAGGCCCGCCTTCCGCAGCCGCGCGGCCCGGTTCGGATCCATGACGACAGAAGCAGCCGCCTGGCCCAGGGCGTCCGCGTCGCCGTCGTCCACGAGGACCGCCGCGTCGCCCGCCACCTCGGGCAGGCTCGAGTTGCGGTAGGCCACCACCGGGCAGCCGCACGCCATGGCCTCCAGCAGGGGCAGGCCGAAGCCCTCGTACCGGCTCGGGAAGACCAGGCAGGCCGCCGCCGAGTAGAGATCGACCAGCGTGGCGTTGTCCACGTAGCCGAGGAGCCGTACGCCGCCCAGGTCCGCGGGCGCCTGGCTGCCGGCGGCTCCGGCCAGGACGAGCGCCGCGTCAGCGCCGGCCGCCCGCCCGACGCGCCACGCTCGCAGCAGTGCCCGCGGGTCCTTGCGCACGTCGAGGGCTCCGACGAACAGGAGGAACGGGCCGGAGAGGCCGTGGCGCTCGGCCAGGCGCTCAGCGGCGCCCTCGGCCGGAGCGAAGCCGGCGGCCACGCCCTCCGGGATGACCTCCAGTCGGTCCCCGGCCACGCCGGCGAGCCTCGTCGCATCGCGACCGGTGGCCTCCGACGGCACGATAACGAGGTCGGCTCGTCGCAGCAGCCGCCGCCCCACCCACCAGCGGGTGCGTTCGCCCAGCAGGGCCGGACCGCCGAGGGCCCAGGGGATCAGGTCGTGGGCGGTGGCCACCAGCGGCACCTGGCTGCGGCTGGGCAGGGCCAGGGTCGTGGCGTGATAGAGCGCCGGCCGCAGCCGTTCGAGGTCGCGGCCCATGGCCGCGGCCTCCTCGTAGAGGCCGAGCCGGCCGCGGTAGCGGCGCCGGACCACGTGGGCGACGAAGCGACCGGCCGGCACCGCCGGCAGCGGCTGCCCGGCGTCGAACAGCAGCGCCGTGCGGCGGTCGAAGCCCGCCTCCAGTAGGCCGACCACCAGGCCGCGAACGTAGGAGCCGATGCCCCGCTGGGCGTGCGCCGTCTGCAGCGGCCGGGCGTCGAGCAAGACCCGGGGCCGATCGGCCGGGCTGGCTGCCATGGGCAGGTAAGTGTGCTCTCCTACCGCGCTCGCCTGCCGCGGGTGAGCGCACGGACCGCGGCGGGCGTCAGGCCGGCCGCTCGGCCAGGTAGAGGGTCTGCTTGCCGAGGAGCAGCCAGACCGGAGGCAGGGCCAGGTAGGCTCGCACCAGCCCGGGATGCTGCGGCAGCCGGCTCTTGGTGGTGAAGGGGAGGAAGCGCACGATCGTACGCACGGTCCTCAGGCCCGCGAGGTGGGCCGCCTCCTCCAGGCTGCGTTCGGTCAGCGCCACGCTGTGGTCGATGAAGTCCCAGTAGCGTCCGCCCACCAGCCGCACGTTGGGCTGCAGCACGATGACGCGGCCGCCCGGCTTCAACAGCTCGCGGGCGACCTCCAGCTGCCGCACGACGGCGTCGCCGGAGGGAAGGTGCTCCAGGTAGTTGCTCATGAAAGCGACGTCGAAGTGGCCGCCGGGGAGTACGGCCGCGAGGCCCAGGCCGTCGGCCTGGACGAAGCGGACGTCGCCGTCCAGGTGGGTCGAGACGTCCCGGAGATCGGTCCCCCACTTCTCGCGCGCCCTGATGTTGCGGATGAAGTCGCCCCTGTCGCACGCGATGTCCACCACGGCCGCCCCGGGGTCGACGAAGCGCTGGAGGTACGCCGCGATCTCCCGCCAGATGGCGTCCTTGCGCATCGCGTCGGCGTCGCTGAAGCGGCTGCTGTATATCTGGTCCAGGTGCTGCGGCGAGTCCAGGGTCGGCACCGGCATGGCCGGACAGTATGCCTGCTCGCCCGCACGCGGCGCCAGCCGCCGGCGACGGCGGGAGAGCGGAGCGCTCCCCCGCCGCACGTAACCGACCTAGAGGAAGAAGCCCGTGACGTCGACGATGAAGTCGGTGCTGCCGCCGCCGCAGATCACGTTCACCTGGCGATCGCCGCCGAGGGCGACGATGCCGCCGTTGGCCACGATCTCGCCGGTCAAGAACCAGTTGATCGAGGAGTTGCCCGGCCATACCGTGCCGGCCGGGAAGAGGCCGAGGAAGCCCGAGGCGACCGTGTCGGCCACGGTCAGGTTGTAGACCACCGCGCTCGCGGTCTGCGGCACGAGCGCGGCGCCGCCGGTGGTCGAGGCCACCGAGATCGTGCGGGTCTGACCGCCCGAGATCGGGCCGTCGTGCAGCCGCGAGTCGTAGGCCCTGGCGGGTGGGATGTGGTGGAACGCCGCGTTCGCCGGGATGTAGAAGTAGCCGACGCCGTTGACGACGTTGTTGGCGTCCCCGCTCGGGATTGCCTGGATGAAGAGTCGCTGGTAGATCGCGAGGGGAGTGGTCGGGAGCGAGATGTTCACGAACCGGTTCGCTCCCGCGGCGCTCGTAGCGCTACCGACCACGCTGAGGGTGTTGTTGAGGACGTCGTGGAGTATGACGTCCCAGGTCTGACCGCCGGTGGACGTCCCGAAGGCGGAGAGCACGAATGGGGACGCGCCTGGGGGAATGTTCAGCGCCGCCAGCATGAAGCCGCCGTTCGCGAACTGGCCCGTTGGGCCGACAAAGGTCAGCTGACCGTCGTAGCCGGCCCAGTCGGCGATGGCGACTACGTTCATGACCGTGTTGGGCGGCACCGGCGCGTTCGGGGCGACGGCGGGCTTCAGCGCCGGGCCGGTGGGCTTCACGCCCGGCGTCGGCGAGCTTCCCGCGGCCGCGGCGATGCTGGGCAGACCCACCGCGCCGAGGGCCGCGGCGCCGGCCGCCCCGGTGAGCGCGCCCATCCTGAGGAGCGCGCGTCTGGACAGTGACCGGCCTGGATCGCTCTCGTTGAGCATGGTTTCCTCTCCATAGGTGACGAGCGCTTTGAAGAGCCTGTGCTGCGTGCACCCCCGCGCTCTGTGAAGGGACGCGAGGAGCGTAGCCGGCAACGCCGGAGGAGAGAAGAGGACCTTCCTCCCATCGTCACCTGAGTCAGACGCCCACCTGTGTGGGGCGATACGGACCCGCGTGGGGCTCCCGCATCTCACTGTCGGGAGGGAACGGACGGGACGGGATGCTGGATGCCCGGACGCGCGTCCGGGCACCCAGAAGCTCAGCTCCGGTACACGCCGTTGACGTCGCTGAGGAAGTCTATAGTCCCTGCGAAGTTGCAGATCGTGATCGACTGCGTACCGGGATCCACCCTGGTGATCACGAGGTTGGGCTGGATGTCCCCTGGTCCGAAGTTGATGTCAGAGGTCGGCGGGCTCGGCGCCTGGTTGGTCGGGAAGGACTCGATGTACGTGCCGGTGGTGGCATCCAGGCCGGTCAGGTTCATCGACACGGCGTTCACCGCCGGCGGGACCGGGAGGACGAAGTCGGCGCTCGGACAGGGGGTCGTGCCGGGCCCCAGCGGCGCCGCAAGCCGGCTGTCGTAGACGCGGACCGGTGACCAGGGGCTGAAGAGCAGCCCCGTCGTGTCCGGGGATACACCGCCCGAGTACCAGCCGGCCAGGTCGATGACGACGTCCACGGTCCCCGCCAGGTTGTAGATGCAGATCCTGCCCGAGTCCCCCACCTGCACGATCACGCGATTGGCCCGCACCTGGCCAGCGGCCAGGTTCAGGTTGGACGACGTGTGGTTCGCGGGACACGGGGTGGACCCCGACACTGCCGGGTACACGGAGAGGTAGGTGATGGCGGTGTTCATCACGCCCGTCAGGTTGAGGACGACCGCGCTCGGCTCGGCGCTGATGCCGAAGTTGCCGGCCACAGTCAGAGGCGCGCCCTCGTTGGGCTGGAACGGGCCGGCGTGGCCCTGTCCGATCCGGGTGTCCATGGCCCTCACCGGCGTGCTCCGCGGGTTGTAGAGGCCGCTCGAGCCCGTCCGGCTCGCGGAGTAGGAGCCCCCCAGGTCGATGAACACGTCGGCCGGACCGCCGTGCATGAACACGTTCATGCACCCGGCGCCGATCTGGACCTGGGTCAGGACCGCCGTCGTCTGGCCCGCGTGGAAGTTGACCGTGGACGCGAAGGGCCTGGGCTGCCCGCACGGGTAGACGAGCGCGAAGCCGTCGGTGGCCGTGTTCGTGACGCCCACGTTGACGACCACCGCGGCGCCGCCGGCCGCCGGCGAGGGCAGGTTCAGCCCGAAGGTCTCGTTGGGCTGCATCGCCCCCTGATGGCCGCCAATCGTGCCACGTGTGTCCAGCACCCGCGTGGGCGCCTGCGTCGCCAGGTTGCCCTCCAGGGCCGGGGTGCCCACTCCAGCCATGTCGGCGGTCAGGGCGGGGATGAACGGGCTGCCCCGGCCGGTGACCTCGTCGTAGCCTGGCTGCGCGAAGCACGCGTTGTTGACGCCGCAGCCCCCGG
>DATFRD010000048.1:0-2830 GCA_035263645.1 Candidatus Dormiibacterota bacterium | reverse complement strand
CTCGAGGGCAAGGAGCTGGTCGGCGGCTACTGCGAGATCGACGTGGCCGACCTCGACGAGGCGCTGGAGCTGGCGAAGACCTGGCCGGGCCGGACCCAGGCCGTCGAGATCAGGCCGGTCGTCGCTCACGACCTGCCCGTCGAACTGGACCGGCAGTGACGGAGGCCGGTGATGTCGGACCGGGCCCGCGGGCAGCCCTGTCCACGGCGCCTGCAGCGGCAGCCCACGCGGCGGTGGCCGCGGCCTTCCGCGAGGAGGCCGGGCATCTGATCGCGACGCTGGTCAGGAGCCTGGGCGACTTCGACCTCGCCGAGGAGGGCGTCCAGGAGGCGGTCGTCCAGGCCCTCGTGCACTGGCCGCGAGATGGGATTCCCACACGGCCGGCTGCCTGGTTGCTGACCGTGGCAAGGCGGCGGGCGCTGAACCGGCTCAGCCGCGACGCCCGCTATGCGGCCAAGCTCGCCGAGCTGGTGCGCGAGCCAGCTCCCGAGCCCGACGATCGCCTGCAGCTGATCTTCACCTGCTGCCATCCGGCCCTGCGTCGCGAGTGGCAGGTTGCGCTGACGCTGCGTGCAGTGTTCGGGTTCACCACTGGCGAGATTGCCCGCGCCTTCGTCGCTTCCGAGGAGGCGGTGGCGCAGCGCATCGTGCGTGCCAAGCGCAAGATCGCCAGCGCCGGCATCCCCTACCGCATGCCGGGCCCCGAGGAGCTATCCGACCGGCTGTCGGAGGTGCTCGCGGTCCTCTATCTGCTGTTCAACGAGGGCCACCTGGCGACCTTGGGCAGCGGCTGGAGGCGGGACCTGTCAGAGGACGCGCTCTGGCTGACAGGGCTCCTGTGCCGTCTGCTGCCCGGGGAGCCGGAAGCTCTGGGCCTGCTGGCGCTCATGCGGCTGCACCTGGCCAGGGCGGACGCTCGCTCCACTGAGACCGGCGACCTGGTGCGGCTGGCCGACCAGGATCGCTCACTCTGGGACCACGAGTCGATTCGGGAAGCGGTGGCTCTGATCGAGCGGGCGGCGGCCATGCGCGGAGCGGGGCCGTACCAGGTGGAGGCGGCCATCGCCGCCTGCCACGCCGAGGCCCCATCCTTCGAGTCGACGGACTGGATGCAGGTGGTGGCCCTCTACGACCTGCTCCTGGAGCTGGAGCCCTCGCCCGTCGTCAGGCTCAACCGCGCGCTCGCCGTCTGGCGGGTGGCGGGTGCGCAGGCCGCCCTGCGCGAGCTGGACGGGCTGGCCGGCGAGCTCGACGGCTACCACATCTACCACGCTGCCCGTGGCGAGCTGCTCTCGGAGATGGGCCGTGACGAGCAGGCGCGGGCAGCGCGGCTGCAGGCGCACGACCTGACCCACAACCCGGCGGAGCGGGCGCTCCTGCGCCAGCGGCTCCTGCTCTGACGCCGCTTCCCGTCCTCCGAACGGCACATCTGGACCGATGTGCGAGTCCGAACAACCGGGATGCGCACATCTGGACCGATGTGCGAATCCCGACGCCCGGGCGCTGCGGCGGCTACGGCCGCGACGGCGACCGGGTCCCAGCGAGGAGCGCGACGGCCGCCGCCAGGACCCAGACATCCTGGACGCCGGAGAGCACCGCGGAGGCGATGGTCGCCGCGGGCACGAGCACCCCGGCCAGACCGACCAGGGCGAAGGCCGCGCCGAGACCGATCGCGAGCGGCGCGAAGGCGCGCGGGAGCACGCCGGTGCCCAGGAGCGCCGCACCGAGCGAGAGGTAGACCGCCGGCGCGGGCACCATTGGGAAGACGCGGATGAAGCTGGCCATCAGGTCGAAGCTCGCCCTCGCGCTGCCCGCCTGCCCGGCCGCCGCCGCCCCCGCCCACGTCAGGGTGAAGACGCCCTCGGCCAGGACGACCCCCAGCAGCACCGCCGCGCTCATGACGACGAGCATGCCCGCGAGGCGGGTCGCTGCGCCGGCCAGGTGCGTGACCCCGACGAAGAAGACGACCGAGAGCAGCGCCCCGACCGCCTGGAACCACGTTCCGAGGAACAGCAGGTCGTGGTACCGGCTGCCGGCGTCGACCACCTGCGCCGTCGGCGGATTGCTCGCGTACACGGCGTTCGCCAGCGGCGGCTCCAGGACGGGAGCGCCGAAGTAGAGGACCAGCAGCAGCGGCCCCAGCACGCCGCAGGCTCCGACGAGGAGGCGCTGGCGGCTGACGTGCACCTCGGCCATGGTCGGTAGCTCGATGATGCCACCGCTCGCGGCGACGTGCACCGGAGCGCTCCGGTGCACGTCAACTCCGCGAGCTGGACCGTGGCTACACGCCGTTCAGGTTGGAGTGCGCCGGGATGAAACCGCAGATCCTGGCCTCGGCGCCCCAGAGGCAGTCCTCCTCGGCGTCCTCGAGCTTCGGGGCGAAGGTGCCGTTGACCTGCGGGTCGACCCCGGCCGGGTCGGCGCCGCCGGCGCCGGTGTCGAGGGTCGAGGCCCTCACCTGCTGCCACATCTGCATGTAGTCGCCGTGCACCGTGAAGTAGCCACAGGTGCTCGCCACCACCGGACCGCAGGTCCGGCCGGTGGGGTCGGCGTCGGAGGCGAACCCCAGGCGCAGATCGCCGGCCTGGGGAGCGGTGTTCGTGCAGGGGGCGGTGACGGTGCCGCCGCTCGCGTTCGTCGCCGAGAGGAACTCGGAGTGGCAGCTGGGCAGCCCCGGCCATGTCGTCCCGCTCGCCAGCAGCGGATCGACGACCGCCCCGGCGGAGGGATCGTCGACGAGCGTGTGCAGCCGCATGGTGATGAACGGGATGGGCTGGTCACCGGCCGGGCACCCGTTCATGCTCCCGCTGCCGAACACCACGTCGTTCGT
>DATFRD010000047.1:0-2686 GCA_035263645.1 Candidatus Dormiibacterota bacterium | reverse complement strand
CCGGTGTCAGCGTGAGGATAACCACAGCGTCCACCAGGAACATCGACAGCGTGGTGGCCACCGCCGTGGCCAGGATTGCCGCCAGCTTGGCCGCCACGATGTCGTCCACCAGCACCGGCAGCGCCAGCAGGAGCTCCAGCGAGCGGCGCTCCCGCTCGACGATGAGGGTGGGAATCGCGACCAGCATCGGCGTGAGCAGGGATACCAGCACGAACAGCAGCGGCAGCGTCTCGTAGAGGAAGTAGTCCTGGGCAGTTCGCACCGCCTCGAAGCCCGGCAGCCGGGCGGTGAGCGCGGGCACGCTGACCGGCCCGTAGCCGGGCGTGCGGCTGGCGAGCAGGGCCAGCAGCGGCGCGAGCACCAGCAGGAAGGCCGGCATCAGCAGGCTCGTCAGCATCGCGACCTGGTTGCGCGTCAGCTGGCGCACCTCTTTCCAGAAGAGGTACTGGACCTGCGACAGCCGGACGTTCACGGAGGGGCCTCGGCTCCGGCCACCTCGACGGGGACGCTCACCGGCGAGCACTCGTACACATCCACGCCCGCCCTGACCAGCGCGCCGACCAGCTCGGCCGCTTCCTCGCGCGGATCCGTGACCTCGACGAGGACGGACTCCCCGTCGGCCTCGCCGTGCCGGTTCAGGTTGTCGAGCTCGGCCAGCAGCCGGTCGGGCCCCTGCCGGGCGGACAGCCTGAGCCGGGGCTTCAGCCGGCGCTCGTCCTCCCAGGCCGCCTCGTCGACCACCCGGCCGGCGCGCATGGGGATGATCCTCCGGCAGAGCTGGGTCGCCTCGGCGGAGCTGTGCGTGCACAGGAGGGCGGTCCGGTCCTCCATGGCCCGATCCAGGTAGAGGAGCAGGTCGCTGGCCGCGAGCGGCTCGAGACCGGCGGTCGGCTCGTCCAGCAGCAGGACCTCCGGGCGCCCGACCAGGGCCACCGCCAGCGCCAGCCGGCGCTGAAAGCTGGCGGACAGCTCGGACATGCGCGCATGCAGGTACTCGTGGAGGTCGAGCGCCCTGGTGGCCGGGTCAGGGTTGCGGTTGTAGAGACGGCCGGCCAGAGCGAGGTACTCGCCGGCGCTCAGGTCGGTGTACATGCCGGCCACCTGGGGCACGATGCCCACCCGGCGCCGGGCCTCGCGGTACCCGGGCCCGAGGACCGAGACGCCGAGCAGCGTCACCGAGCCCCCGGTGGGCCGCAGGGCGCCCTGCAGGATGCGGATGGTCGTCGTCTTGCCAGCGCCGCGGGGCCCCAGCAGGCACACTCGGCTCCCGGTCTCGACCCTCCACGTGGCGTTGTCGAGCGCGACGGCCCCACCCGGGAAGCGCTTGCTGACCGCGTGGAACTCGATCGCGAACTCCATGGCGACTGAAGGGTACGCGCCCTGCCCGCCGGCCAGCGCCGGCGGCCCCGCCGCCGTCTGCTGTTACCATGGGGCCACGATGGCAGCCGTGACCTATGACCACGTAACCAAGCGATACACGTCCGACGTGGCTGCCGTGAACGACCTGAGTCTCCAGGTTCGTGACACGGAGTTCATGGTCCTGGTGGGCCCGTCGGGATGTGGCAAGTCCACCGCGCTCCGCATGCTGGCCGGGCTGGAAGAGATCACCGAGGGCGAGATCAAGATCGGCGACCGGACCGTGAACGAGGTGCCCGCCCGCGAGCGGGACATCGCAATGGTCTTTCAGTCGTACGCGCTCTATCCGCACATGAGCGTCTACGACAACATGGCGTTCGGACTCAAGATGCGCGGGACCCCAAAGGTCGAAATCCAGACGAAGGTCGGCCAGGCCGCGAGGATGCTGGGTCTCGAGCAGTTCCTGCAGCGCAAGCCGCGCCAGCTCTCGGGCGGTCAGCGCCAGCGCGTGGCGCTGGGCCGCGCCATCGTGCGCAACCCGCAGGTCTTCCTGCTCGACGAGCCGCTCTCCAACCTGGACGCGCAGCTCCGGGTGGAGACCCGGATCAACCTGCAGAAGCTGCACCGCGACCTGGGCTCCACGTTCATCTACGTGACGCACGACCAGGTCGAGGCGATGACCATGGGCGACCGCATCGCGGTGCTGCGGGACGGCCTGCTCCAGCAGGTGGCGTCGCCGCGCGAGATCTACGATCAGCCCGCCAACATGTACGTGGCCGGCTTCATCGGCAGCCCGAAGATGAACTTCATCCCCGTGTCGGTGCAGGGCCAGACCGCGAAGGCCTCCGGCTTCGAGGTGCAGCTGGACCGGGCCCCCGGCATCACGAAAGGCGTGCTGGGGATCCGCCCCGAGGACCTGAGCGGTGAGGTGCGCGACGGCGTCCCCGTGCTCGAGATGGCCGTGGAGGTTGTCGAGGTGCTGGGCTCCGACCAGTTCCTCTACGGCCGGGTGGGCGGAGACGACCTGATCGCTCGCGTTGACCCCCACTTCAAGGTGGCGGTTGGCGACAGGGTCCGACTGGGCGTCAACATGCGCCGTCTCCACCTGTTCGACGCCGACACCGAGCGAGCGGTCCACTAACCGCCCGCGAAGTCCCAGATCGGAGCGGGGCCTGGCGCCGCTTGCGTCTAGGAGCGCGGCCGAAAAGCCAGCCGGCCCTTTGGCGCCCATGCACCCCATCTGGCGGTCCGTGTCCTCCGCTCCTCGCTCACGAGGGGACGACCGCGCTCGCTCCGGTGCTCGGCCCCGAACCGCCACCTGGGGCACCTG
>DATFRD010000046.1:0-2331 GCA_035263645.1 Candidatus Dormiibacterota bacterium | reverse complement strand
CGGGCCCGGCCGCTCCTGGTGCTCGACCGGACGCCGCTCGGCTTCGGCAGCGGCCTGCCGGACCGCGACCTGGAGGGCGTGCTGGTCGGCGAGGCCACGGTCGGCGAGACCGGGCCGGAGGACCCGGCCACCTTCGGCGCGGCGGCCTTCGATTCGACCGCCCACCGCTTCACCGTCCTGGTGCCCCCGGCGCCCGGGCTGGACCGGGCGCTCGTCACGAGCGTGGTGGAGGCGGAGAAGCCCGCGCACACCGCGTTCCACGTCTGCTTCGTGCGGCCGGCCATGCGGGTCGGTCTCCAGGCGCGCGTCGGGCTGGACGCCATCGTCGCCGGCGCCCCGGCCCCGATGGCGCTGGACCAGGCCGCCGCGCTCGGCGTCGACTCCCGGCTGGCGGGCGCCGGCGCCGGCGCCCGCCGGGTCGGCATCGACACACGGATTCGATGAATGGGGGGTAACGCCCGTGACGCTGAACGTCGCTGACGAGAGAAAGCTCACCGAGCTGAACCCCGCCAGCCGCAACCGCTACTACTACGGCAAGCTGATGGACGTGCTCCACTTCACGATGGAGCAGCGGTACGTCCTCTCCAAGGAATGGCTGTACAACCGCATGGTGCTGGGGCCGGGGGTCGTGTGCGGCCTCGGCGTCGAGCCGGTCACCACCGCGGCGGGCAGCGGGGTGGTCGTGCGCGCCGGGCTGGCGATCGACGGCTGGGGCCGGGAGATCATCGTCCCCCGTGACGTCGCTATCGTGCCGCTGGCTCTCACGGACCAGTGCGGCGCATCCGTCCCGGGCGGGCCGCTGCCGGCCCGGGTCATGGTCCAGGTCTGCTACCTCGAGTGCGACACCGACTGGGGCCCGGCCCTGGTCGGCGACCCCGACTGCGGCGGCGGCCGCTGCGAGGCAGGCACCGTGGTCGAGAGCTACTGCATGAGGGTGGTGGCCGGCTCGGGGCCCGCGGTGACCGAGCCCTGTCTCCCCGACGTGCTGAAGGGGCTCCAGTCCGGGAGCCTGCACGCGGTGCTCTGCGAGCTCACCAGGTCGTGTCCTGCCGACCCCGACGACCCCTGCCTCACGCTGGCCAACGTGACCGTCGCGGCCAACGGCACCGTCCAGGCGGTCGACGCCTGCGGACCCCGCCTGGTCGCGCCGACCAACAGGCTGCTGATGCAGCTCGTGAGCTGCCTGGCAGACTGCTGCGCGAGCGGAACGCCGCCCCCGCCGGCAGTGATGCAGGTGGTCGGGGTCAGGGTGCTGGAGCGGGGTTCGCAGCCGGCCACCACCCCGAACCTGCGGGTGCTGGGCGAGCTGGCGCCGCCAAGCCCCACCATCAGCGTCAAGAGCGACCCCGCCCCCGAGATCGTGGAGGTCTCGTTCACGGCCGGCGTGCCCTACGACCCGGCGTCCGTGGTGCTCCAGCAGACGCTCCGGATGAACCTGCCGAGCGGGCTGGACAGCATCGTGCACATGCCGGCGACCAACTCGGTCCGGCTCTACCGGCAGCGGGGGTTCCGCCGCGGGCACTACGAGTTCGAGCTGGTGGGCGGTCCCGAGGGTCCCGTGGCCTCGCCGCCGCCGGCGATCAGGGCGCAGGACGGAACGCGGCTGGACGGCGAGTTCCCGGCGGCCGGCGGCCCCGGCTGGCACTCGGGCGAGGGCGTCGAGGGCGGGTCGTTCAAGTTCATCGTGAACGTCTCATGACATCGATACGGAGGACTGGCCGTGATCAGTGAAGGACAGCTCATCCGAGCGGCCGGTGCGCCCTGCGACTGCGGCTGCGACGACGGCTGCGGGCTGGAGCGGGTCAGGTTCTTCCCGCGCCAGCTCCTCGGCGCCGACGACCTCAACACGGAGCAGCGCTACTTCAAGGAGAAGCTGCGCCGCCACAACCGCTTCCTCCACGGCTTCGGCGTCGTGTGCGGCTGCGAGGTGCGGCTGGCGCCGACGGCCGCGAGGCCCCTCCAGGTCGTGGTCTGCCCCGGCTACGTGATCGCGCCGCAGGGCGACGAGATCATGATCGCCTGCCCAGCGCTGTTCGACCTGGCGAGCTGCATGGTCACCAGCGACGACCCGTGCGCGTTCGCGCGGCCGTGCCCGCCGATCACGAGCAGCACGCCGCTGCGCTCTCTCGTCTACCTGGCCGTCTGCTACACGGAGTGCACGCTGCGGCCGGTGCGCGTCGCGCCCGTGGGCTGCGGCTGCGACGACGCCCAGTGCGACTACTCCCGGATCCGCGACGCCTACGAGTTCGCCTGCCTGGACTCGCTGCCGGCGTCGCACGCGAAGCCCGCGGTGACCTGCGACCAGCTGTGCCAGGGCGCCATCCTCCCCTG
>DATFRD010000045.1:0-2183 GCA_035263645.1 Candidatus Dormiibacterota bacterium | reverse complement strand
AGATCGTCCTGTTCGAAGACGCCGACCGGTGCACCGAACAGGCCGCGAACGCGCTGCTCAAGGCGATCGAGGAGCCCGCCCCCCGGACCGTCTGGCTGCTCTGCGCGCCCTCGGCCGAGGACCTGGTGCCCACGATCAGGTCGCGCTGCCGGGTGGTCACGCTCGTCGTGCCCTCGTCGGAGGCGGTCGCTCGAGTGCTGATCGACCGGGACGGCATCGAGCCCGCGAAGGCGCTGGCCGCGGCCCGCGCGGCGCAGGGACACGTGGGCCGCGCCCGGCGTCTCGCCCTGGACGCCTCGGCCGCCAAGCGCCGCGCCGACGTGCTCCGCGTCCCGGCGCAGGTCACCTCGCTCGGCCCGGCCCTGTCCGCGGCCGCCACCCTGGTCCGCACGGCCGAGGAGGAAGCCAAGGCGGTCACCGAGGAACTCGACGAGCCGGAGCGCGAGGCGCTGCGCCGGGCGTTCGGCGAGGGATCCTCGGGCAAGGGCGTGGCCAAGGCGATGCGCGGCATGGCCGGCGCCATGAAGGACCTGGAGGACCGGCAGAAGTCCCGCGCCACCCGGGTCAAGCGCGACACCCTGGACCAGGCCCTGCTCGAGCTGGCCCTGTTCTACCGGGACATCCTGATGATGCAGGTCGGCGCCCAGGTAGAACTGGCCAACTCCGAGTCCGACCTGCGTCCGATCGCCTCGGCTTCCACTCCCGAATCCACCCTCCGCCGCATCCAGGCCATCATGCGCTGCCGCGAGCTCCTCCCCCTCAACGTCGCCCCCCTCCTGGCCGTAGAGGAAATGGCCCTCTCCCTCTCCGAAGGCTGACCCCCGCCGGGCAACCGAACGGCCGCTGGTGCGTGCAATAAGTATGGGACATGCCTCAGTTCCCGGGCCGGCGGCCGGATGGGCGGAAGCAGTGACAGACAGCCGAATCCCGCCGCCCGACGTCAGCCTGGACACGGGCACCGTGGCAGCGCTGTTCCGCGCTCATCACGCCGAACTGGTCCGGCTGGCCCTGCTCATCGTCGGGGACCTGCCCACCGCCGAGGACGTCGTGCAGGACGTCTACGCCAGCCTGCACCGCCGGAGCCGTACCCACGGCGTCGAGGCCCCGCTGCCGTACGTCAGGGCCGCCGTGCTCAACGGCTGCCGTTCGGTACTCCGCCGCCGCGGCATCGCGCGCCGGGTCGGCATAACCCACCGCGCCTCACTCGACGAGACGACGATGCTGGCCTCGGCCGAGCGCGTCGCGAGCGTCGCGAGCGCCGAGAGTGAGGTCATCCTGTCCGAGGACCGCAGGCAGGTGCTCGATGCCCTGGCCCGGTTGCCACGACGACGCCGCGAGGTCCTCGTGCTCCGTTACTACCTCGGCCTGGCCGAGGCGGAGATCGCCGCGGTCCTCGGCATCAGCGCGGGCACCGTCAAGTCCACCGCCGCCCGCGCGCTGGCCGCGCTGGCCCGCGATCTGGGGGAGCCGTCATGACCAGGACCGAAGAGCGGCTTCAGGACGCGCTGCGGGCGCAAGCCGCCCGGGTAGAGGACAACCGGCTGCGCCCCCTGCCGGCGCTGGAAACCGCGCCGCGGCGGCACACGGCCTGGCTGGTCCCGGCCGCCGCGGCGATGAGCGTGCTGCTGATCGTCGCCCTCGCCGTGACCCTGGCCGGCCGGAGTCACAAGGGCGCGCCGTCGGCCGGCTACCCCGCCCTGCCCGCGGGCTTCCCGAAGTACTTCGCCCAGTTCGGCGACCCGCCCCAGCTCGACGTGGTCATCCGGTCGACCTCGACCGGTGCGGAGGTCACCAGCGTGTCGGCGCCCAACATCCAGGGCTTCCGGCTGACGCCGCTGGACATCGCCGCCGCCCCGGACGGCCGCACCTTCTACGTCAGCTACCGCGTGGTCGACCTGAGCAAGCGATCGGACCCCGGCCAGATCTGGATCTACCAGTACACCTGGGCGAACCATGCGGACGCCAGTCAGTCCGGCTCGCTGGAGTGGATCAAGGGCAACCCGTTCCCCGGGAACGGCCTGCTCGTCAACGGGGGAAGCATGGCCGTCTCGCCGGACGGCAGCAAGCTGGCCCTCACCGACAACACGAAACAGCTCAGCGGCCAGAGCTGGCCGGACGCGATCATCGTCGTCGACCTGCGGACCGGCGCCCGCAGCACGTGGCAGGGCGGCATGTCCCGGCCG
>DATFRD010000044.1:0-16172 GCA_035263645.1 Candidatus Dormiibacterota bacterium | reverse complement strand
CCACCGCGGTGATCACCCGCGCCGTCTCGCTGGTGGGCCGGACCAGGTCCTCGACCAGGTCGTTGACCGAGTGCACGGCGCCGGCCCAGCCGCCGCGGACCCCGGCGAGGGGGATGCGCTGATCCATGCGGCCCTCGCGGCCGACCACCTCGCGCAGCCGGGCCAGCTCCGCGCTGAAGTGCTGGTTGCGCGCGATGACCTCGTTCAGCCCGTCGGCGATCTTCCCCGAGACGCCGGTCCCGCCCTCCGGCATGCGGGCGGAGAAGTCGCCCGCCTTGAACGCACCGAGGACCCGCAGCAGGACTGCGGTGTCGAGGCCTCCACTCGCGCTAGCCGTGGTCGCCATCCTCCTCCCTCCCGGGCGGCCGGCTGCGCGGAAAACTCACGCCGGCGGCCCATACGATGTGTCAGCGCAGGTGTCAGCATAGCCTCTCGACACGTGCTCGTCCGGGGCTCCTTCGGCGCCTGACCGTCGTTCGCCCCGGCTGACGCCCCGTGCTGGCAGCGCGCGTGGCGCCCCGCTGACCTGGCCGGACCGCCGAGCTCACGAGGGGATCGGGTCAGGCAGTACCTCGCTCCTCCTGGCCGCCGGAGAACTCGTACGGCCTGCTCCAGGACCTCACGCCCTCGGAAAGCCGCCCGGGGGTGGTCTGGCTCTTGATCAGGTACTCGCGCACGCCGAGCCGGAGTCCGCGCGCCGCGATCTCGGCCTCGCTGTAGTTGCTCACGATCACCACGGGGATGTCCCTGGTCCGCACGGACGCGCGCAGCCGCTCCAGGAACGTCAGGCCGTCCATCCGGGGCATACGGATGTCGAGGAAGATCAGGTCGGGCAGCTCGCCGGCCAGCGCCTCGAGGGCCTGCTCGCCGTCCCCGGCCACGCTGACCGTGTAGCCGTCCCGCTCCAGCTTGACCCGATACATCCCGGCCAGCACCAGGTCGTCCTCGACGATGAGGACCCGTACCTCGTCAGACTGCTCCATGCTCCTCCTCTTCGTCTGTGCTCTCTCCTCACGGCCACTGGAAGACCGCGCGGCCGGCCTGCTCACTGTCGGCTCGAAGCACAGCAGTGTGAACAGCCCGTGCCCGAGCGTCGATGGGCAGTTCCGGCGGCGGGCCGCGGATGTCCTGCATCGTGCGCCCGTGCCGGATGTCCTGAGACCGCGGGGGAATTCGCCGTCCGGTGTCACGACGACAACGCGACGCTGCACGGTGAGCTGTCGGACGAGAAGCAACTGAAAGGATTGGGCGGGTCTGGCTCCCTCCCGCCACCGCTGCCAACGCCGGCACCGCTGGCTCAGCCGGCCGCTGACGGTCCGGTCACCTGGACGGCCACCTGCGTACCGTCCCGCAGCGGGATGGTGCGCGGGTCACCCGCGTACGGACGGCCATCGACCAGCACCGCAACACGAATGTCGGTGCCAAACGATCCACTGATCGACGCGATGTCCGCCACGCCCCAGATGTCGAGGAGGTCACCGAGCGTGTAGACGTGACCACGCTCCCCCGGCGTCGTGGCGATGGCGATGGTGCCAGAAGTGCCGGCTGTAGTGAGCCGGTAGGTGCAGCCGTCCGTCACACCAATGCCGTCCGGTACGGCCGTGGCCTGGGCCTTGCCGTTGTAGCTGACGCTGAGGTGCGCGTGGGCGGTCACGGTCGCGCCGGCGCCTCCGCAGGCGACCGCGGGCCGGTAGGGGTGCGGCGTCGGGAGCGACCGCCAGGTCCGGCCGCCGTCGGCGGTGGTGAGCAGGACGTCTGCCACACCAGGCCGCAGGTAGGATGCGGTCGCCCAGCCCGCCGTTGGACTGGAGAAGCCGATGCGGTCGAGCGTCATGCCCTTCGGGGGCCTGCCCACGGCCGTCCAGGTGGCGCCCTCGTCGACGCTGGAGTAGATCTGGTTGTCCCGTGTCAGCAGCCACCAGTGGGTGCTGTCGAGGGCCGTCACGCCCCCGGACACGGTGGGCGGTGGCAGCGGCCGGGGCGCGGACCAGTGCTGTCCGCCGTCGTCGCTGGCGAGCAGGTACCCCTGTCCGACCATCGTCAGGTGGCCGTCGGGCAGCACGCTGATCGCCGGCAGTCCGGGTCCGGAGGGCCGGCCGGGCAGGCTGGGAATCGGCGCCCCCTGCCAGTGGGCGCCCCCGTCCGAGGTCGTGTAGAGGCGCGTGGGGGCGGCGCCGCCGATCAGCGGGATGAAGACGGCGTACTGGCCGTTGGCGCTCCTCTCGAAGCCCATGTTGCGCGCGCCGAAGGTCGTCGCCAGGTCGACCGTCGCCAGGCGCTGCCAGGTCCGCGCACCGTCGACGGTGTGGTAGACCGCCCACTGGTCGGGCGGCCCGACCAGCGAGCTCGCCAGTTCCAGGGTCAGCCATGCCTCGTGGCCGTCCTTGATCTGGACGGCACCGATGAGCCCGGCCGCGGGAGGCGGGTACTGCTGCCAGTGGGCGCCCGCGTCCGTGGTGCTGTAGAACGACGATTGGGGCGGTTTCGCCGCGGTCCCGGTTCCCGTTGAGACGCCCATCGCGTAGATCAGCGCCTGCCCGGCTGGCCCGGGCTGCAGTTCGACGAAGCCGGCCTCGATGTCGAGCTGGCTGGTCCAGTGGGCGCCCCCGTCCGCGGTGTGCAGCACGGTCTCCCGGCCGACGAGGGGCGGCTGCCGGGCGTGCTCTACGACCCAGCCTGCCCCGCTCGGGTCGAGCGTCACGGGCGAAAGCGCATGCGTGGAGATGGCGGGCGGCTTGCCCGATGCCGCCGGCAGGGAGGCCGCCGGCACGGTCGCCCGCTGGAACGCCCGCCCGGCCAGGAGCAGCGTCGCCACGACGAGGATCGCCAGGGCGACGGCTGCGACGACGACGGTCCGCGACGGCCGCCTGGCCGCCGGCAGCGCGACTGAGTCGAGGATGCGCTGCTCGAACCCGGGCGCCGGCTCGGTCTCCTCCAGGAGGGCGCGGCGCAGCTCGGGCCAGGACAGGGGGTCGTTCATCGCGGCACCTCCACGCTCATCGCCGTGCGCAGGCGCCCGGCGGCCCGGTAGATCCTCGCCTTGGCGGCACTCTCCGACACGCCAAGGGCCGCGGCCACCTCGTGCAGGGGCAGGTCGAGCGCGTAGAAGAGCACGAGGGCCGAGCGGTCCTCATGACCGAGACGGCGGAGGGCACCGCGCAGGTCAAGGCGCCCGATGACGTCGTCGGGCTGGCTCACGACGTAGAGCTGGCCGTGGTCGACCCGCAGAACGGACCACCAGGAGGAGCGCCTGGACGCCCGGCACCGGTTGGCGACGATGGCGAGGAACCAGGCTCGAAAGGAACGGGGATCGCGCAGCTGGCGGATCTTCCGCCAGGCCTGAGTCACGGACTCCTGGACGGCATCCTCTGCGTCTGCGTGACTGCGGAGCATGGCGAGGGCCAGGCGGAGTGCGGCCTCGACGTGCGGGCGGAGGAGCTCCTCGAATCCCTCCCCACTGATCTCCACACCCCTACGATGCGGCGACGTCCGCGGACGGTTGCAGGGTCAGCTCCTCGATTACCTGGGATGGCTCGCGTGGGAGGAGTCTCCACAAATTCCGGGCAGTCCAACAGGGCGCGCCACCAGACGATAATCCGCTCCCCAGAGGGAGGTAGGTCATTGCTCAAAGCATCCGTCTGCATTCCGAGCTACAACCGGCGCGAAATGCTGCTGGCAACGCTCCGGTCGCTGGATGAACAGACGGCACCGGCTGACTCTTACGAGGTGGTCGTTGCCGACGACGGCTCTACCGACGGCACCGTGCAGGCACTGGAGGCGTACCGCCCGCGGTATCGCCTGCGCTGGCACCGTCAGGCCAACGCCGGGCCGGCCGCGGCCACCAACACGGCGGCTCGCATGGCGGAGAATGAGGTCCTGGTCTTCCTCGACGCCGACCAGATCTGCACGCCGGAGCTGATCGCCGTCCATCTAGGGGTGCACGAGCGCGAAGGCGACGTCTTCGTGCAGGGCCTGTACCCCCTGGCCGCGGGCTATCGCTCCCGGGGCGCCTCGCTTTTGTACGAGCGGTCGCTGTTCGTCGCACTCGCGCCGATCGACCGCCCGCACCCGGCCTCGCCGTACATGTGGAGCGCCCAGGTCTCGGTGCGCAGGTCGACCTGGGAGCGCGTCGGAGGCTTCGACTCGGCCTTTCGCGAATACGGCGGAGAAGACACCGACTTCGGACTTCGCGTGGCTGCGCTGGGCGTCCGCTTCCTCTTCGAGCCTCGCGCCCTCTCCTACCACCTGCACGAAATCTCCTATCGCTCGCTGCGGAACCAGGCGTTCAACGAAGGGCGTTCGATCATCAGGCTCTCGGAGAAGTTCGGCATCCCCGTGGAGACCCTGTTCGGCGGCTCCGTCGGCGGCGGGTTCGACCGGGTCCTCGTGGGAGGCTGGACGCGAGTTCCCGGCGTGATGGACGTGCTGGGCCGCGCTCTCACCAGCGGCGTGATCGCCGCCGACGCCATTCGGATCGCCCCCGCTCAGCTGCTGACCGCACGCATCGTCCACCGCCTCTACAAGCTCGGCGGCCTGGTCGCGGCGGGATACCAGGCGAACGGCGCAGGCTAGGAGCCTGGGTCCTAGGGTGTGGAAGACGTGCCTGCCCGCATCGAGCGGGCCGTGACGGTTCCCAGCAGGACGAGGCGGCCCGCGGAGCCGAACGCGCTCGCCAGGGCGGCGCCGACCATGCCGGCCATGCCGATCAGGAACGGCGCGGTGATAACGGCCACGGCGGCGGCCACGGCCGTCCCCGCGGCCGCCAGGCGAGGCCGGCCCATCGCGATCCAGCTCGCCTCCAGGGTGAGGCCGATTCCGTACATGCCCGTGGAGCAGGCCAGAATCGCCAGCGCGGGCGTCGCGGCCCGGTAGCTGGGGCCAAAGAAGAGAGTCAGGAGCCATGGGGCCAGCACCGCGATCGCCACGACCGCCGGCAGCGTGGCGCCGACGACGATCGGGAGAAACGTGCGGAGATACGAGGAACGCTCGTCGGGGAGCAGGCGCGCCGCCTGAGGCAGAAGGGCGGTGCCGATCGCCGACCCGGCGACGAGTGCTCCGTACGAAAGGCTCTTCGCCGCTCCGTACATGCCGACGACGTCCAGCGTCGTGAAGGCCCGCAGAAGGAGCACGTCGACGCCGCTCCAGACCATGAAGCATGCGGTGTCGAATACAAGTGGGAGCACGAAGCGAAGGCTCTCGCGGATCCTGGCCCAGTCCACGCTGGCACGCAGGAAGCGGACGCCGAGCGGGCTGAACAGCTGGACGACGGTCGCCGCCAGGACGCTGGACAGGCCGAAGGCGATCACGTATGGGCCGGGCTGGGCCCAGCCGATGACCAGGAAGCCGACCACGGCCAGAAGCTGGATCAGGTTTGCGAGAACGTTGAAGGCGGCCACGACCAGGAACCGCTCCCTCCCGCGCTGCAGCTCCTGGTAGGTCTCCAGCGTGGCTGTTCCCACGAGGTTGGCCAGCAGACCGACGAGAACCAGGCCCTCCAGCCTTGCCGCCAGCCCGATCGGCACGGCAGCCAGCAGGCTGGCCCCGAGGAGGCACCCGACGATGACCAGGTAGTTGCTGAAGATGACATTCTGCTGGTGCAGATCCCGGTGGCTGCGCGCCAGGGCTCGAGACAGGCCCGCCGGCGAGTTGAAAAGCAGGATCGACGCCAGGTTGGCCAGGGCCAGCGCGTATATGACGACGCCGAAGTTCGCAGGTGTCAGCGCTCGCGCGGAGACGACCGAGAACCCGAAGCCCAATATGCGGGTCAGGGCGACACTGCCGGAGAGCAGGGCCGCCCGTCGCAGCAGGAGCGAGCGGACCGGGCTCAGCCGCGCGAGGTGCTGTACGCGCCGCCACGTCTCCTCGATCGGTCTCACCTCCTGGACCGGCGCCAGCGTCCGGCGACGGTGTCGATCGCGAGCATGAGCATCGCTACCGCGAACGGCAGGGGATCCCGCGCGGAGAAGATCGCCCCCTCTCGCACGCCGCGAAGAGAGCCGAGCCAGGTTCTGAAGTCCAACTCCCCGGCCCGGCGGTGCTTGACGAAGGCGATCAGGTCGGAGTCCTCCTTCACCCAGCGGTGCCCTTCACGCGGCTGGATGGGGGGAACCGGCCGGCCCGTCAGATCGAGGTACAGGGCCCGCACGACGTCCGTGCCGCCCACGTCGACGAACACGCGGAAGTTGCCGCCGACGCGCGGATTGGCGTCCACGATCTTGTATGTGCCGTGCCGAGCGTCGTAGCGGAACTCGCTGTCCACGATCCCGCAAAAGCCGATCCCGCTGATGAACTCGCTTGCGATGCGCTGCAGCTCGGGATTGCTGCGGCAGATGCCCAGCGACGTGTGTCCCATGTGCGGCGGCAGCAGCCGGAGTCGCTGGCCGGTGAAGCCAGCGAGGCATCGCGATTCGGCGTCGAAGTAGCCGGTGAAGGTCCAATCCTCACTGGCGGGGACGAACTCCTGGAGGATCAGGTTCGGCGCGTCCTCAGATTCCGCGAGCGCGCAAACCTCTGCGACCAGCGCCTCGGTGTCCTGCACCACCGCCTTGCCTTCGGCGTCGGGGCGGCTGACCAGCGGCTTGACCATCACCGGGTACTCGAGTCGATTCGCCTCGAGCCGGGCCGCAGCCACGGTCTCGGGCACCACCAGGCGAGGGGTCGGCATCCCGTGCTGGAGCGCGAGGTCCTGCAGTCCCTGCTTGGACGCCATCGCCGCCACGAGGTTGGCCGGCGGCCTCGGGAACTCGAAGAGCTGGCTCAGCTCCGCATCGTGCTCCGCCATGAACACTGCCCATTCGTCGGTGGCGGGGATCAGGATGGCGCCCCTCCCCAGCGCCCTGCCGGCCTCCAGCAGCTCCGAGACGATCCGATGAGGGTCGCCGGTGGGCCTGCCGTTCTCACCCGCCGGCAGCGTCCCGGCGCAGAAGCGGGAGACGTTGGTCGGCGAAAGGCCGCGGTGGCGGAGCATGAACACCCTGATCCCCAACCCTCCCAGGCTCCTGGCGGCGCCCAGCGCGGAGTACCAGCGCGGCGGGCCCAGTACCAGGACGGGGGAGAGAGGGTGGGGGCTCACGTCAGGTTCTCCAGGAGAGAGGGAGTCGGAATAACGCCCGAACAGGGCGCCGGAGCGCTGAGGGGACTGCCCCCGGTGCCGATGCTTCTACGGGGGGTTGGCGATCAGCTCCATCGACGGCGCGTGAGGGACTCGAACGACGCGGTCAACCGGGCTCCAGCCGGGTCGAGCGTCAGCCCGGCCCAGGCCGATTCGAAGTGGGCGTGGGCCGACACCTCCAGTCGCTCCAGCTCCGGACCGTCCGCCGACCACGACGGAAGCGTAGCCCTCTGGCACGCACTACGCCTCACCCTGATGTCCCGGGGCTCGGGACGGGTGTCCCGGGGCTCGGGACGGGTGTCCCGGGGGAGCTTCGCCTCGGCGATGCCCCGGGACGACTGGGCCCGCGGCATCCATCAGGCGCATGACGGTTAGCACGCTTGATTATCGTATAGCCAGACCCTTATTTGTCTCCCAATCGCGCTAACTATATGTATGATCTGATCATCCACAAAGTTGGTAGCTAGACTATCCGATAAGAGTGCGAGAGAGAGGGAGACATGACAAAGTCGAGAGGATTTTCCCCCCTTATCGGATCGGGCCCGGAGGCCGGCCACCGGAACGGTCATCGAGGCGGCGCGATGATCGTCTCCTCACGGGCCGATGCCACGTCGCCGTCCGGCGTGCTGGCCGAGGTGCCCGCCGACGAGCCGGAGTGGCTCGACCTCGTCGCCGAGGCGCCTGACGCGACCGTCTTCCATCTCCCGGCCTGGGCCCACGCCCTGGCGGAGACGTATGGGTTCCCGACGGCCGTGCTGGTCCATCGTGACGCGACCGGTCGAGTCATCGCCGGCGCTCCCGTCGCGCGTGTGCGCCGCCTGGCCCGACGCACTCTGGTGTCTCTCCCCTTTACCGACGCCTGCGCGCCGCTCGCCCGGAACGACGAGAGCCTGAGGTCGCTGGCAGACGGGCTGGCGGATTGGAGCCGCCGGCAGGGGGTTGCGGTCGAGGTCCGCGGCGCGGTCCCTTCCGTGCCGGGCTGGACGCAGGCCGTGGTCGGCGTCGAGCACTTCCTCGACCTGCACGACGGACCCGAATCACTGCGTGGGCGCTTCAGCGCCACACACCGGCGTTGGCTCCGCCAGGCCGAGCGCAGCGGCGTGCGGATCCGTTCTGGACGGTCGGCGGCCGATATGCAGGACTTCTACGAACTGCACATGCTGACCCGGCGCCGGCAGGGCGTCCCCGTCCAGCCGCGCCGTTTCTTCGACGCCATCTGGCGGCATGTGGTCGCCCCCGGCCACGGCATTGTCCTGCTCGCGGAGACGCCGGCCCGGCGCGTCGTGGCAGGCGTGGTCCTGCTGGCCTCGAACCGGATCGCGATGGTGAAGTTCCAGGCCTCCGACGCCGCCGCCTGGGAGCTGCGGCCCAACCACCTCTGCTACTGGGCGGCCGTCCGCTGGGCGTGCGACGCCGGTCACCGCCGCCTCGCATTCGGCAGGACCGAGACGCGCCACGCCGGGCTCCAGCAGTGGAAGGCGGGCTGGGGCGGCGTGGCCGTGCCGCTCACCTATGCGGTGACGGGCGGCGGCAGCCCTGACCTGGGCAGTGGCGGGGTCCTGGACGCCGTCCTGGGCCAGGTCATCAGGCGCTCGCCGGCGCTGGTCTGCCGGGCGCTCGGCGCCCTGCTCTACCGGTACACGGCATGAGCATGGCGCTGTACGCGGCGAACCCGCCCACGCTCCCCGGCGCCGGGCACGTATACCACCAGTACACGCTGAGGCTGGCGGGGATGAACGGCGGCGCCAGGCCGGCACGAGATCGAGTTCGTGAGCTCCTGGCGGGGTCCGGGATTGCCACCGGGGTCTACTACCCGATGCTGGTGCACCAGCAGCTCGCGTACCGGGAACGCGCCGTTGCCGACTGCTCGAACGCGGAGCGGGCCTGCGACGACATGTACTCGATCCCGATCAACCACGCGATATCGGACGGCGAGGTGGAGGCGGTGGCAGAGGCGGTCGCCGCGCTCCCCCGCAACGGTGGCACCGCGGTGTGACGTGATGCGACATGCGGCTGCGGCCCCCCGCTCTATGAGGAGTACTGGGCATCCCCCTGACCTGCGGCGAGGCATGTCCCAGCACGACTCGGCGACCGGTGTGGCGGTCGTCGGCGCCGGGCCCTACGGCCTTTCGGTCGCCGCGCATCTCGCCTCCCGGGCGCTGGAGCACCGCATCTTCGGCAGGCCGATGGATTGGTGGCTGAACCTGCCCCCCAGCCTGGGGCTCAAGTCCCACGACTTCGCCACCAACGTCTACGTCCCCCACCGCGGCTACCGCTTCGTCGACTACTGCCGGGCGCATGGCAAGAGCCTGGCCGAGCCCATCCCGTTCGCCCTCTTCGCCGAGTACGGTCAGTGGGTGCAGCGGCGCCTGCTGCCGCAGGTCGAGCCCTGCCAGGTCACCGGGGTGAGCCGCTGCGACGGGGGCTTCCAGGTCACGCTTGAGACCGGCGAGCGGGTGCTGGCAATGGCCGTGGTGATCTGCACCGGGCTCGCCCACTGGCAGCATGTGCCGTCCGTCTTCGCCCGCCTCCCGGCGGAACTGGTGAGCCACTCCTCGGAACGGATGGACTTCGCCCGCTTCCGGGGCCGAGAGGTGACGGTCATCGGCGCCGGGGCGTCCGCGCTGGAGGCCGCCACCCTCATCCACGAGAGCGGAGCCGGTGTGCGTCTGCTGGTCCGCGGCGGCCCACCCGTGTTCGGGGGCGTGCCCGCAAATCCCCGGCCCCTGAAGGAGCGACTGATGTACCCGCCGTCGGCGCTGGGGCCGGGCCGGAAGAACTTTCTCCTCGACCGGCTGCCGTCCGCCGCCCACCATCTCCTGTCCGACGACCGGCGGGTCCGGCTGACCCGGACGCACCTCGGCCCGCTGGGCCCCTGGTGGCTGCGGGATCGCTTCGAGGGAAAGGTCGAGGTCCATCACGCCTGCCGGGTGGCAAAGGCGGACGTGGCCCCGGCGGGGGTCCTGCTGACGATCAGGGGCGGGGGAAGCCGAGAGTGGCAGCTACGGACCGACCACGTGGTCTGCGGGACCGGCTACGAGATCGACGTCGACCGTCATCCCCTGCTCGAGGTCTCCATCCGAGAGCAGGTCGAGCGCATCGTCCGAGCGCCACGGCTGACTGCCAACTTCGAGTCCTCGGTGCCCGGGCTCTACTTCGCAGGGCCGGGCGCCATGTTCAGCTTCGGACCCCTCTTCCGGTTCGTCGCCGGCGCCGCCCACGCGGCGCCGGTGGTGGCCCGCCACCTGTCCCGCCGGCTGCCGACCAACGCAGCCCGCCGGCACGCGCGAGCGTAGTGCCCCTCGGCCAGGATTCGCGGGTCCCCCGACCGGCTCAAGGCCATCCGGGCGCGCCGTGCCGGCGCGCTCGACGGCACCCCGTCGGCTTGAAGTCCTCCGCGTCGATGCGCCAAGACGAACTCCTCCCACGACGCACCGAAAGCGAGCGGTATCGGTAGGACGGCTCAATTGAACGGAATGTGCGAGTGGTGGCGGCGGGTGGGTTCGAACCACCGACAACACGATTATGAGTCGTGTGCTCTACCGCTGAGCTACGCCGCCCGCCGCGGCCTCAGCGCGCGGCGCGCACCTTGGCCTTCGTCCTGCGCTTCTTGATGCGGTGCTTGGCCAGTGCCACGCGCTTTCGCTTGTTCAATCGAAACCTCGCCGGATCACGCGCCAACGTCGGGATGAGCGCTGGCGAAAGGGCGGTCCGGCCAGCCTCGTGCCCAGAGATTGTACCCACGGTCGGCCGGCGGCGCGGCTCGCCCCAGGTCGCCGGAGACCGCCGAAGGCCGCTGCCCGGCTGACACACCCCGTCTGGCTCGCACTGCCACGCCGTCTCGGGCGCAGGCTGGCACGGTTCCCGCTCCGCCGGGCGCGGCGTAGGCTCGGCCTCAGACAACGTCCCCGAGGTGGAAGTGGAGAATGGCACGATACCTGCTGGTCGCTCACCAGACGGCCGAATGCGACGAGTTGCGCGAGGCCGCCGCGAACCTGGCCGCGGAGGACCCGGAAGCCGAGTTCGTCCTCCTGGTGCCCGCGACGCCCGTGAACAGCCTGCTGGTCTGGGAGCGTGGCGAGACCTACGAGGTGGCGGTCAAGCGCGCCGCGTCGGCCGGTGAGCGCCTGCGCCAGCACGGTCTCAGGGTGGTCGACGCCCGGCCGGGCGACGCCGATCCCCTGGCGGCCGTCGCCGACGAGATCGACGACGGCGGCCGGTACCACGCCATCGTGGTCTCCACCCTTCCCGCGGGCGTCTCCCGCTGGCTGAAGATGGACGTCCCGAGCCGGCTCAATCGGAACTTCCCGCGGCACCGGGTCATCCACGTCATCGCGCGGCCCGGGGTGGCGACCGCCAAAGCCTGACCATCAGGGCGTGACCGTCAGGGCATGACCGCACCCCCGGGAGCGGCTCAGGCCAGCACGTCCGCCCGGGCGAACCGGATCGTCGCCGCCGCCAGGACCGGCAGCGTGTACAGGGCCTGGACGAGGGCGAGGTGGACCAGGGCACCGGCGTCCGCCGGCGGCAGGAACAGCCCTGTCCAGAGGGTGCTGCCGCCGTCGGTCAGAGGCAGCCAGGGCGACAGCCCCTGCAGGCCGGGCACGTTGTCCAGGGCCCGCGAGACGAGCCCGAAGCCGACGCCGCCGGCAGCCGCTGCAAACGGGCTGTCGGTGAGCGTCGAGA
This sequence comes from Candidatus Dormiibacterota bacterium, assembly GCA_035263645.1. Classification (GTDB taxonomy): domain Bacteria; phylum Chloroflexota; class Dormibacteria; order Dormibacterales; family Dormibacteraceae; genus CF-161. The sequence goes on along the minus strand of DATFRD010000044.1, from coordinate 4,375 downwards.
GCAGCAGCGCGACGGCGAACGTGCTGGTCATGGTCAGCGCGACGAGCATGGTGGCCAGCCCCAGCAGAACGGTCGCGGGGCCCGGTGCGAAGGTGGTCTGGGCCAGGTGGAACGGCGTCGTCCGCTGGAGATCGAGGACGGTCAGCGGCCGCCAGCCGAAGGCGGCCACACCCGTCAGCAGCGCAGAGCCGGCCGCCGCGGCCACGGCCGCCAGCGAGAAGCCCGCGGCCACGGCGGCCTTGGCGGCGAGCACCCGAGACCTCGACACGGGGCGCGCCAGCAGGTAGCGGAGGCTGCCCCACGACGCCTCTCCGGCGACCGGTTCCGCGGCCATGATCGCCACGGCCAGCGGCAGCAGGAAGAGCTGGAGGGCGCTCAGCGCGATGAGCGGCATCGCCAGGCCGGACGTGCCAGTCACGACCGAGCCCCAGTCGCCGAAGCGCTCGGGGATCGCGGGCCGGGTCGTCCCGATGACCAGCGTGAGCAGCGCGGGGAGCGCGGCCACGACCGCGAGCGTCACCCAGGCCCGCGGCCGCCGCCCCTGCTTCACCAGCTCCGCGGCGATCACCCGCGTCGCACCGAAGGGATCGAGGGACCGGGCGGCCGGCTAAGCAAGGGCTCGGCCCGAGCGTGTGAGTCCTTCTTCCCCCTGCCGCGGACACCACAGGGCGTCCCGAAGGGATGCGCCGAAGGCGCCCCCAATGTCCCGAGGAAAGGGGGGTTGTGGAAGGGGGGGCCTGCCCCCACTTGCGCTATGTCAGCACGTCCTTGCGCCGGAACGACCACCAGGCCAGCCCGAGGAACACCGCGACATAGACCGCCTGCAGCTCCCCGAAGGCGACCATGCCGTCGGTCCGAGCCGGCTGCAGGAACAGCCGCTGCCACAGGTCGACGTCGTTGATGGGCGCGAGCGGGCTGAGCACGGCGACGCCCGGCAGGTAGTCCGCGTTGAGCACCCGCGAGACGATCGCAAGCCCGACGCCGCCGGCTACCGCCACCAGCGGCCGGGTGGTCACGGTCGACAGGAAGAGCGCGAAGGCGAAGATGCTCGTCATCCCCGCCGCGACGTACGCCGTGGCCAGGCCCAGGCGGCCGACCGCCGCGGCGGGGGCGAACGTGGCCAGCGACGGGTTGAGCGCCGTGGCGGCGCCACCGTCGCCCACGGCCAGGGAGTGCCAGCCGAAGGCTGCCACGCCCGCCGCCAGCCCGGCCAGCGGGACCAGCCCGACGGCGATCGCGGCCAGCAGCCCTGCCACCAGCGCCTTCGCGGCCAGGACGCGCGTCCGGGACAGCCCCCTGGCCAGGGCGTAGCGAAGGCTGCCCCAGCGCGCCTCGCCGGCCACGGCATCGCCCGCGAAGATCGCGACGGCGAGCGGCAGGAAGAACTTCATCGTGCTGGAGAGCGCTATGACCGGCACCGTCAGGCCCGACGTGGCCGGCACGATCAGCAGGGGAACGTCCCCCACCGGCTCCGGGCGTTCGGGACCGGATACCACCAGGGCCAGCGTGAGCGTGAACGCGAAGCCGGCCAGGGCTGCCAGCGTCACCCAGGTCCGCGGCCGCCGCACCTGCTTGCGCAGCTCGGCGCGGATCACCGCCTGCCCGACCCCGGCTCGCCGGCCGTCTCGAGGAGGTCCAGGTAGGCCTGCTCGAGCGTCCGCCCCCTCCGGAAGGCGAGCACGCCAACGCCGGCCTCGTCGAGCGCGGCGAAGAGCGCGGCCGGTCGCAGGCCCTCCCCCACCGCGCCGAGTGCGTCACCGGCTCGGGCCACCCGGCAGACCCCGGGCAGCCCGCTCAGCACCGCGGTCGCTGCGTCAGGGTCGTCGACCTCCAGGTGCACGGCCGCGGCCGGGCCCACGAGGTCGGCGATCCGGCCCGCCGCCACCAGCCTCCCCTGCTGGAGCACAGCGGCATGGGTGCAGAGGCTCTCGATCTCCGGCAGCACGTGACTGGAGAGGAGCACGGTCGCCCCTCGCTCTACAGCGGATGCAACCGCAGCCCGCACCACGCGGAGGTGCCCCGGGTCCAGCCCGGTGGCCGGCTCGTCGAGGACCAGCAGGTCGGGCCGGCCCAGCAGCGCCTGGGCCAGGCCCAGCCGGTAGCGCATGCCGTGCGAGTACGTCCGGTAGGGCCGCCGTATCGCCTCCCCCAGCCCGGCCAGCTCGAGGGCCGGGCCGAGCCCGGCCTCCGCCTCGGGGCGCCCGGTCAGCCGCCAGGCCAGGCGAAGGTTGTCGAGGCCGGAGAGGTGGGGCACGAAACCGGGGCCGTCGACCAGCGCTCCCACCCTGGCCAGGGCCCGAGCGCCCGGCTTGATGGGCTCCCCGAACAGCTCCACCACGCCGGCGGTAGGGCGCACCAGCCCGAGCAGGATCCGGAAGGTCACCGACTTGCCGGCGCCGTTGGGCCCCGCCAGCCCCACCACCTCCCCCGGCTGGACGACGAGGTCGAGCCCGTCCAGGGCGAGCGCGCGCCCGAACCGCTTGCTGAGCCCCCGAACGCGGAGGACCGGCCGGCCGGGGTCAGCCGCCATCGGCGTCGCCGCCGTTGCGGTTCTCGCGCTCGCCGGCCGGCGACAGGGCCGTGAACTCGACTACCTGGCCGCCCGGCGGCGGGTCGGCGCTGACCTGCAGCCCGAAGCCCGACAGCGTGGTCCGCGCCCTGCCCACTCCGGCGCCGGGCGGCGACAGCTCCATCCGCAGCAGGCGTCCGTCGCTGGTGAGCCAGACGCGGACCGGCGGGGCCGGAGCGCCGCGCAGGGCCGCGGCCTCGGCCTGCAGCGCGAGCGCGAACGGCAGCCCGGCGGTGCCGCTCGCATTGGCCAGGGCGGTCCTCAGGTCCACCGTCACGTCGTATCGGGTCGCCGGCGCCCCGGCCACGGCCTCCTGCGACACCTCCGCGGCGGACACGGCGCCCCAGAGCAGCTCGCTGATCGTGAGGGCGGGGTTGATGCTCTCCGCCTGGAGGACGAAGCTCGGAGTGGTCGCGCCGAGCGGGCCCGCTGCCTCGGAGAGGTCGGCTGCGATCCAGGTCTTGCCCGGCGGGAGCGACGCCGTCCCGGCGGCCGGCCGCACGTAGACGCCTCCCGGCGCGAATACCACGGGCTCGACTTTCGCGGCACCGGCGGGCCGCAGCGTGAGGGCCCCGCGCAGGGCCCGGAAGTCGAAGGCGCCGGTGCCCGTCACGGCGGCCGGCGAGCCCCCGAACACGGTGGCGCCGTCGAGCGCGATCGAGATCGAGGCGGTCTCGGTCAGGGTCGCCGCGGCGGCGCCGCGGACGGCTGCCAGCGCCTGGGCGGACGAGCGGGCGGGCACCGCTGCGCGCGCCGGAGAGGCCGATCCGGAGCAGGCGGCGCCGACCATTGCGACCAGGGCCGCGAGCGCCGCCATGCGGGCGCCGCCGGAAGATGCGACGACCATCCTGTGTACGAGGGATACGCGCCGGGGTTACCGGCCGGAGCGCCGGGGTGCCGCCCGGCCGTCATGTCGGAGAATGGCCGGATGGAGTGGGAACCCGCCCTGCTGGAGGCGGCCGCCCGGGAGCGAGAGGTCGCGCTGACGACCTTCGGGAGGAGGACCGGCCGCCCCCACCGTGTCGTCATGTGGATCTCGGGCGACGGCAGCCGGCTGTTCGTCCGCTCGGGCGGCGGGCTGGGGCGGGACTGGCCGCGCAACCTGCTCGCCCGGGCCGACGCTGTGCTCCACGTCGGCGGCCGGGACGTCGTGGTGCGCGCTCGGCACGTGACCGATGCGGCGGCGGCCCGCTCCGTGAGCGGCCTCGTGGCCCGCAAGTACGGCGCGCAGGTCCGGCGCTCCCGGGACGACGGGCCGCTGACTCCGGGCGAGCGAGCGACGTTCGAGCTCCTGCCGCAGGCCGCGGCCACCGCGGCGGAGAGGGCCACGTGACCCTGTCCAGACAGGCTGAGGACGCGCGAGGCCGGCCGGAGTAGGCGCAGAGGGCTACGCTGGGACCGTGGGACTTCTGCGGGCTCTCGAGGGCGTGGCCGGCGCCGTGATGGTGCTGGCCGTCCTCCAGGACGTGTTCCAGACCGTGGTCACGCCGCGGCCGGTGGCCGGCCGCTGGCGCCTGGGCCGGTACGTGCCCCTCGGGCTCTGGCGCCCCTGGCGCTGGCTGGCGCTCAGGCAGGGCAGCGTGAGGACCCGCGAGGGGATGCTGGGCAGCTTCGGCCCGCTCGCGGTGCTGGCTTCGCTGTTCACCTGGGTGGCGCTCCTGGTCGTCGGCTACGGGCTGCTGCTGGACGCGCTGCGCGACGAGATCCGGCCCCCGCCGCCGGACCTGGCCTCCTCCATCTACTTCGCGGGCACCTCGCTCTTCACCCTCGGCTTCGGCGACTTCGCGGGCACCGCGGCCCCCTCCC
>DATFRD010000043.1:0-23301 GCA_035263645.1 Candidatus Dormiibacterota bacterium | reverse complement strand
CGTGCTGATACCCTGCCGACCCGTTCCAGTCGATCCGCCAGGGGCGGCCCGCGGCCGCCGCGAGCATGGCCATGGTCGGGCTGGAGGTCAGGCCCTGGTCCCGGCCGGGGCCGTACACGACCGCCGGGCGCAGCCCGATGGACGTGATCCCGTGGTCGAGGTCGTACACGCGGGACATCCACTCGTCCGCCAGCTTGTAAGCGCCGTAGAGCGTGGCCGGCGCCGGGGCCGCGTCGTCCGGCAGCGGCCCGGGACCGTATCGCGCGGCCGGACCGAACACGGCGATCGAGCTGGCGAACGCGACGCCCCGCACCTGGTCGCGCAGCCGGCGGGCCGTCTCCAGCACGACGGCCATCCCCTCGACGTTCACCCGGGCGCCCAGCGCCGGGTCGGCTCTGGCGAACGGCACCTGGAGCGCCGCCAAGTGGACGACATGGGTGATCCCGTGCCCGGCGACCAGGCGGCGGAGCGCCTCGGCGTCCGTGACGTCGCAGCGGACCAGCGGCACCGACCCCTCCAGCCCCGGATCCAGCAGCCGCCACCGGTGTGCGTCCCCGGCCAGGTCGGTGGCCACGACCGGCGTGCCCTCCTCGACCAGCCTCCGCACCGTCCAGGCGCCGATGCAGCCCAGCGCCCCCGTGACCAGGAACCGTTCGTCTCCCGGCGGAAGGCCCGACATCCTCAGGACCGCAGGTTGACCGTCACGCTCTTGATCTGGGTGAAGCTCTCCAGCATTCCCTCCAGCGAGAACTCCCGCCCGATGCCGCTCTGCTTGAACCCGCCGTAGGACTGGCCCGGCAGCTGCCCCGTGCCCTGGTTGACCTGCACCCAGCCGGACTCGATGGCGTGCGCGGTGCGCAGCGCCCTGGCCGCGTCCCGGCACCACACGTAGGCGGCCAGCCCGTAGTGGCTGTCGTTCGCCATCCGCACCGCGTCCTTCTCGTCGCGCCACGGGATCACGACGAGGACCGGTCCGAAGATCTCCTCGCGGGCGATCCGCCAGTCGTTGCCGACGTTGGCGAAGACCGTGGGCTGCAAGTAGTAGCCCTCCGCCAGGGCCCCGTCCGTCGGCGGCAGGCCGCCGGTGACGACCCTCGCGTCCTGCTGGCCCATCCCGTCCCGGATGTAGGAGCAGACGCGGTCGAACTGGCGGCGGTTGATGATGCTGCCCATGTCGGTCGTCTCGTCGAGCGGGTCTCCGACCCGGAGCCCCCGCAGCTTGCCGGTCAGGCGCTCCAGGAACGAGTCCTCGATCGACTCGTGGATCAGCAGGCGAGAGCCCGCGGTGCACGACTGGCCCTGCCGCGTGAAGCGCATGCCGGCGATGACGCCGTCGGCCGTGCGGTCGTCGTCGGAGTCGGGGAACACGATGGCCGGGCTCTTCCCGCCCAGCTCGAGCGAGACCGGGGCGATGCGGTCCGCGGCGGCCCGCATGACCTGCCTGCCGACCTCGGTCGAGCCGGTGAACGAGAGCTTGCGCACGCCGGGGTGTGCCGCCAGCGCGGCGCCGCACTCCTCGCCGTAGCCGGTCAGCACGTTGAGCACGCCGGCCGGCAGGTGCTCGGCGCAGATGCGGGCCAGCAGCAGCACGGCGAGGGGAGCGTCCTCGGCGGCCTTGAGCACGAGGGTGTTGCCCGCGGTGATCGCCATGGCGACCTTCAGGGCGGCCAGCAGGACCGGCGAGTTCCACGGGATGATGCCGCCGACGACGCCGATCGGCTCGCGGCGGCTGTAGCTGAGCAGGTCCTCGCCCACCGGGATGACCGAGCCCTTGATCTCGCCGGCCACGCTGCCGAAGTAGCGGAGGACCTCGGCCGCGCTCCGCACCTCGGGCCTCGCCTGCGGCCGGATGGCGTTCCCGGTCTCGGTGGCGAGGAGCCTGGCCAGCTCCTCGCTCCGGCGGTCGACGTCGTCGGCGATCTGCAGCATCACCTTGCCGCGCTCGCGCGGCGCCACCAGCCGCCAGAACTGGAAGGCGCGGCTCGCCGCGCTCACGGCGACGTCCACGTCGGCGGCGGTCCCGCGCGGCACCCGAGCGATGATGCAGCCCCGGCGGGCGGGGTTCTCCACGGGCAGGAACGCGCCGTCCACGCTCTCCCGCCATTCGCCTTCGACGAGCATCGGCTCCTTCGGCACGTCGGCCTCGGGCTCCCCCTGCAGGGCCTCCTCCGGGCCGGCGCCGTCGGCGACGGTGCTCGGGACGGGGCGCCAGAGCCGGCCCTCCGGATCGTCCTCGGGCCCCTCCAGCAGCTTGGCCACGGCCGACATGTCGAGCTCGCCGTAGCCCCGACGACTGGCCAGGCCGTAGAGCTGGTGGGTCAGCGCAGTCAGTGTGAGCGGGAGGCCGTGCTCGGAGCCGGCGTCCAGCGCCAGCCCCAGGTCCTTGTGCATCAGGTCGACCTTGAACCCCGGCGCGAACTCGTAGTTGACCGGCGCGTCCGCGACCAGGCCGGGGATGGGGGCGCGCTGGAGCATCCAGCACCCGCCGGTGCTGCGAGCGATCACGTCCTGGAGGACTCGCGGATCGGCCCCGGCCCGAACGCCGAGCGCGAAGGCCTCGGCCACGGCCACCATGGCGGTGCCCGCGAGCAGGTTGTTAGCCAGCTTGACGGTCTCGCCCAGGCCGAGGGGGCCGCAGTGGACGACCTGCGTGCCCATGGCCTGCAGCAGCTCCCGGTTGGCCTCGAGGAGGTCGGCGTCTCCGCCCACCATGATGGTCAGCGTCGCGTCCCTGGCCCCGGTGGAGCCCCCGCTGACCGGGGCGTCCAGCATCCGGCAGCCGCGGGCGGCGACGGCATCCGCCACCCTCCGCGTGGTGCCGGGGTCGACGGTGCTCATGTCGATCACGGTGGCCCCGGGGCGGAGGCCCTCGACCGCTCCGTCCGGGTCGAGCATGGCCGCGACCAGGTGGCGGGAGGCGGGGAGCATCGTGATGACGACGTCGGCGCCGGAGGCCGCCTCCCGAGCCGAGCCTGCGACGTGCGCCCCCTGCTCCGCCAGCGACCGGACGCGGCCGGGGTCGATGTCGAACACCCTGAGGGCGTGGCCCGCGGCGAGGAGGTTGCCGGCCATCGGGAGGCCCATCGTGCCGAGGCCGATGAAACCGATCGTCTTCCCCATGTGCTCCTCCCGTGCGCGCCGCCGCGCGGCCGTCAACCGCTCCCGCCGCCGGCCGGCGAGTCGATGTGCAGAGCTTAGGCAGGGAGGGCGGCCACGCGTCCACCCCGGCACCGGCCGTAAGGCCCCGGCCACGGTCGACCCAGGTGCCCCACCCCCATTACCCCCCACCCGGGGGAGCTCGCGCTGACGCTACGGCCGGTCTGCCGGCCCGTCAATCCCGGCCGTGAAGGACGGCCCCGCTGCCGGTCAGGTGCCGCAGGCTGCGACCGGCGTCCGGTAGATGCTGGTGGTCGGGTCGGCGCACTAGGTGTCGTCCACGAACGGCCGCCCAGGTCCGACACGGCGAACTGCACATCGTTCGGATGGCCGGGGAACCCGAATGACGCCTTCACGACCGCGCTCGCCCCGCCCTGGATGACCAGCACCACCGGCACCGGGGTGGCCGAGTTCTGGCAGCGGCAGATCGGGTCGGCGCCGGGTGGCCCGCGCTGCCGCAGGCGGCCGCCAGCAGGAGCACAACGACGACAGGCATGGCGGGGAGGCCGTTCATCCGGCGCGACAGCCTGACGGGTGCCCTTGTCGGATTGGGGAGAATGACAGCCGTGACACCCGCCGAGGAGCTGGAGCGCCTCCGGTCCGACGCCGGCGCCGTCCTCCCGCCGGCCGGCGCCGACACCGACACCCTCGAGGGCGCCGGGGGCGCGCCGGCTCTGGAGCGGGCCCGGCATGTCCTCGAGATCGTGCTCGCCCGCGCCGCCGCCGGCGGTGAGTGGCCCTCGGTCGAGGAATGGCGGCTCTCGCTCCCGCGGTGGTTCACCGCCGCCTGCGTCGACGACGCCGAGGTGCGCGACTGCGTGCTCGACAAGTGGTCGCTCCGGGCCTGGACCTACTGGTTCCGGCCCGACCTGCGGAAGTGGCGGTGGTGGGACGCGCGGGCGGACGACGACCGTCTCCAGGTCACGCTGGTGGTGCTTCAGCGGCCGTACCTGCGCGGCGCCCTAGAGTGGCTGCTGAAGGTGTCGGCGGCGGCCTGACCGGCCGCGGCCTGGCCGGCGGCGCTCCTATGCCAGGGCGTGGCCGCGCAGGGCCGGCAGCGGGCTCGCGGTCCAGCTGAAGGCCAGCCCGCGCACCGCGATGCCGTCGGAGCCGACCTTCCAGCGCTGCCTCGTCGCGGCGCCGCCGGCGGCCTCCAGGAACGTCGCTGCACCGCTGCCGGTGGCCGCCCAGGCCCGCAGCGCCGGCGGGCCGGGGCGCTGGGCCAGGTCGCGCAGGACCAGCCGGAGCAGCAGGCGCCCCGCGCCGCGCAGCCGGTGCTCGGGCGCCACGTAGAGCTGCCGCAGCTCCAGCAGGTGGCCGCCGTCGCCCACCATGAGGCCGGTCATCTGGGCGAAGCCGATGACCCGGCCCTCCAGTTCGGCGACATAGAGCCCGTTTCCGTCGTCCAGGTCCTCGAGCAGCCGCAGGGCCAGGTCCGGCGCGGACAGCTCCTGCGCGGGGTGGAGCGCCGGCAGGTCCCGCTGCGCCTCGGCGCCCGCCAGGACCGAGAGCCGCGCCACCTCCGCCACGTCGGCCAGCGTCGCCCTCCGGACCAGGCAGGACCGAGTCACGACCTCAGCGCCGCTGCTCGGGCCGCGCCGGCGCGTGGGGGGTGGTCGCCGCGCCGGCCGGAGGGCCGGGCGCGGCAACCAGTGAGAGAGGGAGGTTATTCGCTTCTGTGCCTGCCGAGGAGTCGGACGCCGCCGCCTCGGCCGGCGCGCTGGGGGTTGCACGCGCGGCCGCGGCGGGCGGCAGTGAGGAGGGCAGGGGGCCGCAGCCTGCGGACTCTGTGAGGTTCGCCAACTTCGCCTCTACCTCCTGGGTGGTTCGCTCGCTCGGCCGCGGCTCCCTCATTGCACCAGAGCAGCCTTGGAGGACGGTTACGGGCAGCTTAGAGAAGGCTAAGAACGGCCTGCTCAGCCTCCGTCGCCGGGAACCGGAGCCGCATGAGCGTGCCGCCGTCCGGCGGCAGCTCGGCCGTCACCGTGGCATGGTGGGCGTCCGCCACCTGGCGGACGATCGCTAGCCCCAGGCCAGAGCCGGGCATCCCGCGGGCCCCCGGCGCGCGCCAGAAGCGGTCGAAGACGTACGGCAGGTCGCTCGGCTCGATCCCGGGGCCGTGGTCACGGACGACCAGCTCGTGGTCCTCCATGCTCACCTCCACGACCTGGCCGTCGCGGCTCCACTTGCCGGCGTTGTCGAGCAGGTTGGACACGGCCCTGTCCAGCCTCCCGGCCTGGCCCACCACGACCGACTCCACCAGCTGGGCATCGAACTGCACCGAGGGCCAGTTCGTGGCCGCCCGCTCTACGGCGGCCGCCACGACCCAGTCCAGCCGCACCTCCTCCTCCTCCTCGGGCGTCTGGTCGCCGCGGGCCAGGTCGATCAGGTCCTGGATCAGCCGGGTCAGCTGCTCCACCTGGGAGACGAGGTCGCGCAGCAGCTTCTCGCGCTCGCCCTCCGGCAGGTCGGGCGACCGCTGCAGCACCTCGACATTGGTGCGCAGGCTGGTCAGCGGGGTCCGCAGCTCGTGAGACGCGTCCGCGACCAGCTGCCGCTGCATGCGCAGCGACTGGTCGAGTGCCGTCAGCATCCGGTTGAAGTGGGCGCCCAGGCGGGCCAGCTCGTCGTTGCCCTCGTCCGGCACCTTCACCCTCATGTCGCGGGTCTCGGTGACGCGGTCGACGGCCGCGCGCAGCCGGTACACAGGCCGCATCGCGGCCTTGGCGATCAGCCAGCCCATGACGGCGGCCAGCGCCACGCCGCCCGCGGTGACCCCGAACAGGAGCAGCTTGAGGAGGGCGAGGGTGTGGTCGACCGTGGTGAGCGGCTGGGCGATCTCCAGGGTCAGCGGTTCCTCGAGCCGGCTGTTGCGAACCGGTACTTCCTCGTGGATGGTCAGGATCTGCAGGTGCACGCCCTGGAACCAGACGTCGCGGCTGGTCTCGTCGCTGGAGCCCCGCGCCACCGCCAGGTCGTCGGCGGTGACCGGGAGCGGGGTGGTCTCGCCGTTGGCGAGCTGCGGCTTGCCGTCATCGGAAATGACCTGGTAATAGTCCTGGGTGCCGCCGAACGGAGAGCCGAGGAAGCTGATCACCTGTCCGGGGGGCCGGAACTCCACCTGGGCCTGGGCGGCCTGCGCATGCAGGCTGTCCATCACCTGGCGGGCCAGGAACACCTTGGCCGCGAAGTACATCACGACCGCCGCCACGGCCACCGCCACCGCGACCGCGACTGCGGCCACGAGCGTCAGTCGAGCCTGGAAGCTCGGCCTAACGGAGTGTGTACCCAACACCGCGGACGGTGTGTATCAGCCGGGGCTCGCTCTCGGCCTCGAGCTTGCGGCGGAGATATGACACGTAGACCTCCAGGGCGTTGGAGCTCGCACCGAAGTCGTAGCCCCAGACCTCCTCGAAGATGCGCGAGCGAGTGAGCACCACGCGCGGGTTGCGCATGAAGAGCTCCAGCAGCCGGAACTCGGTCCGTGTCAGCTGCAGCTCCCGCTGGCCACGCCGCACCTCCATGGTCTGGAGCTCGAGGATCACGTCGCTGAACTTGAGCACGTCCTCGCTGGGCGCCGCCACCGTGCGCCGCAGCAGCGCGCGCAGCCGTGCCAGCAGCTCGTCCAGCGCGAACGGCTTGACCAGGTAGTCGTCGGCGCCGGCGTCGAGGCCCTCGACCCTGTCGGTCACCGCGTCCCTGGCCGTCAGCATCAGCACCGGCGTTCGGTCTCCTCGCTCCCGGACGCGCCGACAGACCTCGACCCCGTCCATCAGCGGGAGGCCGAGATCGAGGATGACGGCGTCCTGGTTGCCGCCCGTCATCATCTGCAGCGCCTGCCGTCCGTCGTGCGCCAGTGCGACGCGGTAGCCCTCCAGCTTCAGCGCGCGGTCCAGCGCCGCTCGCAGCGCCGGGTCGTCGTCCACGACCAGGATGTCCAACGCCGCCAAAGATAAGATCCCTTCCTTAGCAGCACATTAGCCGAAGTCCGGCGCGTCCTACCGTCGGGAGATCTCCCGGCAGTGCTCTTTTCTCACGAATCTCCAAGGTTGCCTTAACGCTGGCTTCAGGCACCGGCGCTCAACTTCCCCGGTCGGCCGGCAAGCCCACTGAAGAGGAGGCACCGAATGACCAGCTCCACGTCGCGCAACGCCACGCACCGCGTCGGCTCCCGGCGGTCCGGGGCGCGCCCGAGCGTGCGCGCCGCGGGGGCCGTCACCGCGCTCCTGATCGCCGGCGACCAGGGCCAGGCCGAGGCGTACGGCCTCCGGCTCCGACAGGACGGCTACACCGTGGCCACGGCCGCCGGCCTCGAGCGCGGCCTGGAGGCGGCCGCGAAGGCCCGGCCGGACCTCGTGTTCGTCTGCCTCGGGTCGTGGGCGGTCCCCGCGCTGGTGCTGCTGGTGCTCCGCTCCGACCGCGCCACCCGCGGTGTGCCTGTCGTGCTCGTGTCGGACCGGCCCCGCGGCCAGCTGGCGGCGGAGGTGGGCGGCCTCTGGCCGAACGAGAACGTCCTGCCCCCGGCCTCCGCCGTACACGTCGCGGACGCCCGCATGGCGTCCGACCGCCGGGACCGGGCCGGGTGCGGCGTCACCTGGGACCGGCGGCTCGCGTTGCCCTAGGAGAGCACCTCTAGCCCGCCCGCGACACCCCCAGACCGTCCGCCGCGGCGGCGATCGCCCGCCAGGTCTCGTCCGGCAGCGGGATAGCCGACTGCCGCTCCTGTCTCGCGCGGGCCTCCGGGTCGCCCGGCGCCAGCACCCGCTCGAAGCCGGGCGCTGGAGGCAGGCCCCGGATCTCCTCGGCGAAGCGGGAGGCCGTCGCCACGGCCGCCGAGGCGGGGCGGAAGAGGCCCGGGTCCAGGGCGAGGAGGAACGCGCCGGCCCGGCTGAAGAGCGCCTGTTCGTCCACCTCGCCGGCTACGGTCTCCGCCCCGGTGAGCGCCTGTCCCAGCAGGTGCGCGAAGAAGGCCAGCGCGTACCCCTTGTGGCCGCCGAACGGCAGCAGCGCCCCGCCCTGCAGGAAGGCGTCGGGGTCGGTGCTCGGCTGGCCGTCACGGTCGACGATGCAGCCCGCCGGCAGGGGCGTCCCGCGGTCCCTGGCCACCAGCACCTTGCCGGCGGCCACCGCCGTGGTGGCGAAATCGAGCAGGAGCGTGCCCGCCTCGCCGCCGGGGAACGCGGCGGCCATGGGGTTGGTGCCGTAGATGCCGCGGCTGGCGCCGTACGGGACGGCCCGGCGGGCGCCGCTCAGGCCCCCCAGCCACATCATCGCGACCAGGCCCCCCGCGGCCGCGCGCTCCATGTACGTGCCGAGCCGACCGATGTGGTTGGCGCGGACCAGGCCCGCCGCCCCCAGCCCGTGGCGCCGGGCCCGGTCGCAGGCGGCGTCCACCGCCAGGGTGGCGGCCGGGTGCCCGAATCCCCACTCCCCGCTGACCAGTGCGACGACGGGGCGGTCGTCGACCACGCGTGCCCGGGCCGCCGGTCGCAGGGCGCGGCGCTCGACCTCCTGCACGTACGACGGGATCCGGATCACCCCGTGCGAGTCGTGGCCGGCGAGGTTGGACTCCACCAGGTGGTCGGACACGTGCGCGGCGATGTCGGTTGGGGCTCCGGCCGCTTCGAAGACGCGCCGGCCCAGATCGCGCAGATAGGCGGGCTCGAACTCGGGCATGGAGACAGGGTAGTGGCCGGCCGCCGTGCCGCCTCCGGAGCACGGGGTGGCTCACGTCCAGGCGCTCCAGCGATCCAGCGGGGCAATGTTGGGGCGCTCTCGCCACCACAGCAGGACCCGGCCGGCGAGGCTGTCGTCGCGCAGCACGTCGACCACCCCGGCGGCGATGTCCTCTGGCGCGCTGAGCGGCGGCGGCAGCGCCGCCCGCTCCGCCTCGGGCATGGCGGCCAGCAGCCGCCTGACGCGCTCGGTGAGGATCCAGTTCGGCGCGAGGCAGTTCACGCGCACCGCGTCCCGCTCGCGCAGCGGGCCGAGTGACTCGGTCAGCCGGATCAGCCCCGCCTTGGCCGCCGCGTACTCGGGCGATGGGTGCGGGCCGCCCCCGACGCCGGCCAGGGAGGCCACGTTCACGATGGCGCCTCCGCCGCGGCGGCGCAGCGCGGGCAGCGCCGCCTGGATGGCGTGCATGGGCGCGAGCAGGTTCAGCTCGAGGCACAGCCGCCACCGCTCGGCAGGCGCGTCCGGGAAGTGGGGCGGCTCTGTGCCCCCGGCGTTGTTGACCAGGACGTCCAGCCCCCCGAACGACTCTTCGGCGAACGCCACCATCGCGCGCACCATCGGCTCGTCGGTCACGTCCGCCCGCACGAAGCGGGCCTCGGCGCCCGCGTCGCGGATCCGCTGTACCGTCTCCTCGCCACCGGGCTCGTCCACGTCCGCCACGACCACCCGCATCCTCTCGGTCCCCAGGCGGAAGGCGATCGCTCTGCCGGTGCCCATCGCCGCGCCGGTCACCAGCGCGACCCCGTCCTCGAGCTCCATGACGGCACCCTACCGGTCCATCGCTGACACCCTGTGTCAGTCTTTGCGCTGCCGTGCGGGCGGACCGTCTGCTTTCGCTGCTTCTCCTGCTCCAGGCCCGGGGCAGGATGACCGCGCGGGCGCTGGCAGACGAGCTGGAGGTCTCCGTGCGCACCGTCTACCGGGACCTGGACGCTCTCGGCACGGCCGGCATCCCTGTTCGCACAGGCTCGGGACCCGGCGGTGGCTGCGAGCTGATGGAGGGCTTCCGCACGCCGCTCACCGGCCTCGCCGCCGACGAGGCCGCTGCGCTCCTGGCGCTGGGCGTGCCGGGGCCCCTCGAGGACCTGGGCCTGGCCGGGCTGGCGGCGACCGCCCATCGCAAGGTGGTGGCCGCCCTCCCCTCCGCGCTGCGGGCGGACTCGAGCCGCCGCCGCTTCCACATCGACGCGCCGGCGTGGTTCCGGGTCCGCGAGGAGGTGCCCCATCTGCCGGCACTCGTCGGGCCCCTCCGCGACGACCGCCGGCTGCGCATCCTGTACCGGCAGCCGCGGGGTTCGGAGCGCTGGCGGACGATCGAGCCGCTGGGGCTCGTCACCAAGGCCGGGCTCTGGTACCTGGTGGCCAGGTCCGGCCCGCACGTTGCCGTCTACCGCGCCGCCCGCATCCAGGAGGTCCAGCCGCTGGACGACCGGTTCGTCCGGCCCGCCGACTTCGACCTGGCCCGGTTCTGGGCCAGGTCGACGGCCGACTTCGAGGCCAGCCGGCCCCGTCTGCCGGTGACCGTGCGGGTCGGCCCCGGCGTATTCGCGGCGCTCCCCGAGGTGCTCGGCGACGGGGTTCGCGCGACGCTCGAGTCCGCCCCGGCGGCCGACGCAGAGGGCTGGCGCGTGCTGACGGTGGTCTTCGACTCGGAGGCGGCGGCACTCCACGCGCTCGCGGGGTTCGGAGGCGGCGCCGAGGTCCTGGCGCCCGACGGGCTGCGGTGCCGCGTCGTCGAACACGCCGAGCGCACGCTGCGCCGGTACGGCCGCTGATCAGCCCCCGCTAGAGGTGCAGCACCTCTAGAAGCCGGAGGGCAGGTGCGGGCCGAAGCTCAGCACCTCGAACAGGCCCCACCCCTCCTCGCCGTCCAGCTCGAACCGGGCCAGGTGGTCGACGAGACTGACCAGCCGGGCGCGGTCCTCCGGCCGACTCAGGTCCACGGTCAGCCCCTCCACCCTGAGCGGGCCCTGGTAGGCGCCGTGCCTCCAGTCGGGGTCGCCCCCGTAGCCGGCCAGGCTCAGGTGCAGCGGCTCCAGGGGCTCCACCCGCACCTCGAGCGGCCCGCCGCCGGGGGGAGAGAAGGACAGCGAGGCCGCCCGCACACGCCGCGTGCCGGGCTCGTACTCCAGCCGGTGCTCGGGCCGGCCGAGCGGCTCCGGCTCCCGCCCGGCGGCCTCGGGCCAGACCCTGACCGCCTCCTCCACGATCCGGCCGCCTCGCGGGTCCTCCTGCACGATGGCCAGGATCGAGAAGCCGGCGAACTGCATCGGCGCGTAGATCCAGAAGAAGCTGGGCACGTCGGCGCTGCGGATCCCGGCGGGCTCCGGCTCGCCGACCGGGCGGATGCCCCACGACCGGTCTCGAAACCCCCACCAGCGGTCCGGTGTGACCTGATGCGTCTCGTCACCGACCCGGAGCCGGCCGCTCCAGCCGCCGGTCTGGGCCAGCCGGACCGAGTCGAACACCACCCGCTCCCGCTGCCTGACGAAGTGGCGAGGCTCCCTCTGGGCCGCGATGCCGCCCTCGAACGTGAGGTCGAACTCGAGGTCCCATTCGTTCGGCTCCAGCACCATCCGCAGGCGCCGCAGCCCCTCCAGGATCTCGACCCGGAAGGGGCCGACGGAGGTGTCCATCCGGTCGGAGCCCAGCTCGCGCGAGGCCCGCACGACGCGGTGTACGCCGTCGGTGGCCACCACCGCGAACGCGTCCACGACGCCCAGATTGGGGTACTGCCCCAGGCCGGCCGCCAGGAACAGGCCGGGCGCGCAGCGGTGGCAGTTGAAGTAATAGCGGTCGTAGAAGTTGCGGTCGCTCGTGCCGACGTGGCGCATGACCTCGGCGACCTGGTGGATCGGGTAGTCGTCCAGGGGGCTCAGCATGGCTGGGTCACATCGTCGAGGATCCTGGCGAGCAGGCGCGAGGCCGTGTTGTCGATCGGGAAGGTGCTGTCCTGTGGCAACAGCTCGAAATCGATGAACATCTGGCCGAGCCGGGCCATGATCACCGCGAACCGCAGCGCCGCGAACACCTCGTAGTAGTCGAGGTTGCGCAGGGGGCGGCCCAGCCGGCGCTCGTGCGCGGCCACCGTCTCCCGGCGGTCAGGGAACCCGGCCAGGCGGGCGGCCCCCACCCCCTCCCAGTGGTGCCGGTCGAGGTAGAGGAACCAGGCGAGATCCACCTCGGGCTGGCCCAGGGTGGCCATCTCCCAGTCCAGGACGGCGCGCGGCTCGCCGTCGTGGAACACGATGTTCCCGATCCGGGCGTCGCCCCACAGCAGCCGGGGAGGCAGGGTCTCGTCGGGCTGGTGGCGGCGGAGCCAGGCCAGGGCCGCCTCAGCCGCAGGCTGCCGGCCGGGATGGCCCCAGCGCAGGAAGTGCTCGTAGTAGCCGAGCTGCTGGTCGATGCCGGTTCGCCCCCACTCCGGCCGGTCGAGGAAGCCCAGGCCGAGCGCGTCCGGGTCCAGGAGGTGCACGCGGGCCAGCACCTCGAGCGCGCCCCACCACAGCCGCGCCCGCTCCGCCGGCGAGGCCTCCACGACCCATCCCTCCTGGTGGTAGGTGGGGGTGTCGGGGGGCACGAGGCCGTTGACGCGGTCCATCACGAGGAACGGCGCCCCGAGCAGCGCGCCGTCCGGCTCATACCAGCGGACCGGCGGCAGCGGGAGGTCCGTCTCCCGGTCGAGGATCCGCATCAGGCGGTGCTGGTCCTCGAACCGCGCGTCCGGGAAGAGCCGGTAGGCCGTCGGCCCCACCCGGGCAACCAGCGACCGCCGGTCCAGGACGCCGGCCCGGGACCACTCCACGTCGAAGAGCAGGGTCTCGTTCGAGTAGCCGCTCAGGGAGGGCTTCGTGAGGCCAGAGACCACCAGGTCCTCCACCCCGGGCAGCCGCTCGCGCAGCCAGGCCGTGAGGGCCGCGCTCGTCACCGCCGGATCGCGCTGGTCGGGGACGGGCATCGTCGCTCAGCGGTCCTTGAAGCGCGGCTGGCGCTTCTGGAGGAACGCCGCGATGCCCTCGGCCGAGTCCTCGAGAGAGTAGGCCAGGGCGCCCAGCTCCGCCTCGACGGCCAGCCCGTCCGCGAACGCGATCTCGCCGGCCCGCCTGATTGCCTCGCGCGCCAGGGCGAGCGCCGGCAGGCTGAGGCGGCTGAGCTCACCGGCGAGTTCCAGCGCCGCCTCCACCACGTTGCCGTCGACGACGCGGTCGACCAGCCCGATCGCCTCCGCGCGCTCCGCATCGACCGGTGCCCCGGTCAGGATCATCAACCGCGCGCGGCCGGGCCCGATCAGCCGGGGCAGCCGCTGGGTCGCGCCGTAGCCCGGAATCAGGCCCAGGCGGATCTCCGGGCAGCCCAGCCGCGCGTGGCGGACCGCCACGCGGAACGTGCAGGCGAGCGCAAGCTCGAGCCCGCCGCCCAGAGCCCAGCCGTTGATCGCCGCAACGCTGGGCAGGGGCAGGTTCTCCAGCCGCAGCATGACGGCCTGGCCTCGCCGCATGTCACGCCGGCACTCGAGCGGGGTCCGGCCGCGCAGCTCATCGATGTCCGCGCCGGCGCAGAAGGCGCGGTCCCCGGCCCCCGTCACCACGAGGGCGCGGCTCTGGGACCGCGCCACCCGGTCCAGCGCGGCCTCGAGGCGGTCGAGCTCCGCGAAGCTCAGCGCGTTGCGCGCCTGCGGGCGGTTCACAGTCAGCAGCGCGCAGTCGCCGCGCGTCGTCAGATCGATCACCTGGGTCCCAGGGTTTTCGGCTGCACCCCTAGGTTCGGGTGGGAGGGCCCGGACTCCATGGACGTCTTTCTCGGAGCGGATCATCGCACGGCAACGAGGCGCGCCCATCGACGGACCCGGTGAGTACGATGGACAGCGCAGGGCATGCTTGGAGGCTGGCAGGCGAACGGGCCGGAGCGGCGCCGAGGGACCGGGGTGTCGATCATCCCCGAGCGCGTCCGCCAGGCCCGGCTGGAGTGCGGCCTGAGCCTCGCCCAGGTGGCCGGCGCGGAGGTCTCCCGGGCCTTCATCCACCTGGTCGAGCGTGGCGCCGCCCGGCCCTCGCTCCCGGTGCTCGAGCTGATCGCCGAGCGCACGGGGAAGCGGCCCGACTACTTCCTCAGCCCGCCGGCGGACCGCTCCCTCGACCTTGCGGCCGTCGACATGGACCGGTCGACGCTGATGCGGAGCCTGGAGCAGCTGCGTCGCCGGCTGTGCGCGGACGGCTTGGAGGCGGAGCCGTGTGGGTGCCGGTTCGCCAACCGGGGCGACGGCGGCCTGCCCGTCGGCGACGCGCCGTGCACCGGCTGCGCGGACCTGGAGCTCGTCGTGCGGATGCTGAGCGTGATGTCCGACGCCGCCTTCGGGAGGCTTGCGCGCGTGGGCTCGATGATCGCGCTCCCCCGGGCCGAGCGCGAGCTCTGATGCAGGGGGGGCAGGCCCCTCGGTGGCCCCCTCCGCTCGCCGGAGGGGTTGGGGGAGGGGCCTGCTCAACCGACCTCCGCGACATTCGGATTGTGCGTGGGGCCGGCCCGCCGTCAAGCGAGCCGGCCACTTCCCCCCCTCGAAGTCGAGGCCCTGCCCGACACTCGACCGGCAAGACCACTGCGGGTCTCACCTCACCCCCAAAGGTCAGGCACCAGACTATCCAACCGTCAAGGCTGCGTCAATCCCGCGCTCCGCCTGCGCTCCACGCAGCCTCCTCACCCGTCCAGCTCGAGGGTCTCGCCGTCCTCGGGCACCCGGACGCCCGGCACCGCCGCGCGCAGCTCCGTGCGCGTGACGACGCAGTGGTTGATCGCCTCCATGTGGACGGCGACGACCGTCGGGACGCGCGCCGCCACCTCGCGGACGTCCTCCGGCGTCATCGTGATCGGATCGCCGTGCGTGAACCGCGCGCCGCCCGCGTTGACCACGGCGGCCGGGGGACCGTGGCGCCGGATCGCCTCCTCAACGTCGGCGCACCACACCGTGTCCCCTGCCACGTAGAGGGGGCCGAGCACGAATCCGCTGACCGGGCCCAGGCGGTCCGCCAGCTCGCCATGGCCGTGGCGGCCGCCGGTCCGGTGGACGGCGAGGCCCCTCCAGTCGAGGGCATCCGCCACGGGCAGCGCCGCCAGGCCGAGGCCGAGGAGGCGAGCCTCGTCCTCCGGCTGGCAGAGGACCGGCACGTCGCGGGGCAGCAGCCGCTCGGCGGTCTCGTCGAGGTGGTCACGGTGCAGGTGCGTGACGACGACCGCGTCGAGGCCGCGCACCACCTCCTCGGCCGGCAGCGGGAGCGGCACGAGCGGGTTGCGCCGCGGGTTCGGGGTGCCATCGATGGCCGGACGCGCCCCCTGGTCGTCCAGTTGAGGGTCGACGAGCAGGCGAAGGCCGGCGATCTCCAGGACGAGGGTCGCGTGGCGGACGAGCGTGAGCCGCATCGGTCTCACGCCATCGTCAGGCCGCCGCTGACCGACAGCGTCTGGCCCGTGATGTAGCGCGCGTCGTCCGACGCCAGGAACGCCACTGCCGCGCCGACCTCCTCGGGCCTGGCCAGGCGTCCGAACGGGATCGCCCTGACCAGCGCCTCCCCCAGCCGGGGGTTGGCGGCGCGCATGTCCGCCATCATCGGCGTGTCGGTCGGGCCGGGGCAGACCACGTTCACCCGGATCCCGTGCCTGGCCACCTCGCGCGCGACCGCCTTGCTGAAGCCGATGATCCCCGCCTTCGCCCCCGAGTAGACCACCTCTCCGGAGGAGCCCACCCGGCCGGCGTCCGAGCTGATGTTCACGATCGCGCCGGAGCGCCGCTCGATCATGCCGTCGAGCACTGCGCGGGTGCAGGCGATCACGCCCTTCAGGTTGATCGCGATCACGCGGTCCCAGGTCTCCTCCGTGCTGCTCACGAACGGCTCCACCCGGTCCCAGCCCGCGCAGCTCACCAGCACGTCCAGGGAGCCGAGCTCGCGCTCGGCGGCCGCGACCGCCTCCCGGACGGCGGCCAGGTAGGACACGTCGGCCTGCACGGCGCACGCGCGCTCGATGCGGTCTGCGGTCTCGCGCGCCCCCTCCAGGTTGAGGTCGACGGCCGCCACCCGGCAGCCCTCCTCGCCGAGCCGGATGGCCGCCGCGCGGCCAATTCCGCTGGCGGCCCCGGTCACCAGCGCCACCCTGCCCTCCAGTCCCCTCATCGAGCGCCTCCCTGCTTGCGTGGCGCCGCGTCGAGCAGGCGCCCGCGCGGCGTGACCCTCACCCCGTAGTCCCGAGCCGCGGCCGCCACGCTGACCAGGCCCTCGGCGACGTCCTCGGCGACCGCCTCGGGCGCCCGGTCTCGGGGGTCCGAGTGGCCGCCACCGCCGGGCAGCTCCAGCGTGAACCGGGCGCCGGCCGGCAGGGCCAGGCTGAGCTTCGGGCTGCGCCGCACGCCCGTAGAGGTCCGGAAGCCACTGCGCGCCCCCGGCCCGCCTCCGGCGTACCCGTGCGCCGGCTCCGTGAAGCGGTCGGAAAGCGTCGAGACGACGTACGGCTCGCCGGTCCGCACCTCCACCTCGATGACCTGGCCCAGCCCGCCGCGGAACCTGCCCGGCCCGCCCGAATCGCGCCGGTACTCCTTGCGGCGGATGACCAGCGGCCCCGTCGTCTCGATCACCTCCACCGGAGACGACGCCACCCCGCTCGGGAAGGCGGTCGTCGACAGCCCGTCCGCGGTCGCTCTGGCGCCGGTCCCGCCGGCCGAGAAGAACACGCTGACGAAGCGATCTCGGCCCGCTCCCCGCACGGTGGTGAGCCAGATGCCGCCCGCGCCCTCGGCGATGAGCCGGCCGCCCAGCACCGGCTCCAGCGCGCCGAAGACGGTGTGCGGGATGTAGTGGCCGGCGATCTGACGCGCCGCCACGGCGGCTGGAAACCGGGGGTTGAAGATCGAGCCCTCGGGCGCGGTCACGCGAACGGGCCGGAAGCTGCCGTCGTTGTGTGGCACACCGGGCGCCACGGCGCACTTCAGCGCGTAGTTGGTGTACGCGGTCGTGTAGTTGAGCACGACGTTCAGGCCGCGGTCCACCTGGGCCGAGCTGCCGGCGAAGTCGGCGGTCACCTCGTCGCCGCGGATCTGCAGCCGGCACTGGATACGGATCGGCTCGTCCAGGCCGTCGACCAGGCAGGTGCGCTCGTAGTCGCCGTCGGGGATGGCACGCAGGGCGTCGCGCATCGCCCGTTCGGAGCGGTCCAGGATCTCGCGGCCGACCTCCTCCAGGTCGGGCAGGCCCATCTCGTCCAGGTAGGCCAGCAGCCGGTCCGCGCCCACCTGGTTGCCGGCCACCTGCGCGTGGAGGTCGCCCAGCACCTCCTCCGGCGTCCGGACGTTGGCGGCGAGCAGGCGGAACAGCGTCCGGTTCGGCTGTCCGGCCTCGTAGAGCTTCATGACCGGGACGGCCAGGCCCTCCTCGAACACCTCGGCGGCGTCCGCCGAGAGGCCGCGGCCTCCGATATCGATCGCGTGGCAGGTGTTGCCGAAGAAGCCGATGAGCTCTCCAGCCCGGAAGACCGGCGTCACCACCGAGAGGTCGTTGAGCTGGCCGGACGTCAGCCACGGGTCGTTCGTGATCAGCACGTCGCCGGCGCGCAGGGTCTCGGGCGGATGCGCCTCCAGGAAGTAGCGCATGCCGGTGGCCAGCGAGTTGATGTGCCCCGGGGTGCCGGTCACGGCCTGCGCCAGCATCCGCCCGCGGGCGTCGAAAACGGCAGCCGAGAGGTCGCCGACCTCGCGCACGATGGGCGTGAACGACGTGCGCATGAGCGCGGCCGCCTGCTCGTTGGTGACCTGGACCAGCCGGGACCACAGGACCTCCAGGGTGACCGGATCGATCATGCGGGCAGCTCCACCAGCAGGTTGCCGTGCTCGTCCACGACCGCCCGGCCGCCGACCCCGATCACCGCCGACGACTCCCGCTCCTCCACCACGGCTGGCCCGGCCACCACGGCGCCCGGGCCCAGGCGATAGCGGTCCCAGACGTCGGCCTCGACCAGGCCGGCCCGCTCCTCCGACCAGATCGGCCGCCGGCCCTTGCGCGCCGGGCCCGCCGCGGGCGGCCCCGGGCGGGCGTCGAGCTCAGGGGGCGGGCCTGCCACGCGCACGCGCCACGTCAGCACCTCCGGCTCGACGCCGGGCGGCCGCCGGCCGTACAGCCGCGTGTACACCGCCTCGAACGCCTCCCGGACCCGGTCCGCCGGCCGGCGCCCCAGCGTCCCCCCCAGCGCTACGATGACGCCTTCACCCTGGCCCCGGTAGCGCACGTCGGCGGCGAGCTCGACCCGCACGTCCCCGGCGTCGACGCCCACACGCTCGAGCTGGCGCCGTCCGGCCAGGCGCAGCTCGCGCAGCGCGGCGGTTACGTCGTCCCAGGCCAGGGCGTCGAGACGCCCCGGCAGGCTGCGGGCGAAATCGAAGGCGGGAGCCGCCGTCAGCATGCCGAAGGCGGAGGCGACGCCGGCCGAGGGCGGCAGCACCAGCCGGCGGATGCCCAGCCGGCGGGCAACCCCCCAGGCGTGGACCGGCCCCGCGCCGCCCGTCGCCACCAGCGCGAAGCGGCGCACGTCGCGGCCCCGCTCGATGGAGTGCATGCGGGCGGCGCCCGCCATGTTCTCGTTCACGACCCGGTGCACCCCGGCGGCCGCCGCCAGCGGCTCCAGGCCGAGCCGCACCGCCAGCCCGCGCAGAGCGCCCGCCGCGGCGGCGGCGTCCAGCGGCATCTCGCCGCCCAGGAAGAAGCCGGGGTCAAGGTAGCCGAGCAGGAGGTCGGCGTCGGTGACGGTCGGCTGGCCGCCCCCCTGCCCGTAGCAGGCCGGCCCGGGCTCGGCGCCCGCGCTCTCGGGCCCCACCCTGGGCAGCCCGAACTGGTCCACCCGCGCGATGCTGCCGCCGCCGGCCCCGATCTCGATCAGGTCGATCACCGGCGCGCGGAGCGGCAGGCCGCTCTCCGGGGCGAAGCGGTAGACGCGGCCCACCTCGTGCTCCCGGGCCAGGAGCGGCCGGCCGCCCTCGACGAGGCAGGCCTTCGCCGTCGTCCCGCCCATGTCGAACGCGAGGACGTCGCGCTCGCCGGCGGCGGCCCCGAAGTAGGCGGCCCCGATCGCTCCGGCGGCGGGCCCGGACTCGCAGAGCCGGACCGGGAACCGGCGGCCGGTCTCCACCCCGGCCAGGCCGCCAGTGGACAGCATCAGGTGGAGGGGGGCACCGATCCCCCCGCCCCGGAGCCGCGCCTCCAGCGTCCCCAGGTAGCGGTCCATGAGGGGCCTGACGTAGGCGTTCGCCACCGTGGTGCTGGCCCGCACATACTCGCCCAGCTCGGGGACCACGTCCGAGGACGCCGAGACCGGCACGCCCGGCAGCGCCTCGCCCAGGAGGGCCGCCGCCCGCCGCTCATGCTCCGGGTAGCGGTAGGAGTGCAGGAAGCAGACCGCGACCGTCTCCACTCCCTCCCGCCGGGCGCGCGCGGCCAGCCGGCGCACCTGCGCTTCGTCGAGGGGCCGGTCTACCGTGCCGTCCGCCAGCACGCGCTCGTCCACCTCCCAGCGGCGGCGGCGCGGGACCAGAGGCTCCGGCAGCTCAAGGAAGAGGTCGTAGAGGTCGTAGCGATGCTCCCGCCGGATGGCCAGGGCGTCGCGGACGCCGCGGGTCGTGACCAGGCAGGCGCGGGCGCCCTTGCGCTCGATGATCGCGTTCGCCACCAGGGTGGTGCCGTGCACGACCTCGGCGACGTCCTCCGGAGGGACCTCGGCCAGGAGACGCGCGACCCCCTCGGCCACAGCTAGGGAGGGGTCGGCCGGGGTGGTCGGCGTCTTGGCCACGGCGGCCACCCGGCCACCGGCGAGCAGGACCAGGTCGGTGAACGTGCCACCGATGTCCACGCCGACGCGCGCCCGGCCGGGCGGACGGCCGGCCGCCGCGACCCGACGTCCCATCCCCTGCATTCTCCCAGCCGGCTGCCAGCCGGGTGGGGGCTGGACGCCTCTGAGCGAATGGATGGCCCGGGCCGGGCGTTCTGCTCACTGAGCCGGACGGGCCGGCCACGCACTCGCAGGGAGAACAGCATTGGCGACCGACGCGAACTCGATCCACGACCTGGAGCTGGCGGCGCTGACCGGCGCCCCCGTGCCGCTCTCCACGTTTCGCGGCAGGCTGGTGCTGGCCGTGAACGTGGCGTCGCGCTGCGGCCTCACCCCCCAGTACACCGGCCTGCAGAGCCTGCACGAGCGCTACGAGGGCCGCGGGCTGGCGGTCCTCGGCTTCCCGTGCAACCAGTTCATGGGCCAGGAGCCGGGCAGCCCGGAAGAGATCCGGGAGTTCTGCAGCACGAACTACGGGATCACCTTCCCGATGTTCGCCAAGCTCGACGTCAATGGGGCGAACCGACACCCGCTCTACGGCATCCTCACCCGGGCGGCCGACGACGACGGCCAGGCGGGGGACGTGCAGTGGAACTTCGAGAAGTTCCTGGTCTCCCCCGACGGGACGGTGCTGCGCCGCTTCCGGCCGATGACCTCGCCCGAGGCCCCGGAGCTGATCGCCGCGATCGAGGACAACCTGCCCGCGTAGGGGTGCGGCCGGAAACCTGGCCGAGAGATTTGGGTTCCAGGTGCCCCAGGTCCGGTGGCGCCGACGAGGAGCGGAAGGAGCGCCCTCCAGGGCGTGACTGGGCACCGCAGGAGGCAACGCCGGAGATGGGGTGCATGGGGCCCAAAGATCCGGCTGGGTTTTCGGCCGCGCCCCTGGGAGCGCAACATCGCAGGATGCCATTCGCCACCACCGACGACGGTGTGCGGCTCCACTACGAGGAGACGGGCGCCGGCACTCCGATCCTGTTCGTGCACGAGTTCGCCGGCGACCACCGCAGCTGGGAGCCCCAGGTGCGGTGGTTCGCCCGGACCCACCGCTGCGTCATCTACGACGCCCGCGGGTACCCGCCATCGGACGTCCCCGAGGACCCGGACCGCTACTCGCAGGAGCGCGCGGCGGCCGACGCAGTCGCCGTGCTCGATCACCTGGGCGTCGGCCGCGCGCACGTGGTGGGCCTGTCGATGGGCGGCTTCTGCGCGCTGCACCTGGGCCTTCGCACCCCCGACCGGGCGCTCTCCCTCGTGGTTGCCGGCTGCGGCTACGGGTCGCACCCGGACCGCAGGGAGTCCTGGCCGGCCGAGACCGAGGCCACGGCCCGGTCGTTCGAGGCAGAGGGCTCGGCCGCCACGGCCGAGCGGTACATGGTGGGTCCGGCCCGGGTCCAGCTGCAGGCCAAGGACCCGCGGGCGTGGGCCGAGTCGCGGCGCTGGCTGGCCGAGCACTCGGCGGCCGGGTCGGCCCTCACCCTGCGCGGCGTCCAGATGCGCCGGCCCTCGCTCTATGACCTCGCCGAGCCGCTGAGCCGCGTCCGGCTGCCGGTCCTCGTCGTGACCGGCGACGAGGACGAGGGCTGCCTGGAGCCGAACCTGATGCTGAAGCGAACGATCCCGACCGCGGCCCTGGCCGTCCTGCCCCGCACGGGCCACGCCGTCAACCTGGAGGAGCCGGCGCTCTTCAACCGGCTGGTCGGCGACTTCATCGCCGCAGTCGAGGCCGGGCGCTGGACGGCCCGCGATCCGCGCTCGCTCGCCGCCAGCCTGACCGGCATGGCCGGCGACGGCACCCGGTCGTGATCGCGTACCTGGCCGGCCACCTGGCCGACATCCGCGCCGCGGCCGAGCGCATCCGGGGGGCGGTGCGCCGGACGCCGCTGCTGGGGACCGACCTCTCCCCCGACCTGCTGCTCAAGGCCGAGTCGCTGCAGGTGATGGGCGCGTTCAAGGCCCGCGGGGCCTGCAACGCGATCCGCAGCCTGCGCGAGCGTTCGCCGGAGGCGGCCGGCGTCGTCGCCGTCAGCTCCGGCAACCACGCGCAGGCGGTGGCCTGGGCCGCCCGCGCGGCAGGGCTGCCGGCCCGCATCGTGATCCCGCAGGGCGGCAACCCGCTCAAGGTCGCCGGCACCCGTGCGCTCGGCGCCGACGTGGTCACCGACGGCGTCACGTTCGCCAACCGGGAGGAGGTGGGCAGGCGGATCGTGGAGGAGACGGGCTGGCACATGGTGCACCCGTTCGACGACTGGGACGTCATCCACGGCCAGGGCACCGCCGCCGTCGAGGTCCTGGAGGACGCGCCTGACGTGGAGGTCGTGGCCGTCCCGGTGGGAGGCGGCGGCCTGCTGGCGGGCACCGCGCTGGCGGTGAGGGCGCTGAGCCCTCAGACGAGAGTGGTGGGCGTGGAGCCGGAGGTGGCCGACGACGCCCGCCGAAGCTTCGCCGATGGCCGGCTGCACCGGCTCGCGGACACACCGCCGACCATCGCCGACGGGGTGCGGGTCCTGGGCCTCGGCGGCAGGCCCTACGAGGTGATCGTGGAGCGGCGGCTGGTCGAAGACGTCGTCACGGTGTCCGAGGCCGAGATCCGGGCGGCCACCGTCGCGTGCTGGCAGCGCTGCCGGCTCGCGATCGAGCCGACCGGTGCCCTGCCGCTGGCGGCCTACCTGGCCGGCCGCCTGGGCGGGGGCCGGGCGGCGCTCCTCCTGTCGGGCGGCAACTTCGACCCGCGGGTGGTGGCGGAGTTCCTGCGCGACGCCGGCTGATCCCGTCCGTCTGGCATCAAGACATCAAACGCAATATGCTGTGATGTCATGAGAACCACGCTCACGCTGGACGACGACGTCGCGGTCCAGCTCGACCGGGTCCGTCGACGGCGGGGCGTGCCCCTGCGCCAGGTTGTCAACGAGGCGCTGCGGGCCGGCCTCGCGGACCTGGCTGCCCCTCCGCCGCGCCCGACGTTCGAAACTCGCACGGTCTCCCTTGGCCGGCCGCTGCTCGACCTCGCCGACGTCGCCGAGGCGCTGGAGATCGCCGAGGGCAACGGCGCCCTGTGATCCTCGTCGACGCCAACCTGCTCGTCTACGCGCACGTGGCCGAAACGGCTCAGCACCACGCGGCCCGCCGGTGGCTCGACGCCCGGATGAACGGGCTGCCGCGGGTCGGCCTGCCCTGGCCAAGCCTCCTCGGCTTCGTCAGGCTCGTCAGCAACCCGAGGGTGTTCCCGCGGCCCGAGCGGGTCGCGGACGCGTGGGCCCAGGTTGAGGCGTGGCTGGAGGCCGGCCCAGCCTGGATCCCCTCTCCGACCGAGCGCCACTGTGAGGTCATGCGGAGCCTGCTGCCGGCCGTGACCAGGGCCAATCTCGTCCCTGACGCGCATATGGCTGCGCTGGCCATCGAGCATGGGTTGGTCCTCGCCTCCGCCGACGGCGATTTCGCACGCTTCCCGGGGCTTCGCTGGCAGAACCCGCTCGACGGCTCCTGAGCTGCTCCGGTCGCGCCGGTGCGTCCCCCCCTCCGGACCTGGCGGGCCACCTCCCCCGCGAGGGGGGAGGG
>DATFRD010000042.1:0-2360 GCA_035263645.1 Candidatus Dormiibacterota bacterium | reverse complement strand
CCTCGTGGCCGAGCACGCAGGGCAGGCCGAGCGGCAGGTCGCCGTTCATGAAGTGGTAGTCCGAGTGGCAGACGCCCGCGGCCCCGATCCGGACCAGCACCTCACCGTCGCGAGGCGCGTCCAGATCGACGTCCTCGACGCGGAGCGGCTGCTTGACGGCGTAGAGGACGGCAGCCTTCACGCTGGCAGGATAGCGCACGCCCGTGCCCGCACAAGGGAGGGTGACGTTATCGCGGTCCAGCGACCTGTCCCCACGACGACGACGTCACAGTCGTGTTGCGTGTGGCACAGTTGTCGCCCAAACGCGGCACGCCGGCGAGGCGGCCCGCTCAGTCCGGGGTCAGGCGCACTCGCCCGAGGCGCCGGCCGAGTTCGTAGAGGCCGTCCAGCAGGAGGTCGTCGGGCGGGCGCGCCGTGGCGGAGAACAGCTCGACCACGCCGCGCACCTCGCCCGCGTGCAGGACCGGCAGCGCGGCCACCGTCCGCAGCCCAGAGCGCAGCGCCGCCACCACCCGGGGCGTGTCCTCGCCGGCCAGCAGGTCCTCGAACCACACCGGCTCGCCCCGCGCCCAGGCCCGGCCCGGCACGCCCTCGTCCTTCCCGAACTCGGCCGCCGCCGCCGCCTCCTCCAGGCGTCCGGCGTCGGTCCCGTCCGCGTGCCAGCCCCGCTCCAGCCGCAGCGCCCTGCGCTCGCCGTCCACCAGCCAGAGCAGTCCGGCGTTCCAGTCCAGGTGCCGGCCGATCGCCTCCAGCACCCTGGACGCCGCCGCCTGCAGGCTGCCGGCATCCTCGATCGCCTGCAGCACCGCCGACTGCACCGCCGCCATCCGTTTGGCCAGCTTCTCCCGCGAGGTGTCGCGCAGGAAGGCGAGGATGCGGGCGCTCTGCTCGGAGCGCACCGCCTCGGTGATGGAGAGCTCGACCGGGAGCTCGCGGCCGTCCCGGTGCAGCGCCGAGAGCTCCAGCTTCTGGCCCAGGACCGGCCCCTCGCCGGTCTCCAGGTACTTGCTCAGCCCGCGTTCGTGCGGCTCCCGGTAGCGGGGCGGGATCAGGGTCGTGACCAGGCTGCGGCCCACGATCTCCTCCCTGGTCCAGCCGAAGGTCTGCTCGGCCAGCGCGTTCCAGCCCACGATGTAGCTGTTCTGGTCGACCATGACCGAGGCCGTCAGCGCCAGGTCCAGGATCTCCTGCAGCTTCGCCGCCGACTGCTCGAACTGCTCCCTGCGGCTGGGCCCGGGACGCATCGCCTCCGTGATGTGGGGGATGAGGCCCCACGCCAGCCGGGGCTCCGCACCCGACGCGACCTGCGCCAGGTCGTCCATGAACTCGGCCGCGGTGGCGTACCGCTCCTCCGGCATCTTGGCCATGGCCCTGGCGAGGACCTGGTCCACCTCGGGAGGCACCTGCGGGTTCAGCTGCGACGCGCTCGGGACCGGTTCCTGCATGGTGGCGAGGATGGTCTCGGTCGGCGTGGGCTTGAGATACGGACGCGTCCCGGTCAGCATCTCGAAGGCCAGGGCGCCCAGGGCGTGCACATCCGCTCGCCGGTCTGGTGTCAGTCCGAGCACCCCCTCCGGCGGCATGTAGCCGGGCGTTCCCAGGACCCCGTAGCTGGTCCGCGGCATGCCGAAGTCCCCCAGCAGCGGCCGGCCGGACCCGTCGAACAGGACGTTGCTCGGCTTGACGTCGTGGTGGACCACGCCCGCCTCGTGGGCGCCCTGCAGCGCGGCGGCCACGGCCTCGAGCACCGGCTGCGCGTCGGCGATGTTCAGCGCACCGTGGTGGAGCAGTTCCTTCAGCGTGCCGCTCGGCGCGAACGCCATGGCCACGAAGATCTTGCCGTGCTGCTCGATCCCGAACTGATAGACGGGCAGGATGTGCGGATTCGAGAGGCGGGCGACGGTGCGCAGGTCGGCCTCGAGACGCTCCCGGAAGTTCGGCCGCTGCACCCGGTCAGGATCGACCAGCTTGACCGCGAACCCCTGCCGGCGGTCGTCCGTCGCGAAGTAGACGATCGACGTGTGCCCCGTTCCCAGGAGCTGTTCCAGGTGGTACTGGTCGATCCGGTCGCCGCTGGCGATCGGCATGCGGCGGGTGGTCGAGTCGTCGTCTGCCTCCGGCATCTTCGTTGCTCCCGACTTGTTCAGGAATGACTGGAGGAGACGTCGCATCGGATACCCGCAGCCGTCGGCGCCGTCCCCCGCGCTGATCCGACGCGGGGGAGGCGCCGCACGCTACGCGTCCTCGCCGTCGGTCGCCGCGGTGGAGGGATACCCCGCCAGCATCATGCCGGCGATCGCGCCGTAGGCGTCCTGCCACGCGCCGGCGACGCCGGCCGTCCAGTTCGGACCGGTGGCCGT
>DATFRD010000041.1:0-5964 GCA_035263645.1 Candidatus Dormiibacterota bacterium | reverse complement strand
CCTCGTGGCCGGTGAGGAGGAAGTACTCCTCCGGGTCGGTGCCGGCCGGGACGGGCGGCGGGCTGAGCGTGTACATGAAGCTGGCACGCAGGTACGCCTCGATGGCGGACGCCTGGTCGTACGGGTCGGCAACACCGGCGGTGACCTGCTGGGCGAGCAAGCGGATCGCCGCCAGAGCCGCCGCCGGCCGGTAGAAGCCGGGCAGCGAGCGGTAGGGGCCGATCCACGACGGGTAGTCGGTGCCGGCCCCCCGGAGCGCGTCCTCGCTGGCCGTGGACTCGTCGACGAGGACGTGGTACGAGCCCCTTCCGTCGGCGGCGGTGGCACGGTCCACCGTCTCCGGAGCCGGCCCTCCCGGCATGCCGGGGGGGAGCAGCTGGGCCAGCCGGAGGGCGCGGTCGGCCGCGACCAGCCGGCCCGGGTAGAAGATCAGGTCGGGCGCGGTCGACGGCGGCCGCAGCATGTCGATGGCGTAGGTCGCGCTCGCCATCTGCCCGTACTGCTCCGCGTATGCCATCTGGTCGCCGGAGGCGAGACGCTGGGTGGTCAGCTGCGCAGACGGAAATGCCCATTCGCCGTTCAGCGGCCCCAGGTCCAAGCCGTGGAAGTAGGACGGCCCCGGCGCGTCCGCGCCCACGCTGTACGTGAAGACGAGCAGGTTCGACTGCCGGAGAGGACCGCCCAGCAGCACCTCGTCGGAGAAGCCGGACGACGTGGCGACGCCGGCGCCGCCGGAAGCATGGGTGACCCTGCCCCACGCCCTGACCAGCCCGTTCTGCATGGCCGCGGTCTGGTCGACGCCGCTCAGTGGTGGGAGGAGCACGCCGGTCGCGATCAGGGCAGCCAGCGCCACGGCGCCGCGCTCCCAGAAGTCCCAGCGGGCGCCGTCCGCCAGCTCCAGCCCGTGCCGGAGGGCCGACGCCACCGATTCCCGGTAGGTCGACCAGAGGAGGAAGGTGAGCGTGACCACCAGGAACCAGAACACGTAGGCGTCCTGGCCGTCGGGGAAGTTGAGCACGTCGACGGCCAGGATGGCCCCCGCCGGCGCCACTGCCCAGAGGACCGCGCGAACCCGGAGCACTGCCCAGGCCAGCCAGGCAGCGGCCAGCCACACGAGCAGCGCGACCAGGAAGCGGAGCAGGGCAGGGTCGCCGGCCGCGCGGCCGCTCGCCAGCTCACCCGGCCAGGACCGAGCCAGCGCCGGCCACTCGTGCGGCGGGAGGCCGCCGATCGCGGCCGCCGCGGCCACAGCCAGTCCGCCGAGCGCGCCGAGCCCGAGGCCCTCCGCCGCCCCGATCCGGCCGGCCGCGAGCAGGCCCCCGGCCGCCACCGCGGCCAGCGCCACGCTGGGCAGGATCGACGAGCCGGGGGCCCAGCCCGCCCGCGCAGCCGAGGCCGCGATCAGCTCGGCCAGGCCCAGCGCGGCAGCCACCGGCACCGCCGCGGCCAGGTGGGACCAGAGGGTCGAGCCGGGTCGAGCCGCCGGCCGCGTCGGCAGCGCCATCCACTCCTCCGTTCGGCTGATCCCGCCCGCTGACGCCAGGTCACCCCGGCGGGGGCAACAGGGATGCTACGCGGTGGGGGCGGTCGCCAGCGACACTGCCGTGTGGGCGCCGATCACGCCGTCGATCAGCCCGTACTCGATCGCCTCCTCGGGCGAGAGGAAGTAGTCGCGGTCGGTGTCGCGCTCGACGCGCTCCTGGGGCTGGCCGGTGTGCGCCGCCATCAGCCGGATCAGCTCTTCTTTGATGCGGAGGATCTCGCGGGCGTGGATCTCGAGGTCGCTGGCCTGCCCGCTCAGCCCGCGGCCGCTGATGAGCGGCTGGTGCATGTGGATGCGGGCATTGGGCAGCGCCAGACGGCGACCCTTGCTGCCGGCCATCAGCAGGACGGTCCCGAAGCTGGCCGCCCGCCCGACGGCGACGGTGGAGATCGGCGGCTTGACGTACTGCATGGTGTCGTAGATCGCGAAGCCGGCGGCCACGGCGCCGCCCGGCGAGTTCACGTACATCTGGATCTCCTTCTCCTGGTCCTCCGCGGCGAGGAAGATCAGCTGGGCCACGACCAGGTTGGCCAGGACGTCGGTGATCGGCCGGCCCACGAGCACGATGCGGTCGCGCAGCAGGCGCGAGTAGATGTCGAAGGAGCGTTCGCGGTTGCCGCCCTCGTTCTCGATGACGGTTGGGACCCACGCCATTGGAAGGCCAAGCGTATCAAGCCCACGGCGGCCGGGCCCGGAGCCCTGGCGGCCGGTATAGTTGGCAGGCTCCGACTCCGACACGTCTCGATGGATCCGCTCGCCGCCCGCTCACTCTTTCCGCTGACCCAGCACTTCATCTTCATGAACCACGCTGGCGTCGCGCCCATGTCGGATCGTGCCCGCGCCGCCATCGAGGCGCTGATGGAGCAGATGACCGCCCGCCCCTGCCCCGACGGCTTGGCCGGGGAGGAGGCCGACCGGCTCCGCCGCTCGCTGGCGGCCCTGCTGGGCGCGGAGCCCGAGAGCATCGGCCTGGTCAGAGGCACCGCCCACGGGCTCTCCCTCCTGGCCCAGGGGATCGACTGGCGGGCGGGGGACAACGTGGTCGGCGCCAGGGGCGAGCACCCGGCCAACGTCTACCCGTGGATGGCGCTCGCCAGCCGCGGCGTCGAGTACCGCATGGCCGATCCGTGTCACGGCCGGATCCGGCCGGAGGACGTGCTCGACCTCGTGGACGACCGCACCCGGTTGGTGGCCCTCAGCCACGTCGAGTTCTGGAACGGGTACCGGCTGGATGTCCGCACGATCGGAGACGAGCTCGACCGGCGGGGCGTCATCCTGGCGCTGGACGGCATGCAGAGCGTCGGCGCGCTGCGGCTCGACCTCTCCCGGCTGCCCGTCGACTTCCTCGCCACCGGGGCCCACAAATGGCTGCTCGGTCCGATCGGCATCGGGTTCTGCTACTGCCGGCCCGAGCTGCTGCGGCGCCTGCGGCCGGTGCTCGTCGGCGCCGGCAGCGTCAAGGTGCCCGGCGAGCTCTTCCGCTACGACCTCGACCTCTGCGAGACTGCCCGGCGGTTCGAGGAGTCGGGGGTGTCGGTCCTCGACATGGCCGCCTTCCAGGCGGCCGTCGACCTCCTCCTGGAGGTGGGCACCGACGTGGTCGAGCAGCGGGTGATGCGGCTGGCGGCGCAGCTGGCCGGGGGCCTGGCCGACCGGGGTTACGAGCTCGTGGAGCCGTGGCCGCGCGGGGCCGGCGAGTCCTCGGGTATCGTCAGCTTCCGGCGGCCCGGCGCTTCGGCCCACCAGATCCTGCGCGACCTGACCGCGGCCGGGGTCGTGGGACGCGTGCAAGACGACTTCGTGCGCCTGGCACCCCACTTCTACAACACGGAGGAGGAGGTCGAACGGGTGCTGGACGTCCTGGCCCCGCCTGGGGCGGCGGGATGAGCAGGCTGAGCAGCGTGCACGTGACGCACGAGCTCGACGACTACCTGGAGGCGATGCTGCCGGCCCGCGACCCTCTGCTCCGGCGGCTGGAGCGGGAGATCGCTGCCAGCGACATCCCGGGCATCGGGCCGGCGGTGGGCCAGCTGCTCACGCTGCTCACGCGCCTCGGCGGCTGCCGCGACGCCATCGAGCTGGGCGCCGCCATCGGCTACTCGACGATCTGGCTGGCCAGGGGCTGCTCAGGCAGCGTCGTCACGCTGGAGCTAGACCCGGACCGGGCGGGCCGGGCGCGTCGCAACCTGGCCGAGGCGGGTCTCGGCGAGCGGGTGCGGGTGATCGAGGAGGACGGCATCGCCTTCCTGGAGCGGGAGGAGCGGCCGGTCGACTGCATCTTCAACGACCTGCTCAACTCGTTCCCGGACGAGGCCGCGGTCGAGCGCTGCTTCGAGCTGTCGATGCGCCGCCTGCGGCCCGGGGGCCTGCTCCTGGCCGACAACGCCCTGCGCCGGGGCGAGGTCACGGCGCCCGCGTCACGCGGAGCCCGCAACGTCACCCGCTACAACAGGCTCGTAGCCCACGACCCACGGCTGGAGAGCGTCATCGTCCCGCTGCGGGACGGCGTCTCGATCGCGCGCATGCGCTGAGATTGCAACCGGGGGGGCGGGCCCCCCCTTCCTGAACCCCCCCGCTTTTCTGGGATTTTTAGGGCACCTCCGGTGCTTCCCTTCGGGTCTGGCGGGCTCCGTGGGGAGGCGTGGTACGCGACTCACACGCTCGGGCCAAGCCCTTGCTTACATGGCATCCAAGCGCTTGTTTCGTGGCGTCTCGTCTGAACATCAGGGAGTCTGCCAGGGCGGCGCTCAGGCGCCGCGGGCGTCGGCGCCCTCGATCCAGACCGCGCCGGTGGCGGCGAACTCCTTCTTCCAGATCGGCACGGACTCCTTCAGGCGGTCGATGCCCCAGCGGCAGGCCTCGAAGGCCTGCGCTCGATGGGGACACGACACCGACACCACGACCGAGGCCTCGCCGATCTCCAGCACGCCCGTGCGGTGCGCCATCGCGACCCGCGCCTCGGGCCACCGCTCCGCGATCTCCGCGACGATCTCGCGCATCTGGCGCTCGGCCATGCCCGCGTAGGCCTCGTACTCCAGGTGCGTCACCGCCTCGCCGCGCGAATGGTCCCTGACCACCCCGGTGAAGGTGCAGATGGCGCCGGCCCCTGCGTGGGCGACGGCGGCCTCGAGGCGACGGGGGTCCAGTGGCTCCGCCGTCAGCTCGATCAGGGCGCTCGCGCCGGTGCCGCCGCTGACGGGCGGGATGAAGGCCACCTCGTCGCCGTCCGCGACGCGCTCCGACCACTCCGCGAAGGACTGGTTGCGGGCCGGCCGGATGAGGTCGAGGTTTGCCTCGAGCCCGGGGTGGCGCACGAGCAGCGCCCGGTAGACGTCCTCGACGGTCGCGTCGCGGACGTCTACATCCTCTTGCTCGACGCCCGCCTGCTCCCGCAGCCGGGCGAACAGCCGCGCGGTGATCACACGCGGAGTTTTACCACCGACCGGCCGGCTTGGGCCCGAGCCCTGGCCCCGAGGCCTCGGCCACTATCCTGCCGTCATGGACCTGGAGCTGAGTGGGAAGTGCGCGATCGTGACCGGCGGCAGCCGCGGCATCGGCAAGGCGGTCGCCCGGGAGCTCGCCGCGGAAGGCGCCATGGTCGTCCTCGCCTCGAGGACGCCGGACGTGCTGCAGACGGCCGCCGCTGAGCTCACGCAGGAGACCGGGAGCCGGGTGATCGGGATACCGTGCGACACCGCGTCCGACGCGTCCGTCAGGCAGATGGTCGAGCGCGCCGCCTCCGAGCTGGGCGGCATCGACGTGCTGGTCAACAGCGCGGCCCAGCCCGGCGGCCAGGCCCCGCCGCCGAAGCTGGCCGACATCGACGACGAGGTGTTCTGGCCCGACGTGAACGTCAAGGTGATGGGGTACCTGCGCTGCATCCGCGAGGTCGTGCCCCACATGGTGCGCCGCGGTGGAGGCCGCGTTGTCAATGTCAGCGGCCTGGCCGCGCGATCCACGGGCTCGACCGTGGGCAGCATGCGAAACGTGGCCGTGGCGGCGATGACGAAGAACCTCGCCGACGAGCTCGGCCCGCGGGGCATCTCCCTGGTGGTCGTCCATCCGGCGCTGACCAGGACCGAGCGGACGCCCGGGGTGATCGCGGCCCAGGCCGCCAGGCTGGGCGTCAGCGAGGAGGAGGTCGAGCGGCGGATGAACCGCACGAACGTCCTCGGCCGCCTGCTCGACGCGAGAGAGGTCGCCCGGGTGGTCGCCTTCCTGGCCTCTCCCGTGGCGATCGCGATCAACGGGGACGCCGTGGTCGCCGGCGGCGGGATGCCGGGCTCGATCCACTATTGAGCCGGATTCCACCGCGCGAGCGGACGTCCCGGTCCGCGTCGCGTGTCGTCGGCGGAATCCGGCTAAGGGCTGGGGGCGCCGGGGGGCGCGGCCGGGCCCGGGGGGAACACGTGGACCTCTCT
>DATFRD010000040.1:0-4748 GCA_035263645.1 Candidatus Dormiibacterota bacterium | reverse complement strand
CAGGAGCTGGTCGTCGATGGCGATCGTGGTGCGCATGTCATCATATTAATCGCATCAAGTGCATCACATGGCCGTTGTTGAGGCCGCTGCCGAGCCAGCGGCCTCACGGTTGAGCAACGTCCTTCTCGTAGAGGCTGGAGGTCCGGCGAGCGACTCGCACCTCGCCGCGGTGGCAGTAGCCGGCGCGCTCGTAGTAGGCCGTCAGCTGCCGGTTCTCCGCCAGGCAGTCGAGGCGCAGGTACCGCCTGCCGGTGGCGGCCGCCGCCTGCTCGGCCCAGGTCAGCAGCCGGCGGCCAAGGCCGGCGTCCCGCCGGCGGACCGCCAGCCGGTGCACGTACAGAGCGTCGGGTGGCCGCTCGCCCCAGATTGGCAGGTCGCTGCGCTGGAGGCTGAGGGTCCCCGCCGCGCGGCCGTCGCGCAGGGCCAGGTAGCACTCCGCCTCCCGGATGCGCGCCGCGAGCCATGATCGCGGCCACCTGGCCGGCCACTGGTCGATGCCGCGCGACCGCAGCCACGCGGCCGCCTCCTCGAGGATGGCCGCCACCTCCTCGACGTCGTTCTCCCCCGCCCGCCTGAGGTCCGTCCAGGCCTCAGCCACGCCTAATTAGGAGATCTCAGCGGCAGCGTAAGCATGGGCTCCGCCCTGCGTATGAGTCCGTGATCCCGACGCCGAGGACGCCACAAGTAGCCCCGAAGGGATGCACCGAAGGTGCCCCGAACATCCGAGGAGGGGGGATTCCGGAAGGGGGGGGGCCTGCTCCCCCTTGCAGCGTCAATCGACCCCGAAGGCCTGGCGGATGTTGCGGCTGACCAGGCGGACGAGGACCGGGATGCCGACGATGAGCAGGGACCAGAGCGCGGCCACCACGAGGGCTGCGATCCACCCCCAGCGCCGCCGCCGCCGGAGGCCATAGAAGGCCATGCTGTGCAGGCCCGCCGCCACCAGGCAGCCCGCGATCAGCACCAACCAGTACGCGGTGACCACGTCGGGCTGCATTGTCGAACCGAAGCCCTGGCGGGCGAGCTCGGCCGCGAACTCCGACCGGGCGGCGGGGGAGAGCACCTGGGCGAGCGCCTGCGTGGCCTGGATCAGGAAGAAGACCGCGCCCGCGGCATAGAACCAGGGCAGCAGGCCAAGGCTGGGTGGCGACGCCTGCACTGGTTGCGCGCCGAAGACGCTGGTGCCCGGGATCGGCGGCGGCCGGAGATCGGCCGGTGGCCGGAGATCGGCCGGTGGCCGGTCCGGCTGGGGGGCCGGCTGGGGGGCCGGGCCCGTCAGTGCTTCGGATGGCCGGCTCGGGTCCGCAGCCGTCTCCGCCGCCGCAGCAGCGGCGCCGGAGGCGTCGGGCGCCCAGCGGGAGGCCCCGCAGTTCCAGCAGAAGCGGTGCCGGGCCTCGAGGTGCGCCCCGCAGTCGATGCAGTACCCGGTTCCGTCGGTCGACACGGTACGGCTCGATTATCCGCCCGTGGCCCCCCTTCGAGCGCCAGGTTGACACCGCCTAGATGCAGAGGTATCATGGCCGCCGGGACACAAGATGTCGTAGCCAACGTCCCAACCGGTGTCCCAGGGCGCGGCCACAGGTGGGCGCCAGTCAACCAGCGTCTCCCTACGCGACGGAGCATCATCTACTCCGGCGCCTGCCTGTGGCGGCCACCAGTCGCGCCAGGTGTCCACCCAGGTAAACTCCGCACGTGGCCAGGAAGACCAGGCGGCGCCAGCCGCCGCCGCGGACCCGCCGTCCGGCTGGTCCCACCCAGGGCACCACCACTCCGGCGCCGACCGCCGGCGCGGCGCCTCGGGCCGGGCAGGCGGGCCGGATCGGCGGAGACCAGTCGCTCGTCCGGTCGGTCGAGATGTCCCTGGCGCCGGGCACGCCGGCCCGCCGCGGCGGTCGCGGCTCAAGCCGCATCGTGCTCGACAACGTGGACCCTTCGATCCCGCTGGACCGGGTGCCGTACTTCGTATCGGACCTCGTCCGGCTCGGCCTCGTCGTCGCCGCGATGATCGTGCTGCTCGTCGTCGGCGCGGAGTTCGTGATCCCGCTGGCGGTCAGGTAGCTCCCGCGCTCCTGGCAGCGGCGCTGCGGGGTGGCTGGCCGCCTACACTCACCCTGTGCGTGTGATCCTCTTCACGGGGAAGGGCGGGGTCGGGAAGACGTCCGTGGCCGCCGCGACCGCGGTGCGCTGCGCCCGGATGGGCCGGCGCACGATCGTCATCAGCACCGACCCGGCGCACTCGCTGGGCGATTCCCTCGACCTGGAGCTGGGCCCGCGAGCGACGCAGGTGGCTGCCAACCTGTGGGCCCACGAGGTGTCCGCCCTCCACGAGATGGAGCGGCACTGGCGGCAGCTCCACGACTACGCCGCCAGGGTCTTCGCCACGCAGGGCCTGGACGACGTGGTCGCCGAGGAGGTCGCCAACCCGCCCGGCATGGACGAGATCGCCTCCCTGATGTGGATCAAGTTCTACGCGGAGCGGGGCGAGCACGACGTGATCGTGGTCGACTGCGCCCCGACCGGCGAGACGCTGCAGCTCCTGGTCTTCCCGGACGCCGCCCGCTGGTGGCTCGACAAGATCTACCCGTGGGAGCGCCGGGCCATGAGGATCGCCCGCCCGGTCCTGCAGCCGCTGATGGACGTGCCGCTGCCGTCCGACGAGATCTTCGCCTCGATCCGGGGCCTGCTGCTGGACCTGGAGGGCATGAAGAAGGTGCTCACCGACAGCGCGGTCACCAGCGTCCGGCTGGTCCTGAACCTGGAGAAGATGGTGGTGAAGGAGGCCAAGCGCGCCTTCACCTACCTGAGCCTCTTCGGGTACGTGACCGACGCCGTCGTCGTGAACCGGCTCCTCCCGGCAGGGCTGCAGGACGAGCTGTTCCGCAAGTGGCACGCCATCAACCAGCGCTACGCCGGCGAGGTCCAGCACTCGTTCGCCCCGCTGCCCATCTTCGACGTGCCGCTGTTCGACGAGGAGGTGGTGGGAGAACGCATGTTGCTGCGTATGGCGGACGCGATCTACGGCGACCGCGACCCGGCGGACCACTTCTACGACGGCGCGTCGCAGCGGGTGGAGAAGGTGGGCGCCGAGTACGTGCTGGCGCTCAAGGTGCCGTTCGTGAGCCGGGCCGACGTCACCCTGGCGAGGCAGGACGGAGAGCTGTTCGTGACGGTCGGCAACTACCGCCGCGAGATATCGCTGCCCCGCGTGCTGGCCAGCCGCCAGACCGTCGGCGCTGCGATCGAAGACGGCGAGCTGCGCGTGAGGTTCGCCCGGTGAGCGGGATGGGTCGGACGTGAGCCCGGACACCGAGCGCATCGCGGAGCTGGCGGCGCTGATCGGGCAGCGCGTGGGCAGCGCGCTGAGAGACGTGATCCCGGCCGAGGCCCAGGCCCACCTGGTCAACGCCCAGCGGGAGCTGCTGACGGCCGCGTTCCTGATCTACGAGCACCAGGCCGGAGCGAGGCGGCCGCCTCCGTCGCGGGCGCCGGCCGCCCGGGCGCCGGCGCGCCGGCGTCCGAGCTCGGGCGGCGCCCAGGGATCCCGCAGGCCGCGCGTCGAGCGCATCGAGATCGAGTAGGCGCGAGATGCTGGGCGCGGATCCTGTCGCCTTCCTGATCGGCTGCATCTTCCTGATCCCGGCGGTGGCCGTGGCCATTCCCGTGCACGAGCTCGGCCACGCGGTCGCCGCCGTCCTGATGGGCGACCCGTCGCCTCGCAACCGCGGCTACTTCCGGCCCGAGCCGCGGCTGTTCATCAACGTCTACGGCGTGGTGGCGGCCTTCCTGGCCAACGTCACCTGGGGCAACCCGGTCCCGGTCAACGAGTACCGCCTCCAGGGTGTGGGGCGCAAGCTCGCGTTCGCGCTGGGCGGCCCGGCCGCCAACCTGGTGGTGGCGGCGGTGTTCGGCGTGCTGCTGCGCGTCCTGGCCGGTGCGGGGGCGCTCGTCAACCCCGCCACGCTCGACCAGGCCCCGCTGGGCTACCTGGCGACCATCGTGTACGCGATCTTCTTCCTCAACCTGTCCACGTTCGCCTTCCAGCTGCTGCCCGTCCCGGGCCTCGACGGCTGGCGCGTGGTCGAGGCGCTCTTCCGCAGCCGCAACCCGCGGTTCTTCTTCAACGTCGCGGCCAACACCCGGACGATCTGGATGATCGCGCTGCTGGTCGTCCTCTTCGCCCCCCTGCTCCTCCACTTCAGCGTGCTTGACGCCGCGGTCGCCATCTTCTTCCAGCCTGCGTCGACCGGGATCCTCGGCCAATGCGTCATCTACGTGGTCCTGCACCCCTGCCTGGCGTCGGCAGGCTTCTGAACGAAGCCGGCTATCGCCGGCTCCGGGAGCGGTACCCCTATGCGCTGGTGGCCGACGCCATCCGCGACCAGCTGGCGCACGAGCGGTCGGCCGGCGCGGTCGGGGACGCGGAGCGGGTGGAGGAGGTCGGTGCCCGGCTGGCTGCCTGGACCGGCCCCCGGCTCAGAAGGGTCGTTAACGCCACCGGCGTGGTGCTCCACACCAACCTGGGCAGGGCGCCTCTCTCCAGGGCGGCGGCCGCCGCGGCCGCAGACATGGCCGCAGGCTACAGCAACCTCGAGCTGGACCTGGAGACGGGCCGGCGCGGCGACCGCTCGAGCCTGGTGGCTCCGCTGCTGACCCGGCTGACCGGCGCGGAGGCGGCGCTGGTCGTCAACAACAACGCGGCCGCCGTGCTGCTGATGCTCAGCGCCCTGGCCAGGGGTCGCGAGGTCGTG
>DATFRD010000039.1:0-10178 GCA_035263645.1 Candidatus Dormiibacterota bacterium | reverse complement strand
ACCGCGACCAGCGCCTCCGCCCTGACGTAGTAGTAGGCAGCGCGGCCGCTTCGCCGGTGCCCGACCAGCCCGAGCCCGGCCAGCACGCGCAGGTGCTGGGAGACCACCGTGTCGGAGACGTCGAGCCGGCGCGCCACCTCGCCGACCGGCACCACGGCCGCGTCCTCGGCCGGAAGCTCGCGCAGGAGCCGCAGGCGAACGGGGTCGCCCAGGGTGCGGAGCATGGTGGAGGCCATGTCATCTGCAACCTGCGCAGGCATGAGGAAATGGTAACCTCCGCCTCCCGCCAATCGCTCCTGGCAGCGCCCCTAGCGGGATATGATCGAGCGAATGGTTGCGCAGACCACGCAGCGGGCGGCAGGCTAATCGGAGCGCGGGCGATCAGGGCGCCAGGGGTGCGGCGCCGCGAGGCGTGACGGCCCGGTCCCCGGCGGTCAGGCCATCGAGGAAGCGCACCGCCGCCCTCGCTGACTCCAGCCGCCACGTGGCGAGGGTCCGATCGAACCCGTCGCTCGCCTCCGCCTGCACTTCGAGTGCGGCCACAATCGGCTGCACCCGGTCGCGCTGGGCCGCCAGCAGCGCTCCCGGTTCCTCGCCCGCCCGGTCGAGGAGGGCGAGCTTGAGCATCAACAGCGACCGAAAGTCGCGAAGGTGCTCGACCGGCAGCCACTGCCAGGCCAGGAGCGCGTCCTTTCCCGCCTGGGTAGCGGTGACCAGCGTCCGCTGCGGACCGACCTCGCTCCGCTCGGCGCCGACCACATCGGCCAGCCCCTTCGCCTGCAGCGTCGTCAGGGCCCGGTACACCAGTGGGCCGTGCAGGGACCACACGCGGCCGACCTCCCCTCTGGGGCCGAGCGCCTTCCGGACTGCAAAGCCGTGGCCTCACTGCGTGCGCGATGATGCGGCGGTGATCGTCGTGCCGAGCAACTTCGCCGCGTGGACCATCGCCCGTCAGGGTGATGCCGGCCGGCAGTGGATCGATGGGCTCCCCGCGGTCGTGGAGTCCTACCTGGACCGCTGGGCGCTGACCCCCGACGGGTCCGTGCTCCACGGCTATGTCGGGATCGTGGTGCCCGTCGTCCGTGCTGACGGCGGGCGGGCCGCGCTTAAGGTCTCGTGGGTGGAGGGGGACGACTGGTGGGAGGCGCACGCCCTTGCCGCATGGGGTGGCCATGGCGCGGTGCGCCTGCTGGAGCGCGACGACGCGGCCGGCGTCTTGCTGCTCGAGCGACTCGACCCGGCGCGATCGGCGCGGGCGCTGCCTGGCGTCACCGCCTCCGCCGTGGCGGGGCAGGTCTGCCGGCGCCTGGCGGTCCCGGCGCCTCCCGGACTGCCCAGGGTCGCCGACCTGGCGGCGCGGTGGGTCGAGGAGCTGCCCCGGCACTGGGAGGGGCTGGGCCGTCCGTTTCCGAAGAAGCGGCTGGAGGCTGCGGTCGCGAGCTGCCGCGAGCTGGGGCCAGACCAGCCCGACCTGCTCCTGCACGGCGACCTCGTCTTCGACAACATCCTGCGGGCCGAGCGCGAGCCCTGGCTGGTGATCGACCCCGACGGACTGGCCGGCGAGCCGGCCTTCGAGGCCGCGCCGTTCCTGAGCAATCGATGGGCGGAGCTGATCGCGCAGCCCGACCTGCGGGCGGCAGTCCGCGCCCGGCTGACGGCGTTCGCCGACGGCGCCGGCGTGGACTTCGAACGCGCCCGACGCTGGGCGCAGGCCCGCCAGGTGAACGAGGCGATGTGGTGTCGCGAGCACCAGCCCGAGGCTGTGGCATACGTGGACGCGCTCGTCGAGGTCCTGGACTGAGCTGAGGCCGGTGGGTCCGTCGGCCGTCGGTGGCTACGTGGCTGAGGCGGTGAACTCGATCGGCAGCGTCTCCAGGCCGCGGACGAAGAGGCTCGAGCTTCGCCAGCGCAGCTCCGCGTGCGCGGCCAGCCGCACGTCTCGAAGGCGGGCCAGGAGGCTGCCGATGGCCACCGCACCCTCGACACGGGCCAGGGGGGCGCCCAGGCAGTAGTGGATCCCGTAGGCGAAGGCCAGGTGCTGGTTGTCCGGGCGGGTGATGTCCAGCCGGTCGGGGTCGGCGAAGCGATGCGCGTCGCGGTTGGCCGCGGCGATCAGCACCGAGACCAGGCTGCCGGCCGGTATTCGGACCCCGCCGACCTCGACGTCCTCCTTCGCCACTCGATAGGAGGCCCTCGGCACCGGGGACTCGAACCGGAGCAGCTCCTCCACGGCAGAGGGCAGGAGGTCGGGCCGCTCCCGGAGCAGAGCCAGCTGCTCGGGGTGACGGAACAGCGCCAGCATGCCGTTCCCGATCAGGTTCCTGGTCGTCTCGTAGCCCGCGATGAGGAGCTGCATCATCATCCCCACCAGCTCGCGGGGGCTGAGGGCTCCCTCGTCATGGTGGGCGCGAATCAGAGCCCTCACCAGGTCCGGCTGCGCCGCCTCCTCCAGCCCCAGGTCGACCTGCGCCTGCCGGCTCGCCACCAGCTCGCCCAGGTAGCCGGCGAGGGCACGCGCGCCCCGGTGCTTCAGCTCCCTCGTCTCTGGAGACGTCGGCGTGGTGAGCATAGCCGTCACCCATTCCCGAAAGTCGCCGTGGGACTGGGGATCGACGCCCAGGAGCTCACACATCACCGTCACGGGCAGAGGCTCGGCGAAATCGGCGATCAGGTCGGCGCGGCCACGAGGGGCCATGGCCTCCAGCAGCTGGTCTGCGATTTCCTGAACCCGAGGCCGCAGTGCCTCCACCCGACCGGGGGT
Source organism: Candidatus Dormiibacterota bacterium (assembly GCA_035263645.1). Lineage (GTDB taxonomy): Bacteria > Chloroflexota > Dormibacteria > Dormibacterales > Dormibacteraceae > CF-161. The sequence continues at coordinate 7,417 of DATFRD010000039.1, read as the reverse complement.
GAAGGAGCGGCTGACCAGTCCCCGCAGGCGCGTGTGCACCGGCGGGTCGCTGAGGATCATCGCCGGGCCCAGCGTCGTGTCGCCGGCGCTGTCCAGCAGGCCGCCGCGGCGAAGGTTCTCCACCTCGGCGTGCTCGAAGCTGCTCGAGAACTGGGCGTCCGTCAGGACTCGACGCCCGTGCTCGTACGAGGGGACCAGCCAGGACACCATGCCGCTGGGCTGCACCTCGCGCTGGGCGGACGCCCCCTCGCGGACTCGTGCGTAGTGCGGGTACGGATCAAGAACGAAGTCCTCGACGAAGGGGTCCATAGCCATCCCTCACCTCACCAGACGTTCGCGTCCAGCTGATGTCGCCGGGTCGACGACCGCAGACGGGCCGCCCAGGGCTCGCGGGTCGCGATGCGCTCGGCACTGTGCTCGAGCAGCGGGCAGCCGATCTGCTGCGCCAGCCTGCGCGCCTCCACCAGTGCGGGAGCGGCGTGCTCGAGATCGCCGGCGGCGGCGGCGGCGTCGGCCACATAGACCGTGATCCAGGCGCGGATCGGCACGTCCGCCGAGTCCACGGTCTCCGCTAACCGTCGGAACAGCGCCGACGCCTCTCGCGGGCGGCCCGACATCAGGGTGACCGAGGCCTGCTGGACCGGAACGTAGGTGGGGTCGACCTGGGCAAAGTAGAAGCCGGTGCCGGGCACGACCAGCGCCTGGGCCCGCGCGGCCAGCTCCAGCGCTCGCTGTGCCTCCGTCTGCTGCCCCAGCAGCGCGAGCATCTGCGCCCGGGTGGCCTGGTACCAGACCCGTACCTGAGCCGACGCGCCCGCGGCGCCGCCCCTGGTCTCCTCGAGGAGGGCCAGCCTGGTGGCCGGCGACCAGGGGGCGATGGCATGGATGCCGCTGAGCTGGGCCAGGGACATGAGCGCAGTCGTGCGCAGCCATCCCTCGCCGAGCTCCCCACTCAGGGTCGCCGCCTCCCGGTAGGCGCTGGCGGCCATCCCGAAATCAGTGAGCCCGATCCAGTTGCAGCCGGCGCCGACCAGTGTCTCGCACAGCATGATCGTCAGCTCGCGATAGAGGCGATCCTCGCCTGCGCGCGCTCGCAGATGACGCAGGCGCACGATGTGGTCCACCATCGACGTGAGCAGGCTGCGGTTGCGCATCCGGCGACGGTCGTCCAGGTACCGTCGCGTGAGCGTCCACTGGTCCTCGACGGTCAGAGGGTCCACCTGCCCCATGGCGCGGAGGACGAAGCTGACACGCTCCCAGTCGATGTCCTCCGGAGCGGAAGGGATGTCGGCTGGAGCGCTCCCCGTCGTCGCCCGGCCCAGCTCGTTCCTGCGCCGCTCGTACCGGGCCATCACCTCCGGCGTCACCACTCGATGCAGGCACAGCTCCTCCGGGTCCTTCCCGAACTCTCGGCACAGCAGATAGCCGTTCAGATCATCGGGCCAGCACAGCCCGTGCTCCCACCGTCGGAGGGTCTGACGCGCGGGGGGAAGCACGTCCCGCCGCCCCAGGTCCCGGTGCGCCCTCTCGGCAAGCTCCCGGCCAAGCCGCTCCTGGGTCGCTCCTCGCGCACGGCGAAGCTGGGCCACCATGGCGCCGAACTCCGCGCGCTGCGCAGCCTCCTCGTCGTTCATGCCTCGGCCCCCCCTGTTCAACGGACGGCTGCCGCTGACCGCTGAGCGTCAGTATGCGCCGCCGTCGTGGAGGTCGCAGCGCACGACGCGCTGTGTCAAGTCCACCCGACCGAGAAGGAACATGGCCGTCCCGACGCACCGGAGCATGTTCCATCCGTCGTCCACACCGTGTTCCGCAGGGAACAAGCGACTGCCCGGACGTGACGCGCGGCGCCCGAGATGTTCCGCGAGATGTGTCCTCCGCTCGCGCTCACGGCGTGTTGAGATCAGGCCCCGAGCCCGTGTGGGGCCGGCCACCCCGTCCGGCCCGCACGGTGCGTCGGGAAGAGGAGCGCATGGCAAACGGCGACCTGTCCACGTCTGCGAGCAGATGCTGACCGGGTCGGCAGCGGTCGACCGCCGGGCGTGGTCGAATCCCGGGCTCCGGGGCGGGGTGCGCCGCTTATGAGCTGGCTCGGTCTCGGGGGCAGGGAGGCGTGGGACGATCCGTCGGACCCGCGGGATCGAAGCCGCGCCGGAGGCACGGTGCCTCGCGCGCCGTTCCCCTGCAAGCCGCGAGCCGAGGTGGCGGTGGGACTCCGCCGCGCGCTGGTGGGCGCCTGGGCGGACCTGCGCCGCGGGAACTACGCACGGGCGGTGAGCCTCCTCGAGGCGGAGGTCATGGCCACCGTCTGCGACATGGAGAGCTACACCGTCGACGAGTGGGAGCGCGTGCGCTGGGAGCTGGAGGAGCAGCGGCCGACGGCGTTTCGCGGCGGGGCCACTGGAGGCGGCGCCCGCCGGGCGACCTGAGTTCGGCCTGCCGGTCGGCGGCGGGACGAGTTCTGGAGTGGCGGCCGCCCGGCTGGATGACGCTGGGGGTGCGGCCGAAAACCCAACCGGATCTTTGGGCCCATGCACCCCATCTCCGGCGTTGCCTCTTCCGGTGCTCAGTCACGCCCTGGAGGGCGCTCCTTCCGCTCCTCGTCGGCGCCACCGGATCTGGGGCACCTGGAACCCAAATCTCTCGGCCAGGTTTCCGGCCGCACCCCGGGGCGGCGGTGGCGCCCCACTACCGGCCGAGTGCCTGACGGCAGCTCTGGAGGTGGCCGGCGGTGTGCCTCAGCAGCGCCTGCACCAGCTGCTCGGCGCTGACCGTCTCGCCGCCCCGCAGCGCCATGGGGTGGGCGATCGCCAGCTGGTCGTGGCTCAGGCCGCGGACCACGGCGATCGTGCTCTCGGAGGCGGACGCCAGGTGGGCGACGGTGTCCAGCCGGGGCCGGGTGGCCGTGGCCACCGCGTGCTCGGCGTTCATCGCCTCGATCTGCTCCCGGGTCACGCGGACCGGGTGGCCCTCCAGGTAGCCCCTGATCCAGCCGTCGAACGCCCGGTAGCCGTCGGCGATGTGGTCCAGCACCACGCCGATGGGCCAGGTCTCGCCGGGGCAGACGGACGTCCAGTCGGCGTCCGAGCAGCCCGCCGCAAAGCTCATCACCCGGCCGTGCGCCGCCCCCACCATGTCCGCCAGCTCAGCAGCCCGTGTCGCAGCATCCATTCCTCGACCCTCCTCCTCGCCGCATAGTGTGGACGATGCCCCGGGACACAGGCGGGATTGCGTGCCTGCTGCTGGCCGCGGCGGGCCTCCGGCTCGGCGGGTCGGGGATGCGGCGGCGGGACGTGGCATGCTGACGCCGGCGCCGCAGGTTGCTCACGAGTGGCTGCGCGACTACGCCCAGGTCGCCCTTCGGCTGGACAGGATCGTGCAGGCTCACCGGGGCTCATCGTTGCTGGACTACCTCGGACCCCCGGAATGGCGAGCGGAGGTGGAGAGCGAGCCCATGTGGAGCTGGCCCCGGCTGCGCGACGCCGTCGCCGGATTGCGGGAGGGACTCGCCGAGCAGGGTTTTGAGCCTCGCCGGGCCCGGTTCCTGTCGAGGCACCTCGACGCCTTCCGTACCGTGGCCCGTCGTCTCGGCGGAGAGCCGCTCTCGCTCGAGGAGGAGGTGCTGGGCTGTCTCGACCTGCGGGTGGGCTGGCTGCCGGAAACCCTCTTCGAGGCGGGCCACGACCTGTACGACGCGGGCCTGCCCGGCGTGGGCAGGCTCGCGGAGCGCCTCCGCCGGTGGCGCGCTCGCACCACGCTGCCACCGGGAAGATCGCACCTGCTGACTGCCCTCCTGCAGCGGGCGCTGGCACACGCCCGCCAGCTGACGCACGCGATGCTCCCGCTGCCGGCCGACGAGGACGTCGATATCGCGCACGTCGATCAGCCGGCCTGGGCGGTCGCCGCCTATGAGGGCAGCCACCGATCGCGGATCCTGGTGAACCCGCTAGTTCCCTTTCCGCTGCCGGACCTCTTCTACGTGCTCTGCCACGAGGGCTATCCGGGCCACCTCACCGAGATCCTCCTGAAGGAGGAGGCGCTCGTCGATCGCCGAGGCTGCCTGGAACAGCAGGCCAGGTTCCTGCTGACGCCGGGGTTCGTCGTCAGCGAGGGCCTCGCGCTGCTCGCGCACGAGATGGTGTTCGCGCCCGGCGAGGAGGAGCGATGGCTGGCCGAGCACGTGTATCCGGAGGCGGGGATGCGGCCGGAGGGGGACCCGCGCTCCATCCACTTGGCCCGAGACATTCTCAGAGGCGCCTCGTGCAATGCAGCCTTCCTGCTCAGGGAGGGGCGGCCGGCGCCCGAGGTGGTCTCATACCTGGTGCGCCATGCCCTGGTCGACGAGGAGCGGGCACGAGAGGAGCTCGCCCGGCTTTCGAGGCCGCTGGGTGAGGTGCACCCGTTCGCGTACTTCCACGGTCGACGGCTGGTCGAGGCCAGGCTCGGCGGGCCGGGGCGGCTGGCCAGCCTGCAGTGGCTCATGACCACCCAGGTGCTTCCCTCCGAGCTCGAGTGACGGCGCCGGTCGGGCTCGCGACCGAGCTCACGCCACAATGTCTCCATATGTGCGGCAGGATCGGATATGTGGCGACCCCATCCCGCCTGGTCGCCGCCTATCCGTGGCTTCGCGAGGCGCGCCAGGTGCCCGCCCGGTACAACATCGCACCCACCGACCCGGTTGTCGTGGTCGACGGCGCCAGAGCAGACCTCGTCGTGTGGGGGATCGACGGTCGCCGGGGCGGCCTCTTCAATGTGCGCGCGGAGACGGCCCTGCAGCCGGGCCCCTACTGCGATCTGCTGCTGACGAGCCGGGTCCTGGTGCCGGCCAGCCACTTCTACGAGTGGCGCCGGCTGGGATCGCGGCGCCTGCCCGTCGCGATCTCCCGGCGGGACGGCGCTCCGATCAACCTGGCCGGCCTGATGGGCCGTCGCGAAGGCGTTCCGGCGGTGACGATCCTGACCACGACAGCCAACGGCCGTCTCGAGGCCCTCCACGACCGGATGCCGGTCGTCCTCTCCGACGACGACGCCAGGGCGTGGGTCCGAGAGAAGCTCGGGCTGGAGCAGCTGGCAGCCATGCTGAGGCCGTGCCCCGACGACCACCTGGAGCTGCGGGCCGCGTCGCCGCTGGTCAACAGCGTCCGCAACGACGGACCTGAGCTCCTCGACCCGGACGCGCTGCCCGAGCACTACCAGCTCGATCTCTTCCCCTGACCGCCCGGCCATCAGCCGCCCTCCCGGCCGTGCCGGTTCGTCAGGTGACGGCGGACGGTCAGCTGCGGCCCAGGGGCTCCAGCTTGTCCCTGACGTCCGGCCGCCGCAGATACTCCCGGACCTCATGGGACGCCGTGCTGCCGATCTCGGCGCCGCGGCGCCGGCTCATCGGGTTGACGCCGATGAGGCGAATCGACTCGGTCGCCGGCTCGAGCACCACCAGGTCGCAGCCCGAGCGCTCGACCGCCTGCATCTGGGGGACCAGCTGCTGGTGGAGCAGGGCCCTGATGCGCGAGACCAGGCCCCGGTCGCCGGTCGACGAGGACAGCGGGTTCGCGCAGATGACCAGGTCCAGCGCCGCCTCCGCGGCCAGGTCCAGGTTGGCGCCGCTGTTCACCCCGCCGTCGACGTAGAGGCGGCCGTCGATCCCGACCGGCCGGTAGAGGCCCGGTATCGCGCAGGAGGCGGCGACCGCGAGCGCCGGGTCGGCGGCCGGCGCGCCGGCCCGGCCGAAGACCACCCGCTCGCCGGAGTCGTAGTCGGTGGCGGCGATCCACAGGTCCCGCCCAGCCGGCCATGCCGCCGGGCCCAGCTCTCGGACCAGGCGGGCGATCGGGGCGGTGGATACGAAGCCGCGCGGCGCGATCCCGGCGACCACCTTCATGACCTGGCTCGGCCCCTCTCGCCAGGCCCGTCCGACCAGCGCCAGCGAGCCGGGGCCGGGTCTCCCGAGCGCGAACTCCGGCCGGAGGACGGCCGCCTCCAGCAGCGCTTCGAGGAGCTCGTGGTGACCGGGCTCACGGGCCTGCCACGGGGCGGCCCCGGCTGCGGTCAGGGCGGCCACCACCGCTCCCGCGGACGTTCCCAGCAGCAGGTCCGCCGCAGCCGGGTCCCAGCCCGTCTCGGCGACCAGCCCGTGCAGCGCCCCGATCATCCAGGCCGCGCCGCGCACGCCTCCGCCGCCGAGCACGAGCCCGATCCTCACGCCGGCCACCGCCCACCGCGCACCGGGTCACGGTCCTGCCGCGTGGCGACGCGACCACCTGTCCGGCTCACGCCGTCGCTGCTCCCCGAGCCGAGCTCCCGCTCAACGGCTCGTGGCCCGCCCCGGCCGGGCGGCCGCATCTCTCCCAAGAAGCGCCCGCACCTCCTCGTCGGCGGTCGGGCTGAAGTCCTCGTACCAGGCACCCACGGCCACGAACCACTCGGGCCGGGCGATGCATTCCAGCCGGTCGACCAGCGGCTCCAGCTCCCTGCAGGTCGAGGGCGGGGCCACGGGGACCGCGACCACGATGGCGCCGGGGCGCTGCGGACGAACCGCGACCACCGCCGCCCGCATCGTGGAGCCGGTGGCCAGCCCGTCGTCCACGAGGAGGACCGTGCGGTCGTGGACGTCGACCGGGTCCTGCTCTCCCCGGTACGCCCGCTCCCGGCGATGCAGCTCGCGTCTCTCGCGCGCCACGGCCTCCCGAATAGAGGCCTGCTCGATCCCCAGCTCCTCGACCACCGAGGTGTCGAGCACCGGCGGCTGACCGGGAGCGATCGCACCCATGGCCAGTTCCTCGTGGCCCGGCACGCCGAGCTTGCGCACGACGAGGACGTCCAGCGGAGCTCGCAGCGCGCGCGCCACTCGCGAGGCCACGGGCACCCCGCCGCGGGGGATGCCCAGGACCAGCACCTCGGGTCGATCCCTATACGCCAGCAGACGCCGTGCCAGCAGGTCGCCCGCCTGCTGCCGGTCACGGAACCTCGGCCACTGGCCACCGTTCACGGTCCAGTCCTCCAGGTCCGAGTCTGACACCTGCCGGAGACCGGCCGCCCGTCCGAGGTGGGCATCGCGCCCCGGCGGAGAGGGACAGAGCACCCATTGACGGCGGCCGGGACCCCGTGGCTGTTTCGCCAGGTGGGTCCGAAGGCCCCGCCGACAGCCGGGAAACGCACCGGGGGAGGAAGGATGATGAACGCCGCGCAGGCCGTGGTGAGGTCGGAACCGATCTCGGCCGGGATCTTCGCGCTCATCGCGCTCGGCCTCTTCGTGTTCGCCGCCTACATGGTCGTCCAGGCGTCGCTCGACAGCACATACCTCCGCACGCTGCGGTATGTGCTCGCCGGCCTCTCGTTCGCGTTCGCCACCGCGCTGGGCTACGAGGCCGCTTCGGTGGCCACCCACTTCGGTCCCACGATCTCTGTCATCACGCGTACGGCC
>DATFRD010000038.1:0-2343 GCA_035263645.1 Candidatus Dormiibacterota bacterium | reverse complement strand
CCGGTGCTGGTCAAGGCGAGCTCCCGGGCGGACGCCTCCGCCGGCACGATGGGGCAGCTGGTGTCGCAGATGCCGCTGGGCGCCACCGGAACGCAGCTGGGGCCCGGACAGGTGCGGCGGACGGACCAGGGCGTGCTCATCCCGCACGTCGACACCCCGCTGCCGGACACGGCGCCGATGTCCCTCGCCCTCGTCCTCGATCCGCGCGGCGTGATCTACGACAGCTCGTATCCAGCCCGCTACGTGGTGGGCACGTCTGCGGTCGACCGACTGCCCGAGGGCTGGGCCGCGGGCGGCAGCGCGGTCGGCAAGCCGGCCGGCGGCCTGGTCGCCTGGGCCTCGCAGCCGATCATGCTCCTCACGCCCGACCCCGGGTCCCCCGACTTCGTGCCCGGCTCGAAGATCCAGAAGCATTTGCTCGGTTTCGTGTTCGTCCAGGTCCCCATCCCGGCGAACCTGCCGGCGGTAGACCCGGCCACGATCGAGCCGCTGCTCCGCTCGGGCGCGATCTTCCTGCTGGTGACGATCCCGGTCGGCGCGATCTTCGGGATGCTGACCACCCGCGGCATCGTGCGCCGGCTGCGCCGCCTGGCGGCTGGCACCGTCGGATTCGCCGCCGGCGACTTCTCGCAGCGGGTGCCGGAGTCGGGCTCGGACGAGGTGGCTCAGCTGGAGCGGCACTTCAACGGGATGGCCGAGCGGCTGTCGTCGTCGATCGCGGAGCAGCGCGCGCTGGACGAGCGCAACGCACGCCTGGCCGAGCGCTCGCGCATCTCCCGGGAGCTCCACGACTCCATCTCGCAGGACCTGTTCTCGATCAGCGCCCTGGTCGGCGGCCTGCGCAAGGCCCTCCCGGCCGGCGCGACGGTCCAACCCCAGCTCGAGACCCTCGGCCGGACGGTGGGCTCGACCATCCAGGAGATGCGCGCGCTGCTGCTCGAGCTGCGGCCGACCGCCCTGGAGGAAAAGGGCCTGGTCCCGGCGCTGGCCGACCTGTGCGAGGCCTACGAGGTGCGGGTCGGCGTCCAGGTGCGGCGTGACCTGGAGCCGGTGTCCCTCGGCCCCGCCGTCGAGCAGGCGATGTTCCGGATCGCGCAGGAGGGCCTGTCCAACGCCGTCCGGCACTCGGAGGCCGACCACATCGAGCTCCTGCTGCGCCGGAGCGGCGAGGACGCCGAGCTGACAGTCGCGGACAACGGCCGCGGATTCGACCGCGGCGCCAGCACGCACGGACTCGGCCTCCGGCTGATGACCGAGCGCGTGCGGGAGCTGGGCGGCTCGCTGGCGATCGACAGCGGCGCCGGACGCGGCACGCGCCTGCGGGTGCTGCTGCCGGCCGGGGTGTGATGGACGAGGCAGCGGCCCGGCCGCGGATCCGGGTCCTGATCGTGGACGACCACAATGTCGTCCGCCAGGGCCTGCGCTTCCTGCTCGAGCACGAGGCCGACATCGATGTGGTCGGCGACTGCCCGGACGGAGCCTCCGCGGTGCGCGCGGTGGAGCGGCTCGTGCCGAACGTCGTCCTGCTGGACCTGCAGATGCCCGGGATGGACGGCATCGCGACGCTCCGGGAGGTGAAGGGACGCAGCCCGGCGACACAGGTGATCGTGCTGACGTCGCACCAGGGCGACGACCTGGTCTTCGACGCGGTCCGCGCCGGCGCCACGTCCTACCTGCTGAAGACGGCGGGGGTGGAGGAGGTGGTCCGGGCGGTGCATGCGGCGGCCCGCGGCGAGAGCGTGCTGGATCCCAGCGTCGCGGCACGCGTGCTGCAGGAGATGCGCAACCGGCAGCGCGAGCCGGTGGACGAGCTGTCGAAGCGCGAGGTGGAGGTGCTGCGCGCGCTGGCCAGGGGACGGTCGAACAAGGAGATCGCGGTCGCCCTCGGCATCGGCGAGGAGACCGTCAAGACGCACGTCTCGAACATCCTCTCCAAGCTCCACCTGGCGGATCGGACGCAGGCCGCGATCTACGGTTTGCAGAAGCGGCTGGTCCCGCTCGACGAGGCCCTGGAGCAGGCGCCGGACGCCCGTCTGTAAAGACTGGTCCCGGCCCCGTTCGGACCGTATTCTCGTCACATGCTGCGGCGACCCGACGTCAGAACCGACCTTCCCGGACCCAACGCGTCGAGGCTGATCGAGCGCGACTCCGTGGCGATGTCGCCCAGCTTCACCCGCGCGTACCCGTTCGTCATGGACCACGGCGAGGGCTGCTGGGCGACCGACGTCGACGGCAACACGTTTCTGGACTTCACGGCCGGCATCGCCGTGTGCTCGACGGGCCACTCCCATCCACGCGTGGTGCGGGCCATCACCGACCAGGCCGGCCGGTTCCTCCACATGT
>DATFRD010000037.1:0-7630 GCA_035263645.1 Candidatus Dormiibacterota bacterium | reverse complement strand
CCTGCTGCTGCCCGATCGGCCGGCCCTGCGCTGGGTCGTGCCTGTCACCGACGGCGTAAACATCGTGTGCTTCGCAGTGATCGCGGCGCTGGGGGCCCTCGACGCACGCCTGCGGGCGGACTCTGCCTCGCTGCCCGCCGCCGCCATCGGCGTCGCGCTGAGCGTGCTCTGGCTGGCCCACCTGTTGACGTTCCCCGGCATCCTGCCAGCGCTGACGGGCCGGGCAGTGGCCGACGACACGACGGGCTGGATCTTCCTCCTCGTCAACACCGCCACCCCCACCATGCTGGCGCTGGCGGCGCTGCACGTCCCGCGGCCCCTGGCGGACGGGACCCGCGGGGCCCGGCTGGCGCTGGGCCTGGGGCTCGCCCTGGGCGCCGGCGTGGCGGGCCTCGCGCTCCTGCTGGCCCTGTCCCCCCTGCAGGTCGTCCACGACGACGCGTTCGGGCGCACCAGCGACGTGGCGGGAGCGTTCGGCCTGGTGCCGGTGGCGGCAGCCGGGGTCCTCCTGGTCATGGGACACCGCGGCGACGAGCGGGTCCTCCGCGGCATCGTGCCGGCGCTGGCGCTCTCGGGCGTCAACTCCCTGCTCCTGATCTGGCTGACCGCCCGCTACACGACCATCTGGTATGCGACCCATGTGCTGCCCACGGCGATCGCGATCACGCTGCTGTTCGGCCAGCTCAACCTCTACGCCCGGTCCATCCGGGGCGAGCTGCGGGCGATCGGCCGGCTGCAGGCGAGCTTCCGGACGGCCGAGGCGGTGGCCTCCTCGCTGCAGCCGGAGGTGGTCGTCGACCGGCTGCTGGAGCAGTGCATGGCCGTCGTCGAGGCCGACCGGGCGATGCTCTGCCGGGTGGAGGGAGACAGCATCGTGGTGGAGGGCTATCGTTCGGTCGACACCCCGCCGCTCACCCCGGGTGAGCGCTATCCGCTGAGCTCGGCTCCCGTCATCCGGGCGGCGGTGCTGCAGCGACGCAGCCAGGCCGCCGTCGGACCGCTCCCAACCCGCTTGCGAAATGCGGCCGGCGGGCGGTGGCCCGCGAACTCGCGGCACGCGCTGGCCGTGCCGCTGATGTACGCCCACGAGATCGTGGGCGTTCTGGGGCTGGCCCGGGTGCGAGACGTGCCGTTCGAGCCCGACGACCTGGCCACCGTCGGCACGATGGCGACGGTGGCCGCCGTGGCGCTGCGCAACGCCCGCCAGTTCGCCGGCGTCGAGGAGGTCAGCCGGGCCAAGAGCCTGTTCCTGAACATGGCTGCCCACGAGCTGCGGACGCCGCTGAGCGTGGTCCGCGGCTACGCCTCGATGCTCCGCGACGGCACCCTGGGCGATCTGCCCGGCCAGTCCAAGGGCGCCGTGACCGCCCTCCAGTCCAAGTCAGACGAGCTGGCCCACCTGGTGGAGGGCCTGCTGATGGCGTCCCGGCTGGAGGCGGGCCGGGCCCAGGCGCGCCGGCAGGAGGTGGACGCACGGGCTGCGGTGCGGGCGGCCGTCGACCGCCTGCGGCCCTCCGCCGAGCTCCGCAGCGCGCGCATCGACGTCGCCCTGCCGCCCGGCGCCGTCTGGGTCTGCGCGGACTCCGACTACGTCGGCCGGATCCTGGACAACCTGCTGGTCAACGCCATCACCTACTCGTACACGGGTCCGTGGCTGCGTATCTCGGTCGAGGCCGCCGCGGGCGGCCGGGCCCGGACCGCAGTGGAGGACCATGGCGTCGGGCTGCGGCCGGAGGACCACGAGCGGATCTTCGAGCGGTTCGAGCGGGTCGAGCACCCGGAGCTGGGCTTCCCGGCGGGGACCGGGCTCGGGCTGTACCTGAGCCGGCGGCTGGCCGGGGCGATGGGAGGATCGGTGACGCTCGAGCGCAGCAGTCCGGGCCGGGGCAGCCGGTTCGTGCTGGAACTGCCGCTCATCCTGGGCCCGGAGGCTTCGCCGGGGCCGGCCGCGGCACAGCCCGCCGCGCCGAGCCAGACCAAGGCACCCCCCGAGGAGCCTGCCACCGGCCGTGTGCGCTCGTGGGTCGCACGATCGGACGCGCCCACCGACGGGGCCCTCTGACGGCGCCTCCGCGGTCAGGAGGCCGCGGCGGTCGCGCGCTGCCAGAACCGGGCCGGGTGCTCCACCCCGTGGTTCCGCTCGTACTCGGCCCAGAGCTGCTCGTAGAGCGACATCATCCGCGTCTGCACCTCGTCGACCGCCTGGTCGGTCAGGCCCGCCGCTCGCAGCCGCTTGGCCAGAGACTCGATGGCGAACGCTCGCGCCTCCAGGGGGTCGATCCGCATCGGAGGGGGGACCTCCTCCACGGACGTGAACGGCAGCCTCTCGTCTGGTCCGACGGTGACCCGGACCGCGGTCTCCAGCAGGTCGTGCACCTTGCGTGCGATCACCCGGCCCATCTCGGGATCCTCCAGGACGCGCCTGCGCAGGGCCAGCACCCCGAACCCGATGTGGCGCGACTCGTCGCGGGCCACCGCGGTGAAGCCGGAGACGAAGCCGGGCAGGATGCCGATCCGGCGCAGCAGGCGGAGCGTCGTCCGCTGCCCCCCCAGCGCCAGGAAGCCCTCGATGACCAGGTGGTACGTGACGACCGCCTCCACGAAGGCCACCGCGTCCTTGGGGTCGAGCCGGCAGCGGTCGATGGCGGCGGGCAGGTCCGTATAGAAGATCCGCCGGTAGCCCTCCCGCGACGCCGGCCCGAAGTTGACCATGGCGGCGTGGATGCCGCCCTCGTGGCCGAGCACCTCCGCGAAGAAGCGGTCGAAGAAGACCGCGTGTCGGGCCTCGTCCGCGATCTGGGTGGCGAGGAAGATCCGCTCGTCCTCGCGGGGGGCCGCGTGCAGCACCGGCGCCAGCGTGTCCGTGACGATCTGCTCGCCGACGAAGAACAGCGTCATCGTCGTCCTGAGCGAGGTCTGGACGGCCGGCGGGATGTTCGCCCAGTCCCGGACGTCCTGGGCGAAGTCCAGGTCGGAGACCGCCCACTGCTGCGTCTCCCAGCGTCGGTAGAACGACGCGCTGTCGTTCTCGGGGCTCAGGAGCGCGTCCATCTGAGCCTGCACGTCGTCGATGGAGACGTTCACCAGCTGGTTGAGCGGAGTCTCCTCCACGCGGCGGATGGCCTCGAGGGTGGCAGCATCGGTCATGCGGCCATGGTATAGGCGAAAGGACCCGACGGCAGCGTAAGCATGGGCTTCGCCGTGTGTATGAGTCCATCGGCGGCGCCAGGTAAGCAAGGGCTTGGCCCGAGCGTGTGAGTCGCGTGCCATGACTCCCCCACGGAGCCCCTCAGACCCGAAGGGACGCGCCGGAGGCGCCTCGAAGTCCCAGAAAGAGGGGGGGTTTAGGAAGGGGGGCCCGCCCCCCCTTGCATCTTCAGCGGGGGCGCCAGGTAAGCAAGGGCTTGGCCCGAGCGTGTGAGTCGCGTTCCAGGACTCCCCCACGGAGCCCCTCAGAGCCGAAGGGACGCGCCGGAGGCGCCCCGAAAGTCCCAGAAGGAGGGGGGTTTAGGAAGGGGGCCCCCCCTTGCATCTTTGCAAGGGCTTGGCCCCCGAGCGTGTGAGTCGCGTTCCAGGACTCCCCCACGGAGCCCCTCAGACCCGAAGGGACGCGCCGGAGGCGCCCCGAAAGTCCCAAAAAGGGGGGGTTTAGGAAGGGGGGGCCCGCCCCCCTTGCATCTTAGGAAGGGGGGCCCCGCCCCCCCTTGCATCTTCAGCGAGGCCCTGTCACGTCGGCCGGGACCGCCATCAGCGTCGCCGTCGCCTCGGCGATGCGCGACCCGTCGGCCAGGCGGTCGATATGGGCGCTGGCGCGGACCAGGGTCCGCCGGACGCCGTCGAGCCTGCCCACGACCCGCACCCGGTCGTTCGGCCGCAGGGGCTGGCGGTAGCGGACCTCGAGCCGCCCGGTCAGGCCGGGATGGCCGGCGTGCCAGCCCGCCCAGCCGATCGCCTCGTCCAGCATCAGGGCCACCACCCCGCCGTGGACCATCCCCTCCCAGCTCTGGTAGCGCGAGGGCACGGCGAACTCGCACGAGGCGCCGTCGGGAGTGGGTTCGAAGCACATCTTGAGGCCGTCGTCGTTGTCCTGGCCGCAGCCGAAGCAGCGGCCGTCGTAGGTCACCCGCACGCGGTATAAGGTAGCCATGGCAATCGCTCTCGAGCACCTGCTGATCGAGGACTCGCTCCCGGCGGTGCTGGTGACGCTGAATCGGCCCGAGCAGCGCAACGCGCTCTCGACCTCGCTGATGCGGGAGCTCACGCGCGAGCTCGAGCGCCAGAGCGCGCGACCGGAGGTCCGCGTCGTCGTAATCCGCGCCGCGGGCCCCGTCTTCTCGGCCGGCCACGACCTCAGAGAGCTGGTCGACCGCAGCCTCGACGAGGAGCGCGAGGTCTTCGACGTCTGCACGCGGATGATGCAGACCATCCAGCGCATCCCCCAGCCGGTGATCGCGGCCGTACAGGGAATCGCGACCGCGGCCGGCTGTCAGCTCGTCGCGACCTGCGACCTGGCCATCGCGTCCGAAGAGGCCCGGTTCGCCACGCCGGGGGTCCGCATCGGGCTGTTCTGCTCGACGCCGATGGTGGCGGTCAGCCGCTCGATCGGGCGCAAGCGCGCGCTGCAGATGCTGCTGACCGGCCTGCCGATCGACGCCGCGACTGCCGCAGAGTGGGGCCTGGTGAACCGCGTGGTCCCGGCCGCGGAGCTCGACGCCGCCGTGCTGGAGCTGTCCCGCCAGATCGCGTCCGCCAGCCCTCTCACGCTGCGCATCGGGAAGCATGCGTTCTATCGCCAGATCGATGTCGATCAGGACGAGGCGTATGAGCTGATGTCCCAGACCATGGCCGAGAACGCGATGACGTGCGACGCCCAGGAGGGCATGACCGCATTCCTCGAGAAGCGCCAGGCCACCTGGCGCGGGGAGTGAGGCCGCCAGGAGCAGTACCGGGCCCCTCCCGACCTGACGTCCGCGGTGACGCTCGATCGGGCGCCAGGCGGGGCTCCGGCATGTGATCTCATTGGAAGCGATGAGCCACGTGCGCACGCCCGAGGCGATGGCATCCGCCATGCGCGCCATCGAGGCCGCCTTCCTGGTGGACGCGCACGGAGCCACCCTTCCCGGCGCAACCGAGGTGTGGCTGGTCCGCCACGGCGACTGCTACACGGGGATCACGGGGGAGGACCCTCCGCTGTCGGACCAGGGCGCGGAGCAGGTCCGCCGGCTGGCCCGCCGCCTCGGCCGGCTGCGCTTCGACGCCGTCTACTCGAGCCCGCTCCGGCGGGCGGTCGAGACCGCCCGCGCCGTCGCCGACGAGGTGACCATCGACGAGCGGCTGGTGGAGGTGGCGACCGAGCTCGAGGACGGGCACGTGCACCCCGCCGAGCGGCCGGATCAGGTGCTGGAGCGCATGCGGGCCGCCGTCGGCGACGCCGTCGCGGCCCACCCGGGGGGCCGGGTCCTCATGGTCGGCCACGGCGTCGCCATCCTCGGCTACCTCTGCGACGTGCTTCGCCTCGAGTTCGGGAGCCTCCGGCTCCTCCCCTACTACACGAGCGTGAACATCGTGCGCGTGCTGGGCGACCGGCGCATGGTGGGCAGCCTGGCCGACGTCGCCCATCTGCAGGAGGGGGCTGGTGAGCCGGGACGAGCAGATCCGCGCTGACCTGGAGCGCTTCCTGGGCGAGCCGGTCCACTCCGTGCGCATCATCCCCGAGGGGCACTCGGGGTTCACCTACTGGGTCGACCTGGACGGCCGGCGGGCGGTCATGCGCCTGCCTCCGCCAGGGGCGCGGATCGCTGGGCCGGCCGACATCCCGCGCCAGGCCCGCCTGATGGACGCGCTGCACCACCACGGCCTGCCCGTCCCGGCGGTGCTGAGGACGAGCGACGAGCCGGTGATCGACGGCAGGCCCTTCTACCTGCTGGAGGCGATCGACGGCCAGCGCATCGAGCAGGTGGCCGGGACGGTGCCCGACCGGGAGCTGGCCCTGTCGGCGATCGACACCTTGAAGCGGCTGCAGGCCCTGCCGGTCGAGACCACCGGCATCGGGGGCGAGACGCCGGCCAGCCTGGCCTACGAGATCGGACGGTGGACGTGGCTGATGGATCGCGCGCCGGCGGAGCTGACCGGCGAGGCGCCCTCAGTGGCCGAGCTGCTGTCGTCGACACAGCCGGCCGAGAAGCCACCGGTCCTGGTCCACGCCGACTTCCACTACGGCAACATGCTCTTCCGGGGCGCCCGGCTGGTGGCGCTCCTCGACTGGGAGATCGCCCAGCTGGGCCAGCCGCTGCTGGACCTGGCCTGCCTGGCGGTGGTGGCGCAGACCGGCCGCAGCGGGCGGGACCGCGTCCCGGGGGGCGGCTCGGTCGTCGTACCCGACGACGAGCTGCTGGCCATGTACGGGGCCGATCCGGACGAGTTTCGCTGGTTCCTGGCCTTCACCTACTACAAGTACGCGAGCATCTTCGGCTACAACCTCATGCTCCACCGCCGGGGCAAGCGGCCGGACCCCACCTATGAGGAGCGGACCGGGACGATCATGAACTTCATTGCCGAGGCCCACCGGCTCCTCGGCGGCAAGGGTTAGCAGGGAGGCGAACGATGGCCTGGGACTTCTCCACCGAACCGGAGTTCGAGAAGAAGCTGGACTGGATGCGGGAGTTCGTGCGCGAGGAGATCTTCCCGCTCGAGGTGCTGCAGACGGACGAGCGCACCTCCAAGCGCATCGTTCGCTCGCTCCAGGACGAGGTGAAGCGGCAGGGCCTCTGGGCCGCGCACCTGCCTCCCGAGCACGGCGGCCGGGGCTTCGGCCAGGTCAAGCTCGGGCTCATGCACGAGATCGACGGCATGTCGCCGCTGGCGCCGCTCGTCTTCGGCAACCAGGCCCCGGACTCCGGCAACTCCGAGGTGCTGGCGCTCTTCGGCACGCCCGAGCAGAAGGAGCGGTGGCTCCAGCCGCTGCTGGACGGCCGCATCCGCTCGGGCTTCTCGATGACCGAGCCGATGCACGCCGGCTCCGACCCGGTGAACATGTCGACCACGGCCGTGCTCGACGGCGACGAGTGGGTGATCAACGGGCACAAGTGGTTCACGTCCAACGGCCTCATCGCGGACGTCCTGCTGGTCATGGCGGTGACCGACCCGGACGAGGCGCCCTACGCGCGGACGTCGATGTTCCTGGTCCCGACGGACACGCCGGGGGTCAACCGGCTTCGCAACATCCCGACCATGGCCGGCGGAGACGAGCACTTCGGACAGGGCCACTCGGAGATCAAGTACGAGGACGTGCGCATCCCGCGGGAGAACCTGGTCGGCGAGCGCGGGCAGGCGTTCCGCATGGCCCAGGTGCGCCTGGGCCCGGGCCGCATCCATCACTGTATGCGCTGGCTGGGGCAGGCCCGGCGGGCGTTCGACATGCTGTGCGAGCGGTCGCTGCAGCGGGAGGCGTTCGGCGGCCCGCTTGCGGCCAAGCAGACGGTCCAGAACTGGATTGCGGACTCAGCCGCCGAGATGCAGGCCGCCCGCCTGCTGACCCTGCACGCCGCCTGGGTCATCGACCAGCACGGGCCGGCCGCGGCCCGCAAGGAGATCTCGATCATCAAGTTCTACGGGGCGAAGGTGCTGCACG
>DATFRD010000036.1:0-3842 GCA_035263645.1 Candidatus Dormiibacterota bacterium | reverse complement strand
GAGCTCGAGCGAGCGGCTGGAGCGCGCGGAGGCCAGGGCCGCGTCGCCTCGGGCCTGGTGGATCAGGCCCTCCTCGCCCACGAGGGCCGCGTAGATGCGGATGCGGCCGAGCTCGAAGCTGCCCACGAAGTCCACCGCGCTCCCGGGCTCCATCCGTTCGAGCACGGGGCGGAGCGGGCCGAGCAGCCGGTCCCCGGTCTCGCCGACGATGCGGAGCGCCACGTCCAGCTCGCCGGCGCGCCGGAACGCCAGCATCCGGCTGATCGCCTCGGCGCACTGCTCGATCAGGCGTTCGATGTAGTCGCGCTGGATCACTGATGCTCGTCCAGGAGGTCAATTGTCTCGCGGCGGAGGCGGTCGCGCGTCTCCTCGGCGAGGCAGTCGGCGAGGTAGATCGCGACCCTGCAGCCGAGCGCCCGCTCCAGCTCGGCGCGGAGCTGGCGGAGGCTCAGCGGCACCCCGTCGACCAGCAGGTCGCCATCGTTCGGCGGCCACCAGCGCACGCCGTCCAGGCCGTGACGGGTGGCGAGCGCCCTGATCGCGGCGCGGCCGGCGACAGCCGGTGGGCAGGCGGGGACGGTCGACATGTCCCTGCGCCGGGAGCGGACCGGCGAGGTACAGCGTACCGCGGCGGCGGCCGCTCGTGCGGGCGATCCGCTTAAGATTCGTGGCGATGCGCGAGCGCCTGGAAGAGGAGCCGGAGCCGGACGAGGAGCCCGACGACGAGCCGTCGGCCGCGCTGCCGCCCGGCACCCTCGTACCGCTCTCGGAGGGGGGCAGGGAGTTCGAGTACCGGACCGAGGTGGTCACGAGCGCCGAGGTGGTGGACGGCACCACCCTCCCGGCCCAGCTCACCAGGGCCTCGGCCGACGGCTGGGACCTGGTGGAGATCGTCAACGCCGGCGACCGTCACGCGGTCCTGCTCCGGCGCGTGAAGCGGCCGGAACGCAGCTCACGGCCCGTCGGCTTCAGCCCGCAGCACCGCTGACGCCACCGCCATGCGCCGTCGCCGGCGAGTCCTGGTAGTCGAAGACGATGCCTCCGTCCGCTCCATGGTGGGCGAGGTCTGCCGCCGCGACGGCTACGAGGTGGTCGAGGCGGCGAGCGGCCGTCAGGCCATGCGGATCGTCGAGGTCAACGAACCCGACGTGGTCCTCCTCGACTGGGTGCTGCCGGACGTCAGCGGCATCGAGGTGTGCCGCGAGCTGCGCCGGCAGGGGGTGATCTGCCCGATCCTCATGCTCACCGGGCGGGCCTCCAACGTCGACATGGTGGTCGGCCTGGAGGTCGGCGCCGACGACTACATCACCAAGCCCTTCGACGCCCGGGTGCTGACGGCGCGGCTGGGCGCCCACCTCCGGCGGGTCGAGATGGCCACCACCGGCAGCGCGCGCAAGCGGCTGATCAGCGTCGGCGACGTCACGATCGACACGGAGGGCCGCCGCGTCCGGGTGGGCGAGCAGGAGGTCAAGCTCACGATGACCGAGTTCAACCTGCTGGCGCTGCTGGCCTCGAACCCCGGGCGGGTGCTCACCCGATCGCAGCTGCTGGAGAAGGTCTGGGGCTACCTCGCCGACGTGGACCACCACTCGGTCGACCCCCACGTGCAGCGGCTGCGCCGCAAGCTCGAGTCCTACGGCGACCCGGCGATCTCGGTGGAGGCGGTCCCCGGCCTCGGCTACCGCCTTTCGGCGAGGTGACGGGGGCCCCACTTGCTCCCTCACCCCCGGAGGGGGAGGGTCGGGGTGGGGGGGACGTCCGCCCGATCGGGGTGCTCGACTCCGGCGTCGGCGGGCTGACCGTGCTGCGGGCCATCCACGACCGCCTCCCGCTGGAGCGGACGATCTACGTCGGGGACCTGCTGCACTTCCCATACGGACCGCGCTACCAGGGCGAGGTCAAGGAGTTCGCCTTCGGCATCATCCGGTACCTGGAGTCGCGCGACGTCAAGCTGGTGGTGATCGCCTGTAACACCGCGACGGCCGCCGCGCTGGACCAGGCCCGCGAGGTGTTCGACGTGCCCATCGTGGGCGTGATCAGCCCGGGGGCCCAGGCGGCGGTCGAGGCCACGGCCAGGGGCGTGGTCGGGGTGATCTCGACGGAGGGCACCCGGGTCAGCCAGCAGTACCTCCACGCCATCAAGGAGCTGGACCCGATGGTCGGCGTCTACCAGAAGGCGTGCCCCGAGCTGGTGGGCATCGTCGAGGCGGGGGACGCGTGCACGCCGCGGGCCGAGGCCGCGCTGCGCCGCGACCTGGCCGAGATCGCCGACCTCGGCGCCGACGTGCTGGTGCTCGGGTGTACGCACTACCCGCTGCTGCGCCCGGCCATCGCGCGCGTCTTTCCCGGGCGCTTCACCCTGGTCGACTCGGCGTCCACGACCGCGGCCATGGTCGAGCGCCGGCTGGACCGCGCCCGCATGCGGGCAGGGCCCGGCGGGGGGCCGCCGCAGCACGAGCTTCTGGTGACGGCCGTGCCGGAGCGGTTCGGGGAGGTCGCCGCGATCCTGTTCGGCGGCCGCGTCCCGCCGGCGCGGGAGCTCGACCTGTGGGAAGGGGCTTGGGCCAAGAGCATGTGACCGCGGCGGATGAACATATCTTCTCCGCCGCGGAGCACTAAGATTGGTCCCCGTGTCCAAGCGGCGAGCGACCCCGACCCGGCCGGCGGCGGCCGAGGGCCGCGGCATGCGGCCCGTCGTCGCGCTGGCGATCAGCGCCGTCGTCATCGCGCTGGTGGTCGGGGCCGGCATCGGCATCGACTGGGTCACCGGGCCGCACCCCTCGGCCGGCTTCGCGACGTGCACGACCGCGACCCAGCTCGCGCCTGACCTCTACAGCGGGCCGCCGCCGATGTGCATCGACCCCACGGCGAAGTACAGCGGGACGCTGAGGACGACCAAGGGCGACGTCACGTTCGACTTCCTGACCAGCCAGGCGCCGAAGACGGTGAACAACTTCGTCGTGCTGGCCGAGAACGGCTACTTCAACGGCCAGACGTTCTGGAACAGCCTCGACTGGCAGGTCCAGAGCGGGGATCCGCTGAACAACGGCCACGGGGGCCCCGGCTACACGCTGCCCCCCGAGCCGCCCGCCCTCGACGAGCAGTGGCTCCCCGGATCGATGGGCATGGCCCGGTTCCCCGACGGCACCATCAGCGGATCGCAGTTCTTCATCCTCAAGTCCGCCTGGTCCGGAGGGAACCCGACGGCCTCGTACAACCACTTCGCCACCGTGACGGTGGGCCTCGATGTGGTCAGTCAGCTGGGCACGTCAGACCGTATCCTGAGCACGGAGATCAAGCGCGCCTGAGAAGGGGGGAAGCCCGGGCGCCGGCATATAATCTCCTGGAGGTAACTGGAAGATGGGTTTGCCCTTTCATCCACTCTGGCTGATCCTCGTTCTCGCGATCATCCTCATCATCTTCGGGCCCGGAAAGCTCCCCGAGGTCGGCGGAGCCGTCGGCCGTGGGATCCGCGAGTTCCGCAAGGCCTCCAGCGAGATCACCGATGAGGTGCGGTCGTCGATGCACGAGACGCCGCAGGCTCCGCCCGCGCCCACCGCTGCCCCCGGGCCAGTGACCTCGACCACGCCGCCCGTGGCCGAGACCGACAAGAAGAGCTAGCAGCTCCGTCATGGCCCTGCTGCAGAGGGGCCGGCCCGCGTCCTCGGGGAAGAAGAAGCGCGACGTCGATGCGCGCATGTCCGTCATCGAGCACCTCGAGGACCTGCGCCGCGCGCTGATCATCTCCCTGGTCGGCTGGCTGCTGGCCACGGTCGTGGCGTTCGTGTTCTGGCAGCCGATCCTGCACTTCCTGATCGTTCGCGCCGGCCTCGAGAAGCCCG
>DATFRD010000035.1:0-2154 GCA_035263645.1 Candidatus Dormiibacterota bacterium | reverse complement strand
CGGAGGTCGAGGTGGCCGGGCCGCGCGTCGACCTCCATTCGGGCATCTTCGGCGGCGTCGCCCCCAATCCCTTCAACAGCCTTGCGCACATCCTCGCCGGGTTGAAGGATCGCAACGGCGTGGTCCAGATCCCCGGCTTCTACGGTGACGTGGAGCCGCCAACGGCAGAGGAGCTGGAAGACTGGAAGACACTCCCCATCACTGCTGAGCAGCAGCGGGCCGCGATGGGCGTGACCGAGCTGGCGGGCGAGGGCGAGTACTCCGTCCTCGAGCGCAAGTGGGCGCGGCCGACGCTGGACGTGCACGGCGTGATCGGCGGGTTCACCGGAGCCGGCTCCAAGACGGTGATCCCGGCCCGAGCCAGGGCGAAGGTCTCGACCCGCCTGGTCCCCCACCAGGACCCTACGCGAGTGCTGGCCGGACTGCGCGAGGCCGTGGCCCGGCTCGCCACCCCCGGGACACGGGCCCAGGTGATCGAGCTGAGCTCCGCCCCGCCCGTCCGGCTGGCTGCCGGCCATCCTGGCGTGGACGCACTGAGGAGGGCGTTTGTCGCCGCCTACGGCGCGGCCCCGGTACTGATCCGCGAAGGCGGCTCGATACCCGTGACGATCGACTTCCAGGAGGCGCTCGACACTCGCTTGCTGGTCACCGGCTTCGGCCTCCCCGAGGACGCCCTCCACTCGCCCAACGAGCACATGAGCCTGGATCAGTACCACCGGGGTACCGACACAGTCATCCACCTGATGCATGAGCTCGCCGCCCAGCGATAGCACCGAACTGATGCGGCTGGCCCGTGATCTGGTCAGCGCTGCCTGGCTGGAGGGCGACTTCGTGCTCCGCTCCGGCCGCCGTTCGAACTACTACTTCGACAAGTACCTGTTCGAGACGCAGCCGAGCATCCTGCGCCGGGTCGGCAAACACCTGGCCGAGCTGGTCCCGGCGCCCACGCAGCGGCTTGCGGCGCCCGAGCTTGGGGCGGTGCTGTTGGGGGCCGCGGTCTCCCTGGAGCTCGATCTGCCACTCGTGCTGGTACGCAAGGAGGCCAAGGACCACGGCACGGCAAGGGCGCTGGAGGGGGTTCTCGAGCCGGGCGACCGCGTCACCGTGGTCGAAGACGTGCTCACGACCGGCGGCGAGGCGATCAGGGCGATCGAGAAGGTGCGGGCATCGGGCGGCACCGTGATCGGGCTGGTGGCCGTGCTGGACCGGGAGGAGGGCGCGGCGCAGAACCTGCACCGGTTGGGCGTGCCGTTCACGCCGCTGTTCCGAAAGTCCGATCTCCCCGTCTGAGACCGTCATCCGCAACGGCACCGTCTGCACCCCGGGCGGACCGCGCGAAGCCGACGTCCACATCGCGGGCGGCGTCATAACCAGTCTGGAGCGAGGTGGTGGCGTCGGCGCACAGGAGGTGGACGCCCGAGGGCTGCTGGTGCTGCCCGGCGCCATCGATGCGCACGTGCACAGCCGCGATCCCGGGTTCCCGGACAAGGAGGACTTCGGCTCGCTTACCGCCGCCGCCGCGGCCGGTGGCGTCACGACGGTGGTCGACATGCCGAACACGGTTCCGGCGGTGGAGAACGCGGCGGTCTTCCAGGAGAAGGTCGAGATCGCGTCGAGCCGGGCGGTTGTGGACTTCGCGCTCTGGGGCCTGCTCAGCAGCGCCAGCCGCATCGACGAGGTGGAGGGCCTGCTCGACGCTGGTGCAGTCGGGCTGAAGGCGTTCCTCGGTTACGCCATCCGCCGCTCCAACCGGCAGGTCGTCTACACGCCTGACCGAGGCGACTCCGAGCTGGAGGCGCCGGCCGGCTACGGGGCGATCGCCCGTCTGGCTCCCGACCTGGCCCGGCGCGGAGCGCCCCTGGCCGTGCACTGTGAGGACCCCGACATCCTGCGCTCCTTCTTCCTGCCGGCACGGACGTACCAGGACTTGCTCGCCTCGCGGCCGGCGCTGGCGGAGGCTGTGGCCGTCGCGGCGCTGGGCGTGATCTCGCAGCGGACGGGTATGGAGGTACAGGTCGTCCATCTCTCCAGTGGGCTGGGCCTGGCTGCCGCCCGCGATGCCAGGCGAGCCGGGGCGCGGCTGGTGCTCGAGACGTGCCCGCAGTACCTCTGGCTGAACGACGAGGACGCCGAGCGCCTGGGGCCGGTCTCCAA
>DATFRD010000034.1:0-27712 GCA_035263645.1 Candidatus Dormiibacterota bacterium | reverse complement strand
CCGGTCGGCGCCTCCGGTTCAAATCCCACGAGGCCTTCTGCCACTCCCCCGCGCCCAGATACCACATCTCGTAGGCAATGCAGCCCATTGCCGCAATATATCGATGGCGCCATGCCGTTGAACTGGTCGGGGAGGCGGGATTTGAACCCGCGACCCCTTGGCCCCCAGCCAAGTGCGCTGCCGGGCTACGCTACTCCCCGAACTAGGGCTCGATGTTAGCGGTTTGCGCCGAGTCGCGCCGGCCGGGACCGGCGGGATCACTCGAGCTTCAGTGCTGTGCCCCGCCCCACAGCTCCAGCGTGGCGATCCGCGCCCCCTCGACGAGGCTGCCCAGCTTGGCGTAGGCGATGCCGGGCACGACCGCCCCGAAGCCGGCGAACGTCCCGAAGCCGCAGTCCGTGCCCGCGATCACGTTCTCCCGGCCCACCACCTGGGCGAACCGCACGATCCTCTGTGCCACCAGCTCCGGGTGCTCGATGTAGTTGGTGCACGAGTCGATCACCCCCGGCACCAGGTAGCGCCCGTCCGGCAGCGGCCTCTCGGCGAACACCGTCCACTCGTGCTCGTGCCTGGGGTTGGCGGCCTCGATCGAGATGCCGCTGGCGCGCACCCGGTACACCACGTCGAGGATGTCGCGGAGCTCGACGTCGCGGTGGTGCGGGCCCGGGTAGTTGCCCCAGCAGACGTGAACCCGCACGCGCTCCGGATCGATGCCCTCCAGCCCGTAGTTCAGCGCCTCGACGTGCAGCTCGAGGTTGGCTCGGAACTCGGCCAGCGTCGCCGAGGCGAACTCCCAGTGGCGGCCCATGGCCAGGTCCGGGCAGTCCACCTGCAGCGTGAAGCCGGCCTCCACGATCGCGCGGTACTCCTCCCGCAGCGCCTGCGCCAGGGCGTACAGGTAGGCGCGGCGGTCCGGGTAGTAGCTGGACCGCATGATCTGGACGACGCAGCCGGGGGACGCCGCCGGCAGGAATCCACCCTCGACCGCCACGACCGCCAGCGCATCGCTGAAGTTCTCCAGGTCGGTGGCGAGCTGCTCGCGGCCGGTGTAGGAGATCGCGGCGTCGTTGCCGGGCCGGGGCATCCGGCCCGCTGACTGCCCGCTCGCGTACATGCGGGCTGCCAGGTCCGGGAACTCGGCCACGTCGCTGGCTGCGGGCACCGTCGTGGGCTCCCCCCCGAAGCCGGTCATCCGGTCCTGCACGTAGTTCGCGAATCCGATCTTGCTCATCTCGCCGTCGCTCACGACGTCGATCCCGGCCTCCGCCTGGCGGCGCACCGCATCCGCGACCGCCCTGCGCACCCGCTGCTGCAAGACGTCGCTGTCCACGGGACGTCCGGCGGCCCGGTCCTGCAGCAGCTCCAGCAGGTCCGGCGGCCGGGGCAGGCTGCCGGCGTGCGTGGTCCGGATCCGGTCGCTGCTCTGCGTCATGTCCATGCCACCCTCACGACCTCGGACCCCGTCAAACGGCCGCCTCGCGCGCGACCGCCAGCGCGCGCTCGTAGTCCGGCTCGGTGGTCAGCTCCCGGACGTACTCGACGTGCCGGAGCCGCCCGTCCGGGTCGATGACGAAGATCGCCCGTCCGAGCAGCCGGTTCTCCGCGAGCAGGACGCCGTAGTCGATGCCGAACTGCTCGTTCATGTAAGCGGACGCCGTCGTGTGGTGGACGTCCGCGGCCCCGCACCAGCGGGCCTGGGCGAACATCAGGTCGTTGCTCACGGTGAGCATCTCGATGTCGCTCCCCATCGCGTGCCGCTCCTGCTCCCACCGGCGCGTCTCGCGGTCGCACGTAGGGGTGTCCAGGGAGGGCACCGTGCTCAGGATCAGCACCCGGCCACGGAAATCGGAGAGCCGGACGGGCTCGGGCACGAAGCCCTTCCCGGCCAGCACGGCGTCAGGGGCCGGGTCGCCCGGCCGCAGCTCGGCGCCCAGGGCCGTCAGAGCATGGCCTCGCGCCGTGAACGCGCCCGCCCTCCTCGGCCTGGTGTCGGTCTCCTGCGTCATCCCTCGGACAACCTCCTCGGAGCGCCGCGGCCGGGACGCCGCGACCATTCCGCGTATTCTGGCCGATCAGCCGGCCTGCAGCCCCGTTGCCAGCGTCGCTGGCACCCCTAGCCGGCCACCCCCCGCACCAGGTCCAGGCACGCGTCGGCGGCCGCGCGGAGGTGGCTGGCGAAGGCCTCGATGTCGTCGACCGCGGCCGGATCGGCGCCGAGCCCGAAGTACACGCCGCCGTTGTAGGACACGATCGCGACACCCAGCGCCATCGATGGGTAGAGCGGGGCGAACGGCCAGATCTCGAGCAGCTCCGCACCGCCGGTATACAGGGGCTGCTGCGGGCCCGGCACGTTCGTGACGTTCATGTTGGCCCCCGCGTTCGGCGTCGACATGAGCCGCCCGGCCAGGACCAGCAGGGTCGGCGGCGCCCAATCGGCGAGGCCGGCCAGTCGGTCGGCTGCGAGCGCCTGCTTCGACCGCTTGAGGTCTCCCGTGGTGTGGTTGACCTGGCGCAGGCGCTCCTCGATGGACATGGCCCCGGTGGGCAGCTCGAACACCATGCCGCTGAGCCGGTTGCCGGCCGCCTCGCCGGGCCCCTCCCCGGCGCCCGGCAGCCGCAGGCTGACGGGCACGAACACGCGGATCCGGTCCGGGACGCGCTCGCCGCGAGCCGACAACCAGCGGTACAGGCCCTCCGCCACGAGGGCGAGCACGGCGTCGTTGATCGTGCAGCCGACCCGCTGCTTCAGCGCCCGGAACTCCGCCAGCGGCACCCTCAGCCCGCGACCGGTCCGCCGGGGCCCCAGCCGCCGGTTGAAGAACAGCCGCGGTCGCGGCGTCAGCGCGGAGCGGCCGAGCTGGAAGAAGCCGCGCCACGACAACAGCCACGGGCCCAGGCTGGCCAGGGGCCCCGGCGACCGTCCGCCGGTGCCCACCAGCAGGCTCGCGAGCTGGTGCCAGACCACGAGGAGGTCGTTGGGCGCCGGACGCGGCCGCCACGGCTGCGACGGGGGCTGGATCGGTCTCCCCTCCGGAGAGTCGTCGAACAGCGTGGTCATGATGTCGCGGTGCGCGATGCCGTCGACCATGGCGTGGTGCACGCGGTTGACGATCATCAGCCGCCCGCCCGAAAGGCCGTGCAGCACGACCATCTCCCAGAGCGGGCGGTTGCGAGCCAGCGGCCGGCTCAGGATGCGCGCCACCGCCGCCCTGGCCCGCTGCCCGGTGACCGGTTCTGGCAGGACCTCGTGGCGGACGTGGAACCCGAGGTCGAAATGGGGATCGTCCACCCAGACCGGGTGCCCGAGGTTCAGGGGCAGCCGGCGCAGCCGCTGCCGGTAGCGCGGGAAGAGATGGAGCCGCTCGCCGATCGTCTCCTCGATCCCGGCCGCCCCCCTGCCGCCGGGGACGCGCGAGCCGCCCTCGAAGACGTACACCGTCCCGATGTCCAGCGGCGTGTCCGGGCGCTCGGCATAGATGAACCAGGCGTCTCTCGCCGTGAGCGGCTCGTAGAAGGTGGTTGCCTCCCTCACGACCGGCGCGATTATCCGCGGACCGCGGCCGTTTGCCAAGGGCCGCCTCGGCGGCCGGGGGCGTGTGTCTCAGCCGGCTGCCGGCGGCCGGGCCGCGAACGTGTCGACCACCGCCTCGATCCCCTCTTCGACGCGTCCCCCGTCCATGCCCAGACAGGGGAAGAAGAGCAGCGGCTCCTCGTACACGCCGGCGAACCGGGCGCGGAACCGCTGCTGAGCCTCCTCCGGCGTCCCGTACACGGCGAACGTGTCCAGCATCCGCTCGCCGACCAGCGCGGTCATGCCGGCCGTATCGCCCCGCCGGAAGGCCTCCCGGATCCCGGCAGCCTGGCCGTGGAAGCCGTGCAGCCGCAGGATCGGGTCGAACGCCCGCACGACCGTGTAGAAGGCGACCTGCCTCGCGGCCTCCCGCCGGGCCTGGTCGCCGTCGGCCGCGACCGCGCAGACCACGTAGCCGGCGACCGGCACTCGCTCGTCCCGACCGGCCGCCCGAGCCCCCCTGGCCAGGGCTGGACGCACCACCTCGGCGACGTACTCCGGCGTGAACAGCGGATGCCCGACCAGCCCGTCGCCGACGCGGCCGGCCGCCTCCACCATCCGCGCCCGGACGCCCGCGACCCAGACCTCCAGGTCGGGCCGGACTGGAGCCCTGACCTCCAGCGCGGCCCGGAGCCGCATCCGGTAGAAGCGGCCCTCATGGATGAGCTCCCCCTGCCGCAGGTGCCACAGCCGGCGCAGCAGGGGCACCAGCTCCTCCAGGCGGGGCGCCAGGTGGTCGGCGTCGAGCCCGTGCCACGAGGAGACCTGCTGGCGGGTGCCGGTGCCGAGGCCGAGCACGAATCGTCCGCCCGCCAGCTCGTCCAGGTCGCGGGCCTCGGCCACCGTGAGCAGCGGCGTCCTCGCGAACGCGTACATGATCGCGCTGCCCAGCCGGATGCGAGAGGTGGCCGCCGCCATGGCTGCCAGCGAGACCGTCGCCGAGCGGTCGTAGAACTCGGCCGTCCACGCCGAGGTGAACCCGGCGCGCTCGGCCAGGCCGGCGGCGCGGGCGCACGCGGCGACCGTGCCACCCATGACGGTCAGGCCGAGACGGCCCGCCATGCCTGGACAACGCCGCGGCGCTGGCGTTCGTTCCCGCCACTTAGGATGGATGGCGTGGCAGGCCCCGGCGTCTCCGTCAGCGTCTGCCCGGCCGCCGTGGTCGGGGCCCCAATCGACCGGGTATGGGCGCTGGTGAGCAGCCCCGAGGGCCTGAACGCCTGGGTCGACGCGACGCTCCTCTCGGCCGATCCGGACGGACCCGCCCGGCCGGGTCAGAGGCTGCGGCTGGAGACCGAGGCCCTCGGCCGCCGGTTCCCGGTCACCATCCACGTCCTGGAGGTGGACGAGGAGGCCTACCGTCTGCGTCTGCTGGTCGCGCTGCCGTTCGGCGTGGTCAATGACGAGAACCTGACGCTGAGCCCCGTCGGAGGCGGCGGGACCCTGGTCCGCCTGGGTTGAGACTTCCGCCTCCCGCCCGGGTGGCGGGGCCGCCTCGTACGCGTCCTCCTGGGCCGCGAGCTCCGGACCGGGCCGGCCGAGTCGCTGGCCCGGCTGAAGCGCGCCGCTGAAGCAGACCCGGCGCCTACGGCGTGAGCCGGGCGACGTCGCGGGGGAACAGCACCACCTCCCGGATGTTGGCGGCGCCCACCAGCCCGGCCACCCACCGGGCGAGACCCATCCCGAAGCCGCCGTGGGGCGGCATGCCGTACCGGAACGCCTCCAGGTAACCATGGAACGGCTCCGGATCCAGGCCCCTCGCCGCCAGCGCCGCCACGTAGTCCTCGTACCGGTGCAGGCGCTGGCCGCCGGTGACCAGCTCGCGGCCCCGGAACAACAGGTCGAAGCTGTTCGACCACTCTGTCGCCCGCGGGTCGGGATGGGTGTAGAACGGCCGCCTGGCCATGGGGTAGCCGGTGACGAACAGGAGCTCGGAGCCGTGCTCCCGCAGCGCCCAATCGCCGAGCCAGCTCTCGTGCGCCGGAGCCAGGTCCAGCTCGCGGTCGAGGTCCTCGCTCAGGGCCGTGGCCACCATCGAGCGGGCCTCCGTGAAGTGCAGGCTGGGCACCCGGCCCGGCACCTCCGGCGCCGCGACGCCCAGCAGCTCCAGGGAGTCGCGCTCCTCGCCAGCGGCCTCCGCCATCCCCGCCAGGACGTCGCGCAGCAGGTCCATGACGGTCCCGTGGTCGCGCACGAATCCCATCTCCGCGTCCAGCGACACGTACTCGTTCAGGTGGCGAGGCGTGTCGTGGGGCTCGGCGCGGAACGCCGGGCCGACCTCGAACACGCGCTCGAACACGCCGACCATGGCCTGCTTGTAGAGCTGTGGGCTCTGGGCCAGGTGCGCCCTGCGGCCGAAGTAGTCGACCGCGAACACGTTGGCACCCCCCTCGGGCGCCGCTGCCACGATCTTCGGCGTCTGGATCTCGATGAAGCCGCGGCTGCGCAGCACGTCGCGGAAGCCGCGCACGGCCGCCGCGGCCAGCCGGAAGCAGGCGCGGCGGCGGGGGTGGCGGAGCGTGACAGCCGCGTGGTCGAGAAGCGTGGGCAGCTGGGCTCTCGGCAGCGGCCTGAAGAGCTCGACGGGCGGCGCCGCGGCTGCGGCGGCGACCACCCTGACCCGAGGATCTCGCACCTCCACCCCGCCCGGGGCCTGCGGCTCGGCCACCGCCGTGCCCTCCACCTCGAGCACCGACTCGTGCGCCAGGCCGGCCACCCACCGCGCCAGCGCCGGGTCGTGGACCACCACCTGGGCCACGCCGCGGCCGTCCCGCAGCAGGAGGAAGCTCACGCTGCTCAGCCGCCGCAGGCGGTGGAGCCAGCCCTTCAGCAGGACGCGCCGGCCGCAGAGCGGGCCGAGCTCGGTGGTCCAGGTGCGTTCCACGGTCGCGAATGCTCCATGTCGGGAAAGGCGCCCTGGTGCGGACGGGGCGCTGCCCGTGGTGCCACCGCACTTCGCCTGCCCGGCATGCGCGCCGGCGCGCGGCCTCCTTCGGCACTGCCCGCTCCGGAGTGTCTTCACGAGGCCCGGACGCCGCCTTCCCAGCTCCGGCGGCTCTCTGGGCTCCGGGGTGGCTCGCTACTCCTCTCCCTCGCCGCGGTCCCCCCAGCATAGCTCGCGGCGCGAGAGGTGCCGCGCGTGCGCAGGCCGCGTCCGGCTCTTTACCGGCTGTATTGCCCCTCCACAGAGGCCGTGAAAGAATCGGGCCAGGACCAAGGAGGAACCGATGGACAACCAGACCCCCGCACCCTGGACTCGCCACCAGGTCCCCGACAACCCGCACGGCCTGACCGGCGTTGACCACGTCGCGCTGTCCGCCCGGGACCCGATTCGCGCCGCCCGCTTCTACGTCGAGGTCCTGGGCGGCACCATGTACTACGCCACCGGCTTCAGCGAGGAGGAGCGGAGCCAGAGGCGCTCGCCGCACTCGTTCGTGCACATGGGCGGCGTCCTGATCCAGACCGGGTACCCGAACGACGGGAAGACGTTCCCCGACCCACACAGCAAGAGCTACTGGCCACACCTCGCGTTCTCGGCCACGCCTGACGTTCTCGACCGTATGTGCGAGCAGCTCCGCGCCCACCACGTCCCGTTCAGCGGTCCACACTCGCACCTCAACGTGGAGGCGGTGTCGATCTACTTCCTCGACCCGGAGGGCAACAAGCTCGAGGTCTGCACGTGGGACCCGTACCCGGCGGAGAAGGTCACGCTGCTCGGCCCGGGCGGGGTGGCGATCGACTGGGAATCCCTCGTTCACGAATGGGCCCCCGCCGGGGAGCGCCTGGGGGCGTCGCCCTGACGCCGGCCGGCGGCCCGGTGGCCTTCGGCCTGCTGGCGAGCGGCATGAAGCCGCAGGGCATGCCGCCGGCGGCCGAGTTCCGCCGCCTGGGAGCCAGGGTCGAGGAGCTCGGCTACGACTCGCTGTGGGTCGCCGACCGGATTGCCTCGGGCAGCCAGGGGAGCCCGCTGCTGGAGGGCGTGGCGGCCCTGGGCGCGTTCGTCGGGTTCACGCATCGGATCCGGCTCGGCACCAGCGTGCTGGTGGCGCCGCCCCGCCAGCCGGCGATCCTGGCCAAGCAGCTCGCCACGCTGGACTTCCTGTCGGGCGGCCGCCTGACGGTGGGCCTGGGCCTCGGCGAGAACCCGTACGACTACGCCGCCGCCGAGGTGCCCTTCCAGCGCCGCGGCCGGCGGGTCGAGGAGGTGATCGGCGTGCTCCGCGGTGCATGGGCCGGCGGGCCGACCCGCTACCAGGGCCGGCAGCACGACATCCCGGAGGTGTGGCTGGAGCCGGGACCCTGCCGGCCGGGCGGCCCGCCCCTCTGGATCGGCGCCCAGGCGGACGCCGCGGTGAAGAGGGCGGGACGCCTGGCCGACGGCTGGATCGGCTTCCAGGTCACGCCGGACCGGTACGCAGAGCGGCTGGCCATGGCGCGGGCGGCGGCGGTCGAGGCCGGCCGCGATGCCGACGTCTTCGGAGCGGCGCTGATGATCCCCGCGCTCGTGCGGGCCGACGGCGGCGCGGCCCGGCTCGAGGCGCAGGAGAGCTTCGGCCGGCGCTTCCGGAGGGAGATCCCGATGCAGGCGATCGAAGAGATGTGCGCGGTCGGCGACCCGGACGACTGCGTCCGCAAGCTGGCGGCGTATGCGGCGGCCGGGGTCCGCGAGGTGATCCTCAGTCCCCTCGCGTGGAGCCTGGACCCGGTCGGCGACGCCGACGTGCTGTACCGCGAGGTCGTCGAGCCCGCCCGGCTGGCGGTCCGATGAGACAGCAGGGCGGCGGTGCCGGGCGCAGCCCGGTCAGGCAGTCCGTCGCCCTGCCGCCCGGGATCGCTCGCGACCTGCTCCCGCTCACCGCCGAGGACGGCGCTGCCATCGACGCGGTGCTCTACGCACAGCGCCGCTCCGCGCCGCGGACGGCGCTGGTGCTGATGCACCCCACGGTCAGCTTCCACCACCATTACGCGGCCAGCCCGCTCGCTGACCGCGGGTTCGCCGTGCTGTGCTGCAACCCACGCTTCGCCGGCAACGAGGCCAACCTGATCATGGAGCAGGTGATCCTCGACCTCGCCGCGGGCGTGCGCCACCTGCGCGAGGACGGGTTCGAGCGGGTCGTGCTGATCGGCAACAGCGGCGGGGGCGCGCTGGCCGCCCTCTACCAGGCCGAGGCCGAGGGGGCGACCATCCGGAGCACGCCCGCCGGCCGGCCGCCGGACCTCACCCGCGCGCTGCTGCCGGCCGCGGATGCGCTCGTGGTGCTCAATGCCCACCGCGGCCGGGCGCAGGTGCTCACCTCGTGGCTGGACCCGGCGGTGGTCGACGAGACCGATCCGCTGGCCGGCGACCCCGGCCTGGATCTCTTCGCGGCCGACCGGCGGGTGCCGTACGACCGCGGCTTCGTCGCCGCCTATCGGGCGGCCCAGGCCGCGCGCAACCACCGGATCACCGCCTGGGTGCGGGCCAGGCTGGCGGAGGCGGCGGCCGCCGGCGTCGCCGACCTGGCGTTCACCGTCCACCGCACGGCCGCGGACCCGCGCTTCCTCGACACGAGCCTGGACCCCTCCGACCGGGAGCCGGGGACGTACTGGGGCCCGGACGTCCGCGCCGCCAACTACGCAGCGGCCGGGCTGGGCCGGCAGACGACGCTCCACTCGTGGCTGTCGCAGTGGAGCCTCGAGGCGAGCCAGGCCGCGGCCGAGCCGAACCTGGCCAGGGTCAGCGTGCCGCTGCTCGTCGTCCAGGGCACGGCGGACCAGGGGATCTTCCCGTCCGACGTGCGGGCCGTGTTCGAGGCCGCCCGCATGGAGGACCGCCAGCTGCACTGGATCCCCGAGGGCAGCCACTACTTCCTTGGCCAGCCCGAGCATCAGCGGCTGGTCTTCGACCTGCTGGAGCGCTGGCTCGGCGAGCGCGGCATGGGCGCCCGCCGCTGACGGGCCCCCCGCAGCAGAGAGGGTGTCGTGCGAGTTCGCGAAGCGCGACCTGACGAAGGGGACGAGATCGCAGAGACCCACGCAGCCTCGGCGACGGTGGCCTACGCGCACATCTTCCCGGGCCAGCCGTTCCCGCTGGAGGCGACCCGGCGGCGCTGGCGCGAGTTCCCCGGCCGCATCGTCGTCGCGGAGGAGGGCGGCCGGCTGCTCGGGTTCGCCGCGTTCGACGACCAGTGGCTGCACGCGCTCTTCGTGGTGCCCGAGCGGTGGGGAGCCGGCGTCGGCCACGCTCTCCTCGACGCGGCCGGCCCGGTCCGGCTGCTCTGGGTGCTCGCCGACAACCCGCGCCCGCCGGTTCTACCAGCGCCACGGCTGGGTGGCGGACGGCGCCGAGGACGTCCGGCTCGGCGTGCCCCACGTCCGCTATCGACGCGATCCAGGCCGGGGGCCTGACCCGCTGCAGCTACGGCGGCCCCTGCCACCGCCTGATCAGGTCGAGGTGGATGCCGAACTGGTCCAGGACCTTCGTCACGGTGTGGTCGACCAGGTCCCCGATGGTCTCCGGCCGGTGGTAGAAGGCCGGCACCGGCGGCAGGACGACGGCCCCGGCCTCGGTCACCTGCGCCATCAGGCGGAGGTGTCCGAGGTGCAGCGGCGTCTCCCGCACGACCAGCACGAGCCGCCGGCGCTCCTTCAGGCAGACGTCGGCCGCCCGCACGACCAGGTTGTCGTTGGCGCTGCTGGCGACGGCCGACAGCGTGCGGATGGAGCACGGGGCCACCACCATCCCCTCGGTCACGAACGTGCCGCTGGCGGGCGCCGCGGCGATGTCCCGCTCGTCGTGGACCACGTCGGCCAGTGCGGCCACCTCGGCCGGGTCCCGCCCCATCTCGTACTCGATCGTCCGGTGGGCCGCTGCGCTCATGACCAGGTGCACCTCCAGGTCGAGTGGACGCAGGACCTCCAGCAGGCGGACGCCGTAGTGGGGGCCGCTGGAGCCGCTGATGCCGATCACGATCCGTCTTGTCACTGGGCCATGTATACACTGGCCGCGATGAGTCGCTCGGCAGGGAACGAGGTGCCTCCGGCGCTGGCCGCGGCGCTCGACGGCAGCCGGCTGGAGGCGGCCGCCGGCCTCACCGTCCTGCTGCTCACCGTGGACGCCGACGGCTGGCCGCGGCTCGCGATGCTGAGCGCGGGCGAGGTGCTCGCCACCGGCGCCCGCGCCCTGCGCCTCGCGCTCTGGCCGGACAGCAGGACGACCACCAACCTCGACCGCTCGGACAGGGCCACCCTGGCCGCGGTCCTCGACGGCGCCGGCTGGTATCTCCGCTGCACGGCGAGCCGGCAGCCGGACCTGGCGCTGCCCGGTGGCCGCCGCCTGGCCTCGTTCGGGCTGACGGTCGACGAGACGCTGGAGGACCAGGTGCCCTACGCCGAGCTCACGACCGGGATCGGGTTCAGGCTGCTGGAGCCCGACCGCGTCCTGCCGGCCTGGCGGGAGGCCGTGGCGGCCATGCGCGCGGCCGGCGAAGGCTGAGCTCCCGTCAGCCGGCGGGGGACAGCCGGGACCGGGCCTCGTCCCACGCGACCGCTCCGACGACCAGCAGGCCGATCGCCACCGAGGCTGGGACCTCGGGCACCGACGCGCCGGTCAGGCCGGAGAACAGCAGCGCGACCGCGAGCGCCGCCACCACGGCTCCGTAGCCCCGGCCGCGCCCTCCGCGAAGGCTCGACCCGCCCAGGAGCGCCGCGGCGATGACCGCCAGCTGGGCCGGCGCTGACACCTCCGGCCGGGCCACCCCCGCGTGCGCGACCTGCACGGCACCGGCGCCCGCGGCCAGCAGGGCCGCGCATGCATAGGCCGGCACCATGAAGCGCGGCGGCGCCGCGTCGCGCTCGACCCCCAGGCGCCGGAGGAGCACCCCCGCCGGCGAGGCGAGCCCGATCAGCGTCAGCGCTCCGGCTGCGACGGCCAGCAGCACCGCCGGGACCACGAGCGGCAGCAGGCCTTCCGGCCCGTGGGGCACCACCGCGCCGCCGGCACCCAGCACCCCCATCGCACCCGCCCCACAGACCGCGGCGGTGGCCAGCGTCACCACGAACGCCGCCTGGCGCGAGATGGATGCGCCAAGCCCGTTCGCCACCCCGATCAGCAGGCCCAGGAGCGCGCCGGGGACGAAGCCCACCAGCAGCGGCACGCCCACCACCGCCAGCTTCGCCGCGACGGCACCTGCGAGCGTCGCCACGGCGACACCGGAAAGGTCGACGCGGCCGGCCGCCATCACGACCGTCAGGGCTAGCGCCAGCAGGCCGTAGACGCACCAGCCGACCACCACGGACAGGATCGCCGCAGGAGATCGCAGCGCGGGCAGCACCGCCGCGAACAGCACCAGGAACACGACCACCAGGGCCCCCGACACACCGGCCGACACGGCGTCCGAGAACCAGGTCCCGCGCATCCAGGCACGCAGCACCTCGGACGAGGGGCGCGGGGCTGACAGGCGTGGCGGCTCCATGCGCCGGTAACTGTAGCCGTCCGAGGGGCGCCATCGCGGACCGCTCCTGCCTGCCGGCGGGCGCACCGCGGCGGGCGATATCCTCCCGAGCGGAGGTAGGGCACGTGACACAGATCGCTGCGACGCGCCAGCTGGGGGATTCGGACATCCGGGTCTCCGTGGCCGGCCTCGGCTGCAACAACTTCGGCATGCGCATCGACGCCGCGGCGTCGGCGAGGGTCGTCCATGCGGCGCTCGACAACGGCGTCAACTTCTTCGACACGGCGGACGTCTACGGAATGGGCCGGTCGGAGCACCACCTCGGCGCTGCGCTGAAGGGCCGGCGCTCCGAGGCGATCGTGCTGACCAAGTTCGGCAGCCCGGCCGATCCCGAGCACCCGGAGCACCGTGGCGCATCGCCGGAGCACGTGCGCCGGGCCATCGAGGCCAGCCTGCGACGCCTGGACATGGACTACGTCGATGTCTACATGCTGCACCGGCCTGACCCGGCCACCCCCATCGAGGCCACGCTGGAGGCCCTGACCCGGCTCGTCGAGGAGGGCAAGGTGCGGGCGATAGCCAGCTCCAACCTGGCCGGCTGGCAGGTGGCGGACGCCGACTGGGTCGCCCGCACGCGTGGGCTGGCGCACTTCGTCGCGGCCGAGAACGGCTACAGCCTCCTGGACCGCGCCGTGGAGCGGGAGGTGGCGCCGGCCTGCCGGCGCTTCGGGCAGTCGCTGATCCCGTACTTCCCGCTGGCCCACGGCCTGCTGACCGGCAAGTACCGCCGTGGCGAGCCGGCGCCGGAGGGCACGCGGCTGGCCCTGCATCCCCGCGCGGAGCAGCTGCTCACCGACCGAAGCTTCGACGTGGTCGAGGGGCTGGAACGCTTCGCCGTCCAGCGCGGCACCACCGTGCTGGCCGTGGCGCTGGGCTGGCTGGCCGCGCAGCCGCAGGTCGCCTCCGTCATCGCCGGCGCCACGACGCCGGAGCAGGTTGCCGCGAACGCGGCCGCCACGCAGTGGACGCCGACCGAGCAGGACCTGGCGGACCTGGACCAGACCGTCCGCACCTCGCGCTGAGGGCAAGCCACCCACGGTGCCTGATCGGGATGGTGAGGGCCGCCGGCCCCCGGGCCGGCGGCCTTCCCCCCACCGTCAACTGCTCGTCAGGTTGCTTCGGTCCCCCGCGCGGCCCCACGCTCGAGGGCACACATTAGCGGGTGTCCCAGGATCCCGCAACTGTCAAGTACGGTCGGCCCGTGGAGACGGCACCGCCAAGCCGGTCCGGCGGACGCCCAGCAGCTGGGCGACCATCTCCACGGCCAGGTCCACGTCAGGCTGGTTGTCCGCGATCACGTCCGCGTAGAGGAAGCTCTCGCCGATCCGGACGATGATGTACGCGAGCGCCCGGCGGTCGAGGTGGAGGTCCACGCTGGCCTGCGTCTCCTCCGCCGCCAGCAGGCGCTCCACCGCGGCGATCAGCGGCTGCTGCACGCCGCCCGCCTTGGAGGTCAGGATGCGCAGCGCGGCCTCCGGCTCCTCCTGGAGGAGGCGGCGGAGGGCGGGCTGCGAGTGCACGTCGTGCAGGAAGTGGTCGACGACGGCGATCACGCGCGCGGCGCCCCTCAAAGGGTGGGCCGCCTCGACGGCGCGGAGCACGGCGCGCCTGGTCAGGTACCAGAGCACCGCGCCCAGCAGGTGGTCGCGGCTGCGGACCTTCCGGTACAGCGACGACCGGCCCATCCCGAGCTCGGCGGCGAGCGCCCGCATGTCCAGCCGACGCGGCTCCAGGTAGGTGTGCAGGGCCGCCACGAAGACCGCGGCCGGTATGTCGGGCGGCGGCACCACCCCCTCGGGCAGGACGGCCGCCGGCCCGTCGCGCTCGCCCGACCGACGCCCGGTCACCGGCGCTCCCCGGCGGCGTGCGGCGCCTGTCCGCCCTTCTCGTCGAGCTCGTTTCTGTCGGTCATGGCTGCTCCCCACCTGACGGCGCACTGCCGCCGAGACAATTCTCTGATATGTGCCGGGCCGCAGTACGATGCTGAGGCGGCCTGCCAGAGACCGGCCGTCCTCCGCGACGTGACTCACCGGCCGTACGTCAAGTCCCCTGGGAGGGTTCCCGTGCGGATGCAGGAAGCGGAAGCCGTCGAGCTGGTCGAGACCGCGCCTCTCCACCCGGCCGGGGCCCTGGGTCGAGCCCGCGGAGCGACCCGGGTCAGCCGGCCGGCTCGGACCGTCCGGCGACCTCAGGCCGGCCGACGACGGGCGTCAGCTCCCGTCCGATGCGGACGACGGCGCGCTCCAGGAACTGCCTGGCAACCGCCTCCGCGACGCGGTGGAGGAGCGCGCGGTCCAGGCCCTGGCCGACGATCCCGAGCGGCGGCTCGTACTGGAGGCAGAGCGACAGGTGGGTGCGCCCCATGCCCAGCCACGCGGCGTCGAGCGTGCCTTCCATCGCCGGGAACAGCCGCTCGTGATCGTCCATCGAGAAGCGGAGTGGCAGCGAGGCCACGCGATCCGTGGTGACCAGCTCGCCCACGTCGAGACGGGCGGCCCGGTCGAACCGCCGGCCGCCGACCTGGAAGCCCACGGCGAGGAGCAGTTCCTCGCCCTCCTGCCGCACGTCCTCCGCCATGCCTTCGAGCCACCGCCGGGGCCGCCGGTCCATCGCAGACTGGACCTGCCGGAAGTCGGCTTCCAGCTCCGTGTAGCTCTTCAAGAACACCGGGTCAGTATCCCCTCGGGCGGCGTCGAGAGGCAGTGCCGGAGGTCCCGCCCGTCGTGGGCCGGGAAGCCCGGCCCTGCCGTCACCGTCGCCCCGCCCGCTGCCGCCGCTCGCTCGGACCGGCCGCCGGCCAGGTCAGGCGGTCGTCGACGCCGACCACCCCCTCCACGCCCCGGGCACCCGCCACGGCCCGGCTGGCCTGCTCCGCGGACTCGGCCTCACCCTGCAGGGTGACCACGCCGTCGCTGACCGATACGTCCAGCGCGTCCGGCTCCAGGCCCAGCTGGTCGGCCAGCACGTGCCTTTGAACCTCATCCCGGATGGACTCGTCGCTGCGCAGGAATATCTTGAGCAGGTCGCTCCGGCTCACGATGCCGACCAGCCGGCCCTCCGGGTCGACGACCGGCAGCAGCCTCACCCGGTCCCAGAGCATCGACCGGGCCGCCCTGGCCACCGTCCCGTCGGACCGGATCGTGATGGCCGGCCTGGTCATGAGGTCCGCCGCCGTCCGTCCCTCGGCCCGTGGGTCCCGCGAGACCCGGCCGGACGTGCCGGCCGCCTCCTCCTTGGCGAGCAGGTCCGCCTCCGACACGATGCCAACCAGCTTCCCCTCGGAGCCCACCACGTCAACCACCGGGACCGCGCTCACGTGGTGCTGGGCCATCAGCCTCGCGATCTCCTTGTAGCCGGTCGTCGGCTGCACGGCGACCACGCGCCGGGTCATCACCCTGTCGACCGTCCAGGTCATGGTTCACCTCCTGGGTCGGCCTCGGCGGAGGCAGCTGCGCCCGCGCCGGGCCGCACCTCGAGTGTCGCACGGCTGCGCGGACGGTCGTGAGTGCCGCTGGTCCCGGCTTCGACGGCCCCTTCGTCCTCCCCGGTCCCCAGCGGGCGAGGGGCCGAGCCCCGCCCGGGGGACGGGCTATGATCGCGAAGCAGGGTGAACGCACCGCAGCCCACGAATGCAGGAGCCTTCGAGCTCTTCCTGGACGCGATGCCGGACTGCATCGTTGTCACAGGAGCAGATGGGCGCATCGTGCTCGCGAACCGGCAGGCCGAGTCCGTCTCCGGGTACTCTCGCCAGGAGCTGCGGGGGAGATCGGTGGAGGACCTGGTGCCGGATGGGCTTCGCCA
Organism: Candidatus Dormiibacterota bacterium; assembly: GCA_035263645.1. Taxonomy (GTDB): domain Bacteria; phylum Chloroflexota; class Dormibacteria; order Dormibacterales; family Dormibacteraceae; genus CF-161. Next base: position 11,848 of record DATFRD010000034.1, on the reverse strand, counting down.
GCAGCACCTCGAGCATCGCCTCGCCTACCTGGCCAGGCCCACGGTCCGCCAGATGGGCTCCCATCTCGACATCCGGTTCCGGCGCCGGGACGGCAGCGAGTTCCCTGCGGACATCGCCCTCAGCCCGATCCGGAACGAGGGCGAGCTCCTGGTGGTGGCCTCGGTGCGCGACATCACCGAGCGGAAGCAGGCCGAGGCCGAGCTGCTCGCGGCCGAGGAGCGCTTTCGGCTGATGGTCGACGGAGTCCGCGACTACGCCATCGTCTTCCTCGACCCCGAGGGCTGCATCAGCACCTGGAATCCCGGCGCCGCCCGGATCAACGGCTACGCAGCCGACGAGATCCTGGGCCGCCACTTCTCCGTCTTCTACGAGGAGGCTGACGTGGCCGCCGGCAGGCCGGCACACGCCCTGAGCGAGGCGGCACGGAGGGGCCAGCACCGGGACGAGGGCTGGCGCCTGCGCAAGGATGGCTCCCGCTTCTGGGCCAGCGTGCTCGTCACCGCGCTCTACGACGACACCGCCAGGCTTCGGGGCTTCGCCAAGATCATGGGAGACGTCACGGAGAGGAAGCGCCAGGACGACCGTCTCCGCGCGCTGCTGGAGGTGGCGCAGTCCATCCTGGAGGGCCGCGACGACGAGGTCGTGGTCCGCCTGATCGCCGGCCGAGCGCGGGCGCTCGTGGCGGCGGACCTCGCCGCGGTGGCCACCGTCGACCCCGACGGGGCCTCCCTGGTCGTCCGCACGGCCGACGGCGCACGGTCGGAGGCGATCCGGGGACTGCGTGTGCCGGTCCCGAGCACCCCTGCGCGCTCGGTCGTCGCCACCGGCCGCGTGACCACGGCGAGCGACGACTCCGAGGACCTGGTTCTGGCGAAGCCGATGCTGGAAGCCGCCGGCGCCGGGCCGGCGCTGATCGTCCCGCTGACCTCTCACGGGCGCCGGCTGGGCACGCTCGCCCTGGCCAACGAGCCGGGTGGCAGACCGTTCAGCGACTCCGACCTCCGGCTCGTCGAGCTCTTCGCGGCCCAGGCCGCGGTCGCGATCGACTACACCAGGGTGCGCGAACAGCTGCAGCGGCTGGCCCTGATCGAGGACCGTGAGCGCATCGGCCGGGAGCTGCACGACGGCGCCATCCAGTCGCTGTTCGCCGTCGGCATGAGCCTCCAGGGCGTGGCCATGATCACCGCAGACGCCACCCTGCGAGACCGGCTGGAGGCCTCGGTGACGCAGATCGACGCGGTCATCCGGGACCTGCGCAACTACATCTTCGGCCTGCGGCCCGGACTGGCGGCCGACCGGCACCTCGGCCAGGCCCTCCGGGAGCTGGCGTCGCAGTTCGAGGAGCAGCACGGGGTGGCCTGCGCGGTCGACATCGACGAGCGGGTGGCCTCGCGGCTGGCTGGCCGGGCCTCCGACCTCGTGCAGCTCACCAGGGAGGCGCTCTCGAACGTCGGCAGACACGCCGCGGCCAGCACCTGTCGCCTCTCGCTGCGGGGCGAGCCCGGGCAGGCGGTGCTGGAGATCGAGGACGACGGCCGCGGCTTCTCGCCGCGGCAGGCCCACGCCCGGGGCTGGGGACTGCGGAACCTGGAGGACCGGGCCGGGACCCTGGGCGGCGGCCTGGAGATCGTCTCGACGCCGGGCGAGGGAACCACGGTCCGGCTCGTCATCCCCATGTGAGGCCGTCGGTCAGCGCTTGAGAGCCAGGTAGTCCGCGGTCGCGCCGAGGTACGCGTCCACGACGTCCGCGTCGGCCGCGCGGCCCATGTGGCCGACCCGGAAGGCCCTGGCCGACAGGTCGCCGAGCCCGCCGCCCACGCGCAGGCCGCGCTCCGTCCGCAGCCAGGCCAGGTAGTCCGGGACGTCCATGTCGGGCAGGCCCCAGACGGCCGTCGTCACCGGAGAGGCGTGCTCGTCAGGGATCACCATCTCGAATCCGAGCTCGCGCAGACCCTCCCGCACCCGGGCGGCAGCACGGGCGAACCGGGCCCGATGCTCGTCGAGGCCACGGCGCTCCAGCTCCTCCAGCGCGGCCGCGAGCGCGAGCATCGCGTTGGTGGGCATGGTGGTCGGGCTCGGATGCCACGCCCCCCACATCTCGTCGTAGCGGCGCCACGTGGCCAGGTTCAGGTACCAGCCGGCGGGCTTGCGGCGGCCGTCGTCCACCGCCGCCCAGGCGCGGGCTCCCACCGCGATCGGCGACACGCCGACCGGAGCGCCGAGGCACTTGTTGCCGACGCCGACGCAGAGGTCGATGCCCCAGGTGTCCATCGCCAGGGGCACCCCGCCGAGCGACGCGACCGCGTCGACGACGGTCAGCAGGCCGAGCTCGCGCGCGGCGGTGCAGAGGTCGCCCACGGGGTTCAGCAGGCCGAGGCTGGTCTCGTGGTGCACCACCGCGAAGGCGCGGGCGTCCGGGTGCTGGGCGGCGGCCCGCCGGAGCTGCGCCGGGCTCACGGGTTCGCGACCGTCGGGCACCACCCGGTGGACGAGGAGCCCGAGCGCGCCGCAGACCTCGGCCAGCCGCTCACCGAACATCCCGTTGACGGCCACGAGCACCTCGTCCCCGGGCACGAGGCTGCTGGCCAGGCATGCCTCGAGCGCCGCCGTGCCGGGCCCGAACAGCAGGAATACCTCGCCTGCCGTTCCGAAGATGCCCCTCAACGAGGTGGTGAGGCGGCGATGGACCGCCACCCAATCCTCGCCGTAGTGGGCCGGGACCGGCCCCCCCGCCGCCTCCAGCACCGCCGGGCTCACCGACACGGGACCCGGAATCAGCAGCGTCTCTGGAACCCTCATCGCAAGGCTCAGTCTAGGGTCGCCGTCGCCGACCCCGACCCGTCTACATGGAAAGGTTGCTGGACATCAGCCTCTGGCGGCGAGGACGGGTCGCGCTCCGGCGGCCCGCCCGAACGCCCCCCAGCAGGTAGGCGAACGACCCCCGAGCATGGCCAGGGGCGCCGCGGGCGCCCCTGCCACCTCTCTCTCCCGGTCGTAGGCACCTGATTACCACGAAATCCCGGCCGGCGCCAGTCAGCCGTTGCGCGACCCTGGCCGGCCCCGGTCAGAGCCCGGCGAGCGCCTCCTCCAGGCTCCCGTAGGGCCGCAGCACGCGGTTCAACGACGTCAGGTCCAGCACCAGCAGCACCTGCTGGTTCGGTCTCGCGATCCTCAGGTCCCCGCCGGCCTGCCTGGCCGCCTTCAGGCCGCCGATGACCGCGCCGAGGCCCGAGCTGTCCACGAAGGTGACGTCCTCGAGGTCGACCACGAGGTGGGCGGCGCCGGAGGCGACCAGCTCCCTCACCCGCTCGCGAAACAACGGCGCCGTGCTCATGTCCAGCCGGCCCTTGGGGGCCAGCACGGTCACGCGCTCACGTGCCTGCTGGAGCTCGATCTGCACAGCTTCCTCCCTTCCCCTACAGTGGGACAGCGCCGCGTGCGGCATCAGCCGCGGAAGCGGTCGCCCGCCCTCTCAGCCAGCTGCTCCGGAGTGATGTCCACCATCGCCTGCCAGTGCATGCGCTCGAAGTACGCCACGTCAGAGCGATACAGGGCCTGCGGATTCGAGCGGCATACCAGTCGCAGCCCGAGCATGTAGCCGTCCGTGCCCGGTGGTGCGCCGTAGATGGCCATGTTGAAGCTCTGGTGGCCGAGCTCCGCGTACAGGTTCAGCGCCCGCGCGATGCCCTCCGCCAGGTCCCCGATCTGGCTCTCGGAGAGCTCCGCCGGGGAAGCCACCCCGGGGACGAATCCGCGTAGCTCGTTGAAGCCGAACGGCGCGAAGCTGGTCAGCCATTCGACCGCGCCCAGACGGCCCAGGTACCGCTCGCCCAGCCGGCGCTCGGTATCCAGGTAGTCGCGGAAACGGTCGCCGGGTACGGCCGCCAGCAGCTCCTGGACCATGGTCGGGTGCGGGTCGACGCTCGCCTGCACGTGTGGGTGGAACAGCGAGCTGCCCGACGGCAGCATGTGGTTGGCGTTGATCGCGGCCCAGGCGGCGCCGGGGTCGTGCCGCTGCACCCTCGCCACGAACTCGACCTGGACGGCCAGGTTGTCGCGGACGACCGGGCCGGTCACCCGGTCGAGCGGCAGGTAGTGGAGCGCCGCGGAGTAGATCGAGACCGAGCTGTACTGTGTATAGGCCTGGATGTTGGGGAACAGCAGCGCCTCGCCGCGGCGCAGGCGGCCCTCCGGTGCCAGCTCGGGCGCGAACCGCGGCGTCGCCGTCTCCACCCGCTTCGGGCAGAAGAAGCAGCCCTCCGAGGTCTGGCGGGCGAGCTCCTCGAGGTCGAACTCCGAGCGAGGCAGGAACACAGCGCCGGTGACGATCCTGGCGCTGTAGCCGAGCAGGGGGTCCCACCTGACCTCCACCTCGGACGCAGTGGGCTGAAAGTCGTGCCTCGGGTCGAGGATCCGGGAGCCGACCACCTCACGCTTCAGGTCCATGGTCGGGCCAACATTATGGCGCAGCCCGCCTCGCCGGTCACCGCTCGCATCTGCCGTCCGGGCCTGCCGGCACGGGGAGCCGAGGGGGACCTGGGAGGCGCTGGTCTGCCTCCCGCCGGGGTCACAGCGTGGCGGCGGTGCCGAGGACCAGCGTGGCGGCGCTCATGAACATCCCGCCGACGCCCTGGACGACGCTGACCTCCACATCCGGCACCTGCGCCGCAGCCTCGCCCCGGAGCTGGCGCACCGACTCCTGGATGGCGAACATCCCGTACATCCCGGTGTGCGTGTAGGACAGGCCGCCGCCGTTGGTGTTCATCGGCAGCCGGCCGCCCGGCTCGGTCGAGCCCTCCGCAATGAAGGCGCCGGCCTCCCCGCGACCGACGAAGCCCAGGTCCTCGAGCCCGTAGATCGGCAGGTGCGCGAACGCGTCGTAGACCATCAGGTGGTCCGCGTCCGCTGGGGCGATGCCCGCCTCGGCGAACGCGCCGGCGGACGACACGCGGAAGGCGCGGGAGGTGGTGAAGTCCTCCATCATCGACACCATCGGCGCCTCCGCGGACTCGCCGGTCCCGAGCACGTAGACCGGCGGCTTCTGCAGGCCCATGGCGGCCGCTCGCTGAGCGGAGGTCAGCACGAGCGCGCCGCCGCCGTCCGTGACGAGACAGCACTCGAGCAGGTGCATCGGGTACGCGATCAGGGGCGAGGCGAGCACGTCGTCGACGGTGATCGGCTCTCGCTTCAGCGCCCGCGGGTTCCGGCTCGCCCATTTCCGCTGGGCAACGGCGACGGAGGCCAGCTGCTCGTGCGTCAGCCCGAACGTCTTCATGTACCGGAGCACGCCGATCGGAAACATGGTGGGCGGGCCTGCGACGCCGTAGGGAGCCTCGAACTGGCCTCCGGGCGAGGCTGGGTCTGCCGCCCGCGGGGCGGCTCCGACCCGGGAGCGCCCCGACTCGCCATGCGTGATCAGCACGACCTGGCAGAGACCGGCGGCGATCGCCGCGGCCGCATGGCGGACGTGGACGAGGAAGGAGCAGCCGCCGATCGCTGTGCCGTCCAGCCAGCGCGGCACGAGGCCCAGATGATGGGCCACGGCGACCGGCGACTGCCCGGCCGCCGCGAACCCGTCGATCTCGCGGCGGTCGATCCCGCAGTCCCGGATTGCGTTGCGCGCTGCCTCCGCGTGCAGCTGGAGCGCCGAGCAGTCGGGAATCACGCCCAGCCGGTCGGTCTCGGCCGCGCCGACGATCGCGACCCTGCCGCGGACGCTCACCGGGCCGCGCCGGCCGGCCGGAAGACCGGGATGCAGGTGCCCTCGCGGTCCTGGAATGCGACCTCCAGTGCCATGTCCAGCACCAGCTGCTCGGGCGTGGCCTGGACGCCCACGAGGTTGGTCATCATCCGCGGGCCCTCTTCCAGCTGGACGATCGCGATGGCGTACGGGGCCTCGTTCTCGAACCCGGGCGCGGGCCGGTGGTTGATCACGTAGGAGTGAAGAGTGGCGCGGCCGCTGGCGGTCACCCACTCCACCGCCTCCGACCCGCAGCGAGGGCAGAGCGGCCTCGGGTAGAAGTAGTGGTCGCCGCACGCAGTGCAGCGCTGGATCCGCAGCTCTCCGGCCCTGGCGCCGTCCCAGTACGGCTGCGTCTCGGGCGTCGGCCTGGGCACAGGCTTTCTGGCCATCGCTCGATGAGCGTTCCTGCTAGATCCCGATGCGCTGCAGCATCAGCTCGCGATGGTGCGCCGGGTCGCCCAGCAGCAGCTCCGACGCCTTGGCCCGCTTGAAGTAGAGGTGGGCGTCGTGTTCCCACGTGAAGCCGATGCCGCCATGGACCTGTATCGTCTCGCCCGCCACCCACGAGCACGCATCCGAGCAGTACGCCCTGGCCAGGCTGGCCACGGCCGGCAGCTCGTCGGCGTCCTCGGCCGCAGCCCACGCCGCGTAGTAGGCGGCCGCCCGCGCCGACTCCACCCGCAGCAGCATGTCCGCGCACCGGTGCTTGATCGCCTGGAACGAGCCGATCGGACGCCCGAACTGCTGCCGCACCTTCGCGTAGGCGACGGTCATGTCCAGGCAGCGCTGAGCGCTGCCCACCTGCTCTGCGGCCAGGGCGACGGCCGCAAGGTCCAGCGCCCGGCGGAGCCAGGTCTCCGCGCCGCCCGCCTCGCCGACCAGCCTGGCCGGCGTCCCGGACAGCTCCAGCCTGGCCAGCTTGCGCGTCTGGTCCAGCGTGGGCACCGGCACCCGCTCCAGCCCCGCCGCTCCTCCCTCCACCGCGAGCACCGCCAGCCCCGCCGGCGTCCGGGCCGCGACCAGGACGACGTCCGCCGTGTGGCCGTCGACCACGAACGACTTGTGCCCGTCCAGCACCCAGCCCTCGCCGGACCGGCGGGCCTGCGTTCCGAGCCCGTCCAGGTCCCAGGTGCCCGCGTCCTCCAGCACGGCGAGCGTCCCCGTCGCCTCGCCGGACGCGAGCCGCGGCAGAAGCTCGGCCTGGGCGGCCTCGTCGCCGGAGGCGAGCAGCGTGTTCACCGCCAGCCCGACGGTCGAGAAGTACGGAACGCAGGCGAGTCTCCGACCCAGCTCCTCGAACACGACGGCCAGCTCGACCTGGCCCAGGCCCGCGCCGCCCATGGCCTCCGGCACGTGGATCCCCTGCAGCCCGAGCTCGGTGGCCATCCGCGACCACACCTTCGGGTCGTAGCCCTCCTCGGTGTCCATCAGGCGGCGCACCTCCGCCACCGGCGACACCTCGTCCAGGAAACGGCGAAGCGATCGGCGCAGCTCCTCCTGCTCCGGGGTGAACGCGAGCTTGACCAGCGGCGCGCTGTCGATCACGTGGCCGACACCTCCTCCGTCATCTGGCTCTCCTGCGCCGCCAGGAACGGCGGCCGTCCGTGCTTCGACAGCTTCCACTCGGGCGCCCGCTTCTCCAGGAACGCGGTGACGCCCTCGGCCGCGTCGGCCTGCTGCCCGGTCCACCAGAAGGTCCTGCTCTCCAGCTCCAGGGCGGCGGCCCGGTCCGGCTCGGCCAGGAAGCGGTAGACGAGCCGCTTGGTGAGGGCGCCCGACGCCGGGGCCACGTTCGCCGCGATGTCGCGGGCCAGCTCCAGGGCCGTGGGCAGCACCTGCTCCCGCTCGACGGCGCGGCTGGCCAGCCCGATCTCGGCCGCCTCCTCGCCGGTCAGCAGGCGGCCGGTCAGCAGCAGCTCCATGGCCCGCGACGCGCCGATCAGGCGGGGCACGAGCCACAGCGAGTTCGCCTCCGGCATCACGCCCCTGCGGTTGAAGACGAACCCGAGCCTGGCGTCCCTGGCCACGATCCGGATGTCCCACTGCATGGGCAGCGTGAGGCCGACGCCGACGGCCGAGCCGTTGATCGCCGCGATGATCGGGGTGTCCATGTCCCACGGCCGCACCGTCTCCGTCGAGCGCTGCCTGTCGAGTTGGTCGCGCTCGTCGCCGGCGCTTCGCCGGAACGTGCTGCCGCCGCGGTCCAGGTCGGCGCCGACGCAGAAGTCGCGGCCGGCGCCCGTGACGACGATCGCCCGCACCGCGTCATCCGCCTCCAGATCCGCGAACGCCCGGTGCAGCTCGAAGCCCAGCGTGGCCGTGTAGGCATTCCGCCGCTCGGGGCGGTTCAGGGTGACCACCCCGACCGCGCCCTCCCGCTCCAGCAGGATCGTCTCGTACGTCGTCGTCGCCATCTTCTCCTCCAGTCGCTGGCCCTGCCGCGTCAGTCGCCGCGGTCCTGCCACGTCACCAGGGCGTCCAGCACCTCCACCTCCTCGGCGGCCGCCCAGAGTGGGTTGACCTCCAGCGTGTCCAGCGCCGGCCCCAGCCCCTCCGCCACCCCGGCTATCGCCACCGCCACGTCCGCCACGCGGCGCAGGGACACGGCTGGCCGGCCCCTCGCCCCACCCAGGAGCGCCGCTCCGCGCAGCTCGCCCAGCGCCTCGACCACGTCGTCCACCGTGACCGGGAGGAGGCGCAGGCTCACGTCCCTCAGCGCCTCCACCCACACCCCGCCCAGGCCGACGGCCAGGACGGGCCCCCAGGTCCGGTCGCGGCGGACGCTGACCAGGAGCTCGACGCCGCCCGCCCGCTGCGGGCTCACGAGGACGCCTTCGAGCCTGGCCTCGGGCAGCGCCCTCGCCACCGACCCGGTCACGCGCGCGTAGGCGGCCGCAATGTCGTCCGGCGTGCGCAGGTCCAGCGCCACCCCGCCCACGTCGCTCTTGTGCAGCACGTCCGGCGACGCCACCTTGAGCACCGCCGGGAATCCCAGCTCGACCGCGGCGGCCACGGCCTCGTCGGTGCTCGCCGCCAGGCGCACCGGCACCACGGGGACGCCCCCGGCCTGGAGCAGCCGGCGGACCTCCGCCTCGGTCGTGGGCCAAGGCCGGGGACTGTCCGCAGGCGCCGCGGCAGACGGCGCGGGCCGCGCGAGGAGGCGTCGCCGCCGCTCGTGCCAGTCGACCGCCCGGCCGATCGCGGTCATGCCGTGCTCGATCCCGTTCAGCAGGTACAGCCCGACCTCGTCCATGACGGTGCGGCCGTATGGCGAGACGTCCGTCGACGACGCCGACTGGATGACCACCGGCACCGGCGAGCGGTCCACGATCGCCCTGAGCCGCTGGAACCTGGTCAGCACCAGCGCGGGGTCCAGCGGCGTGCTCTGGGGCACCGTCGCCTGGTAGAGGATGGTGTCGTACGTGCCCTCCGCGTGGTCGACGACCGCCTCCAGGGCCCGTGAGGAGATCGTCGCGTCCACCACGACGTAGCCGGTCACGTCCAGCGGGTTGCGAGGGTTCGAGAAGGCGGGCAGAACCTCGGTCAGCCGCCGGGTCGTGGCGGGCGGGAACTCCGGGAGCTCGAGCCCCTCGTCGGTGGCCCGGTCGGCGATGATGTCGCAGGCGCCGCCCGACGCGGTGACCGCAGCCAGGCGACGGCCGAGCGGCCTCGGCTCGTGCGCGAGCAGGCCGGCCGTGACCAGCAGGTCCTCCAGCGAGTCCACCTGGACCACGCCCAGCTGGCGGAGCGCGGCGCGTGCCACGGCCACGTCGCCAACCACCGCGCCCGTGTGGGCCAGGGCCGCCTGCTGGCCGGCCGCCGACCGGCCCACCTTCATGACGACGACCGCCTTGTTCGCCTCCAGGGCCTCGCGGGCGAGCTGGCGGAAACGCTCGGGGTCCCGGATGCTCTCGAGGAACGCCGCGACCGCGCGCGTCGCGTCGTCCCTGACCAGGTACGCGAACACGTCTGTCGCCGTCACCATCGCCTCGTTGCCCGTGGCGACCAGGCGGCTTACGCCGACGTTCCGGCTGTTCGCCATGTGCAGGACCACGCTGGCCAGGCCGCCGGACTGGAGCACGATCCCGAGAGGGCCTGCCTGCAGCGGCGGGACGATGGGCAGGCCGTACGGCGCCACCCGGTCGGCGGCGTTGATGAATCCGTTGCCGTTGGGCCCGAGCAGCAGCATGTCGCGCTCGCGCGCGAGCGCGACCATGTCGGCTTCCAGCGCCCGGCCGTCAGGGCCCGCCTCCGCGAACCCGGCGGTCAGCACGACGGCGTTGCGGATGCCGACGTCGGCGGCCTCCTCCAGGACGGGGACCACCTGGTCGGTCGGGACCATCACGTAGGCCAGGTCGACCGGTCCCCCGATGGCCCGCAGCGAGCGATGCACCGGCTGCCCGTGGACCTGGTCGTGCCGGGGATGGATGCAGTGGACTGGCACGTCCGGCGAGAACGCGCGCAGGTTCTGGAACGTGTAGTACGACCACATCGAGCGGTCCGTGGCTCCCACCAGCGCCACCGAGCGCGGCCGAAGGAACTCCGCCAGCCGCTCCGGCGCCGTGGGCGTCGCGCCGGGGCGCTCGCCCACGGCGCTCAGGACGGCTCCTTGGGCAGGCCCAGCGCCCGCTCGCCGACGATGTTGCGCTGGATCTCGTTGGAGCCCGCGTAGATCGTGCCCGCCCGGCTGCCCAGGAACGCGGCCTGCCAGCGGTCGGTGCGGTACCCGTCTCCCTCGGGGCGGACCAGGGCCTCCGGACCGAGGACCTCCATCGCCACCTCGCCCAGCCGGCGGTGGTACTCGCTCCAGAACAGCTTGTTGATCGAGGCCTCCGGGCCCGGCTCCTTCTTCGCTGCCAGGCCGGCCAGGGTGCGAAGGCCCTGGTAGCGCATGATCTCGACGTGGGTGTACGCCCATGCGATCTGCTGGCGGACCAGCGGGTCGCGGTCCCGGCCCCGGCGGCGCGCGACCTCGACCAGCTCCCAGAACTCGCGCTCGAACCGCAGGTGCTGCGTCGTCGCGCTGCCGCCCCGCTCGTTGCCCAGCGTGGTCATCGCGACGCGCCAGCCGTTGTTCAGCCCGCCGATCACATTGAAGAGGGGCGCCCTGGCGCCGTCGAGGAAGACCTCGAAGAAGCCAGAGGCGCCGGACATCTGCTTCAGGGGCCGGATGGTGACGCCGTTGTCCTTCATGGGCAGCAGCGCGTACGTGATGCCGCGGTGCTTGGGCACCGCGGGGTCGGTCCGGCAGAGGCAGAAGATCATGTTCGCCGCGTCGGCACCGGAGGTCCACACCTTCTGGCCCGTGACGACGATCTCGTCCCCCTCGACCACGCCCCGGCACTGCAGGCTGGCCAGGTCCGACCCGGAGTTCGGCTCCGAAAAGCCCTGGCAGTAGCGATCCTGGCCCGTCACGATCCGCTGCAGGAAGTGCGCCTTCTGCTCGTCGGTGCCGTGCACGATGATCGACGGGCCGACCAGCGACTCACCCATGCCGCGGTTGATCCGCGGCATGGCGGCCCTGGCCAGCTCCTCGTTCAGGATCGCCATCTCGATGGCGGACAGGCCCCTGCCGCCGACCTGGGTGGGCCACTGCGGGCAGACCAGACCCGCCTCCAGCGACGCCTGCTCCCAGGCCCGGTAGGCGTCCCCGCGGCGGCCGGCGAGCGCGGCCGGCCGGGCGGTCGGGATGCCCGCGTCCACGGTGGCCAGGTCCTCCTGGCGGTTCGCTGCGACCCACGACTGCATGTCCTGGCGGAACCGTTCCAGCTCCGGACCCAGCTCGATCTGCATGAGGCCTCCTCCCACCCGGTCAGGCGGCGCCCGATCGGGCCCGCTGGCTGGACTATAGACGACCGCAATCGTTTCCACAACAAACGTGCCAGTCTGGCCGGGAGCCAACGATCTCAGCGCCGCCAGCCTCACCCGGCCTGCGGCCGGCCGCCGGTCGACGCGGACGGCTCGCCTCCACGCGCCTGCCGGGAGGAGCGCTGGAGCAGGTCCAGGAACACCCGGGTCGTCGCCGCGACGGGCTGGCCCGGCCGCCAGACGACGCCGAGCTCCCGGTACGCGTGGGAATCCGTGATCGGGACCCGGTGCCCCTC
>DATFRD010000033.1:0-6145 GCA_035263645.1 Candidatus Dormiibacterota bacterium | reverse complement strand
GGCCAGGCGGATGGAAGCCGCGGACGGCCTCGTGGTAGCGCCGCAGGAGCTGGCCCAGCTGGACGACCCCGTCGCCGGCCAGCATCACCTCGGGCCAGTCGGTCCAGCCGAGCGGCGTCCCCTCGATGAAAGTGAGGACCTCGCGGGCCTGGCTGTCGATTTACAGCACGCTGGGTGACTCCGCGAATCCGGCCGCCTCCAGGTGGCGCAGGAGCGCGTGGACTGCCGGCGTCCACGGGCCGGTCGACCGGCGCACCGTCGATCCCACCCGGACCACGGCGTTGACGAAGCCGCCAGGCAGACGATCGCCTTCTTCGGAATCCGGGAGGGCCCCGGCGGCCTGGTCATCCCGGGGCCCCTTCATAGTCGGCTGCGGACCAGCGCAGCGCCGTCCGCCAGCGCGCGCAGCTTCAGGAAGGCGAGCCACCTCGGCGTCTCCCAGAAGCCGCAGTCGGGGACTGCCCACAGCCGCTCGGGGCGGACGCCCGCTTCCAGCAGCCGCTGCAGCCGGCCGGCAACGTCGTCCGGCCGCTCCCGGTGGAAGCTCTTGACGTCCACCACCCCCGCCGCCAGGACCTGCGGCAGGTCCTGGCGGGCCCAGAGCTCCGCCTCCGCCATCTCGCGGTTGGCAAACTCCAGGAGGACCACGTCGCAGCGGGCGTCCCGGAGGTGGGGGAGGATGGGCGCGTAGGTCCGCGGCGACTGCGGACGGCCCCGCAGGTTGCCGAAGCAGACGTGCAGGCCCAGCGTCACCCCGGCCGCCCCGGCCACGCCCTCGACGCAGCGGTTGAACAGGCGGACGCCGTCGGCCGCGTCCGCCCAGTAGGCGGCGTACGACGGCTCGTCCACCTGCACGAACCGGCAGCCAGCGGCGACCAGCGCCCTGAGCTCGGCGTTGACGATGCCGGCCAGGTCCTCGGCCAGGTCGGCGCGGCCGGCGTAGCCGTCCCGGACCCGGATCGCGTTCGTCAGCGTGAGGGGGCCGGGCACCGCCACCTTGACCAGCCGCGCGGTCCGCCCCGACGCGAACGCCAGCTCGTCCAGCGTGCCCAGCCCGTCCGGCGCCGAAAGGCGGCCCTGCGTCTCGTAGACCGGCGTCGAGTCGTACAGGTAGGCGCCCAGCCGGCGGTGGGCCGCGGCCGCGCGGAGCCCCTGGAGCCGGTCGTAGAAGCCCATGACGAAGTCGGCCCTGCGCACCTCGCCGTCGGTGACCACGTCCAGGCCGGCCCGCTCCTGGTCCGCGATGGCCGAGGCGGAAGCGTCCTCGACGAGCTCGCGGACGTCCGTCTCGCCCAGCTCGCCGCGGCGCACGTGCTCCAGGGCCAGCTGGTACCAGCCGGGCAGGGCGTAGCTGCCGACCGTCGCGGTCGGGATCAGCGGGAGGCCCTCGGGAAGCGCCATGGCGAGCATTGTCGGAGAGACGGGCGCCGTGCCGCGAGGCCGCACCTCTAGATCGCCGCGCGCCGCTCCCTGGCCACCGCCGCGCGGACCTCGTCGAGGTGGCTGTCTTCGTGCTCCAGCATGTAGGGGATGGACGTGCGGATCGTTCGCGCCGGCCACTCGTGCCAGCGGATCGGGAGGTCGAGGTCGTCGGCCGTCATCGTCCGAAACGTGCGCCGCAGGCTCTCGCGGACCTCGGCCAGCTCCGCCCGGATCCGCGCCAGGTCCCAGTCCGGAGCCGGGTCCGACTCGGAGCGAGCGATCTCCTCCCGGTCCTCCTGGCTCAGGTGCACGACGTCGCCCGCCAGCGCGCTGCTGATGACGAAATTAGCCCCGTGCTCCCGGTCGACCAGGTGGCAGAGGAGCTGGAGGACGGTCCGGCCATCGCCCCGGACCACGACCTCGAGGTCCGCCGGCGTGAGCGACTGAAGCACCCGTAGAGTCTCGTCGCGCTGCCCCTCGAGGGGCTCGAGTAGCTCGGCCGGGTCCATCGAACTACTGAAGAGATTAGCCCAATCCCGCCGTCGGTAGAATCCGGGTGCACGCCATGGCCGTTCGCGAGATCCTGAGCTTCGATCACCCGGCCCTGCGCCAGAAGGCCAGGAAGGTGGGTCGCGTCGACACATCGATCGTGAGGCTGCTGGACGACTTGGCGGAGACGATGTACGCCGCGCCCGGCGCCGGCCTGGCTGCCAACCAGATCGGGGTCGCGCTCCGCGTGTTCGTCGTCAAGGGGGAGGAGAACCACCACTACGGCCTGGTCAACCCCGTGCTCGTCAAGGGCGAGGGGAGCCAGGTCGGGTACGAGGGCTGTCTGAGCTTCCCGGGCTGGATCGGCGAGGTCGAGCGGTTCGAGACGGTCGTCGTGAAGGGCCTGAACCGCAAGGGGAAGGAGGTCCGAGTCAAGGCCAGCGGCTTCACCGCCCGGGCGTTCCAGCACGAGCTCGACCACCTCGACGGAGTGCTCTTCACCGACCGCCTGACCCGGCTGGAGACGCTGCGCCGGGTGGAGGACGTGGAGCGCGAGGAGGCGGAGGCCGGCGACGGAGACGAGGACGAGGCCCGCAGCCGGCTCGCGGAGGCGGTGCAGGCCTGAACGTCGTCTTCGTGGGCACGGCGCCCTTTGCCGTGCCGTCGCTCCGAGCGCTGCACCACGCCGGGCACCGCATCCTGCTCGTGGTCACGCAGCCCGACCGGCCTGGCCACCGGCTGCGCCTGACGCCGCCGGCGGTCAGGGTGGCCGCCGACGAGCTCGGCCTCCCGGTCTTCCAGCCGGAGCGGATCCGGGCGCCGGAGAGCGTGGCCCGGCTCGCCGCGCTCGCCCCGGAGCTGATCGCGGTGGTCGCCTACGGGCAGCTGATCCCGCGCGCGGTCCTGGAGATCCCGGCGCGTGGCGTGCTGAACGTGCACGCCTCGCTGCTGCCCAGGCACCGGGGGGCGGCGCCCGTCAACCACGCGATCCTGACCGGCGACCGGGTCACGGGTGTCACCATCATGCGCATGGACGAGCAGCTCGACCACGGCCCGGTGCTCGCCGTCCGGGAGACCGAGGTCGGCCCGCGGGAGGACGCGGCCGCCCTGGCCGAACGGCTCGCGGCCGCGGGCGCCGAGCTGCTGATCGAGACCGTCGGCAGGCTGGGAGAGCTGGCGCCCGTCGAGCAGGACCACGCATCCGCCACCCTGGCACCGAAGCTGGCGAGGGAAGACGGCGAGCTGGAGTGGACGCTGCCGGCGGTGGAGATCGATCGGCGCGTCCGAGGCCTGCAACCCTGGCCCGGCGCGACGCTGCCGCTGGCCGGGAGCCGGGTCAAGGTGCTGCGAGGTCGCCCCCTGGACGGAGCCGGGCAGCCGGGAACGGTGCTCCGCAGCGGCCGCGACGGGGTGGAGGTGGCCGCGGGGAACGGCTCCTACCTGGTGGAGGAGGTCCAGCCGCCCGGCCGCCGGCCGATGCCGGCTCGGACCCTGGTCGCGGCCCGTGCCTGATCGCCAGGCCCGGGACGTGGCGGTGAACCGGCGCGCGTTCCACGACTACTTCATCGACGAGCGCCAGGAGGCGGGCCTCGTGCTCACCGGCACGGAGGTCAAGTCGCTGCGGGCGGGCAGGGCGAACCTGCGCGACGGCTACGTGCGCATCGACGGCCACGAGGCGTGGCTGGAGAACGTGCACATCAGCGCCTATGCCCAGGGCGGCTACGTGAACCACGAGCCGCTGCGCTCGCGCAAGCTCCTGCTGCACGCGAAGGAGATCGCCAGCCTGGTCGGCAAGGTGCGGCAGAAGGGATACACCCTGATCCCGCTGCGCCTGTACTTCGCCCGCAACCGGGCCAAGGTCGAGATCGGCCTGGCCCGGGGCAAGCGCCAGTACGACAAGCGGCAGTCGCTGGCCGAGGCCGACGCGAAACGCCAGATGGAGCGCGCCCTGCGGCGCTGATGCAAGGGGGGGCGGGCCCCCCCTTCCGGAACCCCCCCTCTGATCTGGGATGTTTGGGGCACCTTCGGTGCGTCCCTTCGGGGCTACCTGTGGGCTGTCGGCGTCGGGAAGACGGACTCACACGCTCGGGCGAAGCCCTTGCTTACGCTCCCGCCGGCCCATCTTCGGGGTCAGGCCGCCAGGTTGATCCCGATTGCGCGCAGGCGCCTGTTCAGCGAGTTCATGGCGAACTCCAGGATCTCGTCCTGGGTGTGCCCGTACTCGGTGATGTAGCGGGGGTCCGGCGGCTCGATCGTGCCCGAGATCAGCGGCAGGCACTCGATCAGCGTCCGCTGGATCAGGGGCGCGAACCGGTCCGGGTCCTCCCGCACCGCCTCCTGCAGCACCTTGATGCCGAAGCTGACGTGTCGGGACTCGTCCCTGGCGACGGCCGTGAAGCCCTGATAGAAGCCGCTCGACGTGTGCCCCTGCTCGCGCAGCGCCTCCAGCTCGAAGCGCTGGCCGGTGAGGGCCAGCGTCGCCTCGACGACGATGTGATAGATGGTGACGCCCTCGATGAACGCGTCCACGTCCCGCGGGTTGGTTGCCATGCGCTGGGCCACGCTCGGCAGCCGGTCGTAGAAGAGGGTGTTGTAGCCCTCGCTGGCCTCGGGCCGCACGATCTCCAGAAGGCCCGCGAGGTCGTCCCGGTCGGTGCCCACGACCTCGCGCCACCAGCGGTCGAAGAACACTGTGTGACGCGCCTCGTCGACCATCTGGGTGGAGAGGAAGATCTCGATCTCGGGTCGAGGCGCGGCCCAGACGAACGGAGCCAGAGTGGCGGTCACCCGCTCCTCGCCGTTGAAGAACAGGCGCCGCGACCAGAGCGTCGCCTGCCGGTCGAGGTCGCTTGCCTCCTGCCACGCCAGGCGGTCGGGCTCGAAGTCCAGGTCGGAGACGGCCCACTGCTGGCGCTCCCACCGGCGATACAGGTCCAGGTAGCTCGGCATGTTCTCCAGGCCGCGGTCGATGAAGAGCAGCACGTCGTCGATGCGGATGTCGCCCAGCTCCTTCAGGCTGGCCCTGGCCACACGCTCGAGCTGCGGATCGAGGCGCTCAGTCCGCGTCTGCAGTTCCATCGTCCACCTCCGTACCGCACAGGGCGCGTGCGTAGCGGGCCGCGCGCGTGATCATCTCGGCCTTCGTGAGCCGCGTTTCCTCGAGCCACCAGAGGGCCAGCTCGTTGAGCATCCCCGCAAGGCCGTGCGCCCCCGCCTCCGAGACCCCGGTCGCTTCGCGCAGCAGGCCGGTGAAGCGGCGCCAGAGCTCGCGCCGGAGCTGCTGGAACCCCGGGTCCTCGGGCAGCGCCTGGAAGAAGACGCGATACAGCTCGGACTCCTGCTCGACGAAGTCGAAGTAGGCCTCCACGCCCGCCGCGTCGTCCCTGGCGAGCGTGCGGGCGGCGAGCACCCGGCGCTCGAGGTCCTCCGCCGCCGCGCGCACCAGTTCCGTGAACAGCTCGCGCTTCCCGGCGAAGTGCTGGTACAGGAGCGCCTCTGAGACGCCGGCCGCGGCCGCGACGTCCCTGACCGTCGCGGCGTGGTAGCCCGAGCGGCCGAACACGCCCTTGGCGGCTGCCAGGATGGCCGCCCGGCGCTCCGAGGCCGGCAGGCGGATCCGGGAGGGGCTGCTAGCGGTCATAAGTGGACGCTCACTTATGCAAGATTCTGCGAGCGCGGTCGCCGGCCGTCAAGGCGGTATCGTGTCGGGTGGCATGGGAAAGCCATGGGGCCGGCTGGGCCCGCTCGCGGTCCTGCTCCTGGTGTGGGCGCTGGCGGGCTGCTCGCTCACCAGCCGCGTTCCGCTGCCCCTGCCCCGTCTGGGCGCAACCACGGCGGCTCCGGGCGACGGGCTGACCCGCTTCTACGGCCAGAGGCTGGCCTGGGCGAACTGCGGCGGCGGCTTCCAGTGCGCCACCCTGCGGGTGCCGCTCGACTACGCGCACCCGCAGCGGGCCCAGATCGGCATCGCGGTCGTGCGCCACCCGGCGGGCGACGCCGCGCACCGGTTGGGCTCGCTGGTCCTGAACCCCGGCGGTCCGGGCGGGAGCGGCGTCGACTACGCCCGCGCGACCGACGTGGTCAGCGCGCCGGTGCTGGCCTGCTACGACATCGTGGGCTTCGATCCTCGCGGCGTGGCGCGGAGCGCGCCCGTCAGCTGCGTGGACGACCGGCAGATGGACACGTTCGTGGCCAGCGATCCCGACCCGCAGACGGCGGCCGAGCAGGACCAGGT